>JBAYOD010000049.1:0-16726 GCA_041678445.1 Burkholderiaceae bacterium | reverse complement strand
GCGCACCGCAGAGCCGACCGGCTGGCCGAGGCGGCCGGCCTGCCGCTGCTGCATATCGGCGACGCGACCGGAACCGCCGTGCGGAGGGCCGGGCTTGCGACGATCGGCCTGCTCGGCACCCGATCCACGATGGAGGGTGACTTCATCGCGGGCCGGCTGCGCACGCGCCACGGCCTGTCAGTCCTGGTCCCTGAAGAACCGGACCGCCGCGAAATCGATCGCCTGATCTATACAGAGATGTCGGCCGGCGTGTTTTCCGACCACGCCCGGTCAGTGATCGCCGACGCCGCCCGGGCACTGGCAGAGCGCGGCGCGCAGGGGCTGATCCTGGGCTGTACCGAACTGCCGATCCTGATGCGCGGCCAGGACATCGGGGTCCCCGCTTTCGATACCGCCGCGCTGCACGCCAGCGCCGCCGCTGACCATGCACTCGAGGAGAACCGAGACACACCATGAAACCCGTCGCCATCGATCTGGACCACATCGGCACCGTCATCCGGAATCTCGACCACGCGGAGGCCGCCTTCGAAAAACTGGGCTTCCAGCTGACGCCGCGCAGCTACCACCGGGGCGCTGCCGCGCCCGGCGGCCCCATCGAGGAATGGGGTTCCGCGAACCGCTGCGCCATGCTGTCGCAGGGCTATCTGGAAGTACTGGGCATCGTCGACGACAGCAAGTTCTCGTCGGCCCAGGCGCTGGTCGCCAAGTACGAGGGGCCCCACATCGTTGCGTTCCGGCCAGCCTCGGCCGAGGCCGTTCAGCAACTGACCGACGCGGGCCTGCCCGTCGATGTCGAGAGAAAGCTCGAGCGGATGATCCCGTTCGGCGTGGCAGGAACGGAATCGCGCCGCGTGGCCTTCAGGAACATGCGCTTCTCGACTTCGACTTTCCCGGAAGCGCAGTTCCAGTACACCGAACACCTGACGCGCGACGTGATGTGGCAGCCCCACCTCCTCGAGCACCCGAACGGGGCTCTGGCGCTCGATTGCGTCTACCTGTGCTCGCCCGAACCCGCCGCGACCGCGACCCGGCTTGCGCCTGTGCTCGGAATCGATCCCCGCATCCCGAGGAGCGATGAGTTCGTCTTCGATCTGTCGGCCAGTTCCCTGTGCGTGCTCGGCCCGCAGGCCTGGGGCACACGCTCGTCCGAACCGCCTCGGCATCCGCTGCCCGCCCCGGTCGGCTACGCGGTGCGCACTGCGTCCATCCGGCAGGCTGAAGCCGTCCTGACCCGCAACCAGGTGCCTTACACGTCCTACCGGGACGGCCTGTTCGTCGGCCCGTCGCACGCCTGCGGCAACGTCATCCACTTCATCGAAAGGAAGTCGTCATGAAAGCCCTGCTGACTCCCCTGCTGACTCTCGTCCTGGCGCTGGCCTGCCAGTTTGCCGCCGCCTTTCCCGACAAGCCGGTACGGGTCGTCGTGCCCTGGCCACCGGGAGGCGGTTCGGACACGCTTTCGCGGCTGGTCAGCGCGGAGGCGCAGAAGATCCTCGGGCAATCGATCCTGATCGACAACCGCGCCGGGGCAAGCGGTGTGATCGGCACCGACCACGTCGCCCGGTCGGCCCCGGATGGCTACACCCTGCTGTGGGCGATCAACAGCCACACCACCAACCACCTGCTGGTGAAGGTGGCCTACGACCCGCTCAAGGACTTTGCCTCCGTCACCCAGATCGCCGCTTCGTCGTATCTGCTGCTCGTGAATCCGGACTTCCCGGCGAAGACCTGGCCGGAGTTCCTAGCCTTCGTCAAGGCTCAACCGGGCAAGCTCAGCTATGCCTCGGCTGGCAATGGCACCCTGCAGCACCTCGGCATGGAAATGCTGAAGCGGGAAGCCGGCATCGACCTCGTTCATGTCCCCTACAAGGGAAGTGGTCCGGCCATCACCGATGTCATGGCCGGTCACGTCGGCATCACCTTCGAGGCCGCCAGCGGCACCCTCGAGCATGTTCGTGCCGGCAAGCTGCGGGCGATCGCCGTGGCCATGCCGCAGCGGATCGCCACCCTGCCCGGCGTGCCCACCTTCAGCGAAGCCGGCCTCGACGGCTTCGTGGTGGCTGGCTTCACCGGACTGCTCGCGCCAGCCGACACGCCGGCCGAGGTCATCGACAAACTGAACGCCGCCTATACCCAGGCGCTGGGCGTGCCTGCCGTGCGCGAGCGCATGGCTGCCATGGGCCTGCAGCCGAAGCCCACGACACCGGCCGAATTCAGCGCCTTCCTGGCCGAACAGATCCCGCTGAACGCGAAGATTCTCCAGGAGGCGGGTGTGAAGGTGGATTGAGTTCCGTCTGCCGATACGGGTTCCAGCACACTTCGGTGCGGTGGTACCGGCCAACGGGAACACGCGCTGGATGAGCCGACTCGACGACGGCAGGTTCACACATCGACCAGTTGAGTGAGCAGGCGGCCAGACTCTTCGCAGTCCAGGGCGTATCCGGTTCAGAGAAGGGCTACACGTCGACCTCGCCCGTGCGACGAGTCGGCGCCTTCTTCTGCCTCGGCCCTGCCGGCGAACGCTTTCCCTCTCGCTCGGAAAGCTGGCCCGTAACGTACTTGTGCAGAATGCTCGCGATGAGCGTCTGATAGGGCATGCCCTCTTCGAGCGCCTTGAACCTGGACAGTTCAGCCTTCGTCGCAACCGACTTCAACGCATCTTTCTCGAACGCAGACAGCAGTTCGGACTCGTAGCCATCACTCCTCGGCATCTTGCTCACCCCGGCCAAGATAGTCTCTTGTGGCCTTGCGGCTCGGAATCACCGTCTTGAGGAAAAAATGATCCTTTTCTTCGACAAACGGCACCAGATACACATATCCGTCGCTGGCCACTACGAGAACGCGTTGTCCAGGGTACCGAACCAGGCTCTACCCTGGGGGCTTCACTTGATCAGGCGGCGAAGCTCGGCAAAGACTTCTTCAGCGGGGATCAGCTTGGCCGTGCCATTGTCGATCTCGGCAATGCGGCGCTTGATCTCTTCGTCCCAGGGCTGCTTCCACCCCTGCGTCAATTTCCTGCACGATAGCCAGCAACTCCTCGGCGAGTTGAACCCGCTCCTCCGGGAGAGGGAGAGGGCTTTGCGCGAGAGTTCTTCGACGAGGATGGGCATGGGAACCTTCGTTGGACACGCAGGGTAGCGCGCCGTGGCTCCATTACGGCGATCACGGAGTGGCTCCTGTGTACCGATCAATGACACCAAGAACGGCTCAGACCCGACCGTTACCAAGGTCCGCTTGCCCCCCACCCGCCAACCTACTCCGCTGGAGAGCGCCAGTATCCTGGTCGTCTGCGATGGTGGCTGACGGCGACGATGACGATCGCATCGCCAGTCAGCATGAAGACAATGCTGAATGGAAAGCGCTTCAGGACGAAGTAATGACGGGAAGGTGCTTCACAGTGCAAGAAGGCGATTCCGGGCTTCGGCCCACGGGACGAGGCGAACCCTCCCTGCGCTGATGTCCTCCTTTCGACGATGAATCTCATCACGCCATGCGTCTGCGATGCTTTGATGGTCCTCGCCCTCCAGGCTATCCAGGAGTGCGACCACAAGCTCGGACCGCTCGTCAGGAGGGAGAGCCAGTACCGTGTCCAGCAAGGCGTCAGTGCGAGTATTCATGGTTGCTGAGCCTCCACATATAGACCGGGCCAGTCTAGCATCTGGCGCGGTTCGCATATAGCTGGCCGCTCCAACGGACATCCACAGACCAGCCGCGCCGGATGCGTGCGATCCGGATACGCTGTCCGAGCTGCACCACCTGCTCGGAGATCTGCATCGGAACAATGATCTGCCAGCAAAATCAGGCTGAAAACCACACAACGCCTTGTACTCCAGGCAAACCCTCACCTCAGCCTGGTCTCTGCCGGTGAATTGTCGACCCGGACGACAAGGGAGAGTGGACATGAACGTGCAGAGTCTGTGCGCTCCCCGGGGGGAGCTTCACCAGAACCTCGGCCTGGCTGGCCCGATTCGCGACGAAGGCCACTACGAGCAGTTGCTCGAGGTTGCCGGGGCACTGACCGAACTGGTCGCTGGCGACGAATCGAACCCGCTGACCGGGCTTCTTCACGCCGCGCCCCCAGTCCGACACGAGATTCTTGCTCACGTTCAAGTAGAGGGCAAAAACCGGTTGCGACAGGTGCTCGCGCTCGCGCAGCGCGCGAATGCGCTCGGGGGGCATGGGCAGCGCCGGCGTCAGGCAGGTCTTGTCGAACTCGCGCATGGTCTGCTTGTCGATGGCGACTACAGCCCGAGCAACACGGCAGCCGCCTCCATTTGCGCATGCTCGAAGGCTGGAGCGAAATCATCCAGATCAGCCACACGCAGCCCAACCGCTGCGCTCAGGGCCACCCTGCGCCAGTTCGCTACCGCAGCATGCACCTCGCCCAGCACAGCCAATGCCTGCGCCTTGTCGAGCGCGAAGTAAGGCGCGCGTGCCAGCAACATCTGCACGTCGGTGATGGGACCATCCTGCTCGGATAGCCAGGTCTTGGATTCCGGATCCTTGTCGGGAAACGGATTGATATCGAACGCTGGCGCCAGCCGCCACAAACCGTGCTCCACGTGCAAGAACCCGTGGTTCTGCAGGTGATCGTCCACGTTGGTGATCAACAGATTCAGCACCAAGCGGCGCCAGAGTTGCCGCACATCCTCAGTCGGCGCATGGCCGTAAGAGCGGATGGCATCCGCGATCTCCGTGTAGCTGCGATCGTCCTCACGCGAAGCCTGCAACATCGAGGCTGCCGACTGGTAGGGGATGCGGCCATCCGATTCGTCGCGGTCGAACCTGCGGATGACAGAGACCGGCTCATCGCCGAGCAAGACGATGCGCGCTGGCGCAGCCTCGACGCCCGCAAGTGCCGCCAGTTTCAAAGCCAGCACTTCGCCACGGGTCACGCTGCGGGCATCGTTCACACTCGGGAATTTGCCGATGGCCAGTCGGCCGTCCTCATCCACCAGGGTGCACTTGGGTCGCATGCCGCCCAGCGAAGTGCCTTTGCCTTGCAGGTAGCGCAAGTCCTCGGCCGTTTCCTGGCCGCGCTCGACGGCGCGGCTGGCCTGATAGATGCGTTCCAGCTCGATCAACGGCGGCGTGCTGCGCTGCCCCTCGGAAACTGTTCGGTGCCAATTCCCGTCCGGGTCGTGCAAACGTAGCGCACCCACTCGGCTGAAATCGTCCACCGCCAACAAGTAATCCAACTCGGTGAGGGTCGACAGCCGAGAATCATTCTTGCGGCGTTTGGCATGGTCACGGGCAATGACGCGCCGTCCCCAGGCATCAGGCGCGGTGTCGGCGATCGCGCCATGGAACACGGAATCGTGCACCGATGCTGCCTTGTGCGGTTGGTAGCCCGGCATCAGTTGCAGGTCGGCCGACACACTGAAGCGCGCCGGATTGTTCAGCCAGATCTCGTCATAGGCGAACGCGCAGTTCTCGCGCCGGCCTTGCTTCATGTACACGAGCGAGCCCAGCGGCAGGCCAGCCTTTCCGATACAGACCTGAACCTGCTTGCGGCTGGGTGCAACGATTGCCATCACAGGGCACCCGATGCGCTGGCGGACTTGCCGCGCACACGCTTGGGCAGGCGTTCGTCCATCAGCGAAAGACCGATTTCGTCATTGGGCGTGTCCAGCAGATGCTCCAGCGCCTGGATCTCACCGAAAACGTGCAGTGCACGCGCAAAGAAATGAATGGGGACGCGCACATCGCCCTTTTCCATGCGGCGCACGGTAGACAGGGACGCACCCATGCGCTCGGCCAGAGAGGCCTGGGAGATGTGGCGACGCCGACGCGCCAAGGATATGTCGCTGCCAAGCTTCTGGATGGCTCGCTCGACAGATACAGGGACAGGAGTTCTCGACATAAACACTCCATATAGACCTATAAAAATACTTTGGAGTCTTCAGGAGAGATATTGTACTCGGGAGCCCAGAATCAATAGATAAGAAATCCGAGGTGCCCCCGGTTTCGTCTTCCTGCGGCAATGCGACTCGCGCACACCGGCTTGCTGAAACTCTCAAGGGCTTCCAGGTACTCGCGCTCCTGCTGCTTCATCGCCACGGACAGGGGCAGGATGGCGGGACTTCCCTTCACGTCGGGCAGCGCCCCTTTCATGTGCAGGCTGTGGTGGGCCATGGCCGCCGCGCTGCAGCCAGTTTCGGGTACCGCGGAATCCACCCTCCGTACTACGGGGAACGCTGATGACCGCATTCTGCAGGCCGACCAGATAATCCTCTGTCATCAATTTTGATGCTAATCTACGTCTGAATTGATGATGAGACTGGGTATGCGAACCACTGTCACGATCGATGACGAGCTCTATCAGAAGGCCCTCGACCTTGCTGATCCCGACATGGACAAGAGTGACCTGTTTCGGGAAGCCATCAAGGTATTCGTGCGCGTGCAGGCTGGCAAAAGGCTCGCCGCCCTGGGCGGGCGAACCCCCGCGATCGGGGATATTCCCCGCCGGCGACCCGTGGAACCGCTTAGTCAGTGATCCAGGTTCTCGTCGACACCTCGGTCTGGATCGCGCATTTCCGGCGCGCCAACCTGGCGCTGCAATCCCTGCTGGCAGCCGACCGGGTGCTGTGCCATCCGCTTGTCGTGCTCGAACTCGCGTGCGGAACGCCCCCGGCGCCACGCCGGCGCACGATCAGCGATCTCAGAATGCTGCGGCAGGCGGCCACTGCGGACATCGACGAAACACTTGGCTTGATCGAGCGAGAACGGCTTCATGACTCGGGTTGCGGCGCCATCGACATGACATTGCTGGCCTCTGCGCTGCTCACCCCCGATACCTCGCTGTGGACCCTCGACAGAAAGCTTGCTGCCCTGGCTTCACGTTCGGGCATTGCCTTCACAGCCTCCGGGGATCAAGGCTCACCAGCGCACGCCGACCGCCCCAGACGATGACGAAGGCCGCCGCCACGTCCAGGACGCTGCCCATCAGCAGTACCTGCCGATAGCTGCCGAACAGGTCACGCAATACGCCGAACAGCATGGGTCCGATGGCCATCGCAAGCTGGTTCAGCATCGCGGCCAGCCCGAAGACCACGCCGAACGACGCGGCCCCGAACTCCCGCCGGATGACCATCGGCGCCAGGGTCGTCACATTGCCGATCGTCAGCCCGTAGGTGATGCTCGACACCATCAAGGCCCAGGCGCCGGGAAGCAATGCCATGGCGACCAGCGATGCAGCCGCCAGCAGCAGCATGCCCGCAGCGGTCTTGCGCGCGTCGATCCGGTCGGCATAGCGGGCTTGCAGCAGCCGGCCGACGAAGGCAGCGACGGCCGCAACCAGCACGGCGGTGGCTGCGCCCTGCACGCCCAGCACCGGGATGGCGATGGGTACATGGTGGCTCAGGAATCCGATCTGGATCATCAGACCCGCCCCGAAGGCCACCACGTGGCTGCGAAACTGCCGGGTGGCAATGGCCGCCCCCAGGCCCCAGGCCGCCGTCACCACGGCCTGCGGGCTCGATGTGACGATCCCGTCCGGGCACTGCCCGATGTCCTCGGGGCGTGACTTCAGCACCCAGACAGCCAGCGGCAGCACCGCGATCAGCGCAACGGCAGCGGCGACGGCCGTGGTCGTCTGGAAACCCCAGGTCCTGATTCCGGCGATCAGCAGCGGCGTGCCGATCATGCCGCCGATGCTGGCGCCCAGCATGGCGGTGGACATCGCGCGGCCCTGGAAGCGCTCGAACCAGGGCGCCAACGTGCTGCCGATGGTGTTGGTCGACAGGCAGGCCATGCCCAGGCCGAGCACCACGAAGGCGAGATGGAGTTGCCAGCGCTGCCCGCAGTACGGCAAGGCGGCCACCGCAGCCGCCATCACCACGATGCCCACGGCGACGACCGGGCGCGGCCCCCGGCGCGAGATGACGCGCCCGACCATCACCGTGCACGATGCGCCGACCAGATAGGCCGAGGTAACGGCAATCGACACCGTGCTGATCGAGAACCCCTGCCCCTGCGTCAGCGCGTACACATAGACGCCCATTCCGAAGACGCCCAGCGACCAGCTGATGGTGGCGAACAGCACGCAGGCCGCTACCACCCACCAGCCGTAGAACAGTGGCTTCATTTCATACGCGCGCCGTCGAGCGTCCGTGCAGCAGCGCGTCGGGTTCCAGCCGCCCGACGGCGGCTCGGCATGCTACTGCAAGTGCGCAAGTGCCGCGGCCACCATACTTGGCAGTCGACGCCAGCTCGCCAAGGCTCGAGCGGGCGGAATCGCCTACGCGGCCAGGACCTGCCGCGCTCGCCAGAGATCGTAGGCACTCTGCTGCGCCAGCCAGACCTCGGCCGCGCCGCCCTGATCGCGGCCGAGCCAGCGCTCGATCCGCACCGCCATCTCCGGCGAGATTCCGACATGGCCGTGGAGCACACGCGAGAGTGAAACGCGGGTAACGCCAAGCTGCTTCGACGCCTCAGTCACCGAGAGACCAAGGGCCGGCAGCACATCTTCGCGAAGCGTTTCGCCAGGGTGCGGCGGGTTATGCATGTTCGGCACGATGACCCTCAGTGGTAGTGAATGACCTGATCGTCATCTGTAATCGTATCGCGCATCGATACAACATACACCCACGAATTCTTGCCACGACTCATCATGGAGACGCGCTCCACGTCATCATCATGCCGACCACCACCCCATTCGTCACGCAGCCCAGCAACGGTGCGCCCTGGCCACTGGCCCCAGAGGCCGGGCGCCGCAGCGAGTGACCGATACAATCCCTCATCGGCAGTTTGCCGCGCCCGCTTCACGAGCTCATGACCGCCTCCGCTACCGACGCACCCGCCCCTGACTCACCGTCCGCTGCCTCGGGCAGCAACTTCATCCGCACGATCATCGACGCCGACCTGCAGGCGGGCCGCCATGCCGGACGCCGCTGGGCGGGGCAGCCCGACGTGGCGCAGGCGCACCGTGCCGGGACGATCGATCCGGCGCGGATCCGCACGCGCTTTCCGCCCGAGCCCAACGGCTACCTGCACATCGGGCATGCGAAATCGATCTGCCTGAACTTCGGCCTGGCGCTCGACTATGGCGGGCGCTGTCACATGCGCTTCGACGACACCAATCCGGAGAAGGAGGAGCAGGAGTACGTCGATTCGATCCTCGATGCGGTGGGCTGGCTGGGCTTCTCGTGGAACAGCGGCGACGAGGACAATCTCTATTACGCGAGCGATTACTTCGAGCACTTCTACCTGATGGCCGAATGGCTGGTCACGGCCGGCCATGCCTATGTCGATTCGCAGGACGCCGATGCCATCCGCGCCAACCGCGGCACGCTGACCGAGCCGGGGCGCAATTCGCCGTTTCGCGAGCGCAGCCCGGCCGAGAACCTGGCGTTGCTGCGCGAGATGCGCGCGGGCCGGCACCCGGAAGGCTCGCATGTCGTGCGCGCCAAGATCGACATGGCCTCGCCGAACATGAACCTGCGCGACCCGGTGCTGTACCGGATCCGGTTCGCCGAACATCATCGCAGCGGCGACACCTGGTGCCTGTATCCGATGTACGACTATGCGCATCCGATCGAGGACGCGCTGGAGAACATCACGCACTCGATCTGCACGCTCGAGTTCGAGGACCACCGGCCGCTCTACGACTGGCTGCTCGAACGCCTGGCCGAAGGCGGCTTCTTCGACCCGCCGCTGCCTCAGCAGATCGAGTTCGCCCGCCTCAACCCGACTTACACGGTCACCAGCAAGCGCAAGCTGCGCGAACTGGTGCAGGCCGGCCTGGTCGACGGCTGGGACGACCCGCGCCTGCCGACTCTGGTCGGGCTGCGCCGGCGCGGCTACACGCCGGAGGCAATCCGGACCTTCTGCGAGCGCAGCGGCGTTTCGAAGGCGAACTCGTGGATCGACATCGGCGCGCTCGAAGGGGCGCTGCGCGACGACCTCGATGACAAGGCCGCGCGGGCGGTGGCTGTGCTCGATCCGCTCAAGCTCGTCATCACCAACTGGCCGGCAGGCCATGTCGAGCCGTGCGAGGCGCCCGTTCATCCGAAGCAGCCCGAACGCGGCAAGCGGCAGTTCCCGATCAGCGGTGAACTGTGGATCGAGCGCGAGGATTTCGCCGAACACCCGCCCAAGGGCTTCTTCCGGCTCTTCCCGGGCAATCGCGTGCGGCTGCGCTACGGCTACGTGATCGAGTGCACCGGCTTCGAAAAGGACGCCGACGGCCAGGTCACCGCCGTGCAGGCGCGCTACTTCCCCGATTCGAAATCAGGCACGCCAGGCGCCGACGCCTACAAGGTCAAGGGCAACCTGCACTGGGTGTCCGCCCCGCATGCGCTCGACGCCGAGGTGCGGCTCTACGACCGCCTGTACCTGGAAGCACAGCCCGAGGCCGAAGGGCGCGACCACAAGGAAGCGCTGAACCCCGACTCCAGGCGGGTCATCCAGGCCCGGCTCGAACCGACACTGGCCAGCGCCGGGCCCGAAGACCGCTTCCAGTTCGAGCGCCACGGCTACTTCGTCGCCGACCGCTTCGACTCGAAACCGGGCGCCCCGGTGTTCAACCGGACGGTGACGCTGCGGGATTCCTGGGGCGCAAGGAAGTAGGTCGGGCCGCGTAGGTCGGGCCGCGCAGGTCGGGCCGCGCAGGTCGCTAGGCCTGGCCGGCCCGCGCCAGCGCCGCGTCGCCGACGAAGGGGTTGCCGGCCCGTTCGTCGCCAAAGGTGGACATCGGGCCGTGGCCGGGCACGAAGGCCACGTCGTCGCCCAGCGGCCACAGCCTGGTGGTGATCGAGCGCACCAGCGCGGCCGGGTCGCCACGCGGGAAATCGGTGCGTCCGACCGAGCCCTGGAACAGCACGTCGCCCACGATCGCCAGGCGCGCTGCGCGGTGAAAGAACACGACGTGGCCAGGTGTGTGGCCGGGGCAGTGATAGACCTCGAGCTGCTGGGCGCCGAAGCTGACCGTATCGCCATCCTCCAGCCAGCGATCCGGCTCGAAGGCGTCGAGCTGCGCAAGGCCGAAGCGCTTGCCCTGCTCGGGCAACTGGTCGATCCAGAACGCATCTTCGCGTTGCGGGCCTTCGAGCGGCACCCCATGGCGCGTGGCGAATTCGGCTGCCTGCCCGCAGTGGTCGATGTGGCCGTGGGTGAGAAAGACCTTGTCGAGGCTCGCGCCGGTTTCGGCGAGCGCGGCGTCGACCCGGTCGAGATCACCCCCCGGATCGAAGACGGCAACGCGATTCGTCTGCTCGCAGACCAGCAACGAGCAGTTCTGCATGAAGGGGGTGACGGGGACGATCAGCAGTTTCAAGGTCAGGGGTCCGGATCGAGGCGAACGGGTCCGGCTTGCGGGAGATTTGCGTGGCCCGTTGTTTGCGTGGCCCGTTTATACCATTGCCGGCACCGGCCACGACAGCCTCTTCGATGCCTGCCCCGAGCGCCCTCCGATGCCTGCCCCCGAGTGTCCTCCGATGCCTGCCCCGAGTGTCGGAATTCTTGACATTCCGTCGGCCGTGAGTCCCGACGCCGCCCGCAAGCCATTGATGCGAATCAGAATCATCTGTCAGGCCCGGATGTTGCTAGTCATCTCTGCAATGAAACTGCGCATCCACTCCATCTGGCGGGTCGTTCCGGTGCCCGTCCTCATCGTGCGACGATTGCCCGGCCGCATCATCGGCATCAGCCTCGGACCCATCGTTCTCCTGCAGGACAGCTACCAGGACGACTGGCCGACGCTGGTTCACGAACTCGAACACTGCAAACAGTTCTGGCGCGGCGGTGCGGTCATCCATCTGCTGCGCTACCTCGCCGATCCGCGTTATCGGTTGCGTGCCGAAATCGCCGCCTACCGAGCCGAACTGGCGGCCTGCCCGCCGGCCGAGCGCACTGGCCGGCTGTATGATTCGGCCGATGCCCTGGCCTTCGGATACGGCCTGGGCATCGACGCCAGAGCCTGCCGACGGATGCTGCGCGCCACGACCTGAACAGGCCGGCACCGTCCGCGCGCAGGCCGATCCCCCCGACCGGAGCTGCCGCCGATGAGCCGACCCACCCCGCTGCCCCCGCTTGCCGATCTGCTCGGCGACTTCCTGTCCGGCGCCCGCACGCCTGCACAACTGGTCGACGCGTGCTTTGCGACGATCGACCGGCTGGATGCCAGCCTGAACGCCCTCCCCACGCGAGTCGCTCGCGAAGCGGTTCGCGAGGCCGCCGAGCGGGCCGGCGAAGCCATCCGGGCCGGCCAGCCGGTCGGCCCTCTGGCCGGCCTGCCCTATGCCGCCAAGGACACCCACCGCACGGCCGGTCTGCGCACCACCTTCGGCTCGCCGCTCTTCGCCGACCACGTTCCCGAAGCCAATGACGGCATCGTCCAGCACCTGCTCGGCGCCGGCGCGATCCTGATCGGCAAGTCCAACGTGCCCGAGTTCGCGGCTGGCGCCCAGACCTTCAATACCGTGCTCGGCACCACCGCCAATCCGCACGACCCGACCCGGACCTGCGGCGGTTCGACCGGCGGCGGTGCGGTAGCGGTGGCAACCGGCATGGCCGCGATCGCCTGCGGCTCCGACCTGGGCGGCAGCCTGCGCAACCCGGCCTCGTTCTGCGGCGTCGCCGGCCTGCGGCCCTCGTCGGTCGCAGCCCCCGAACTTCAGGCCGACAACGACCGCTTCAACACCCTGAACACCGTCGACGGCATGGCCCCGCGCGTGGCCGACCTGCGCTGGATCCACCAGGCCATCCACGCGCCGATGCCGCCCCGGCCGCTCGCGCAATGGCTTGCCGTCATCGCAGAAGCCCAGGCGGCCCGCCAGGCCGCCGCCCGGCGACCGCTCAGGCTCGCCTGGTCGATCGATGTCGGCGGTTCGATGCCCGTGGCCGCGCCGGTGCGCCAGGCCATCGAGCACGCACTCGACCGGCTGCGCCGCCACCCCGGCATCGAACTCGTCGAAGCCAGCCCGGACCTCAGCGCTGCCGACGAATGCTTCCAGGTGCTGCGCGCCCGCCACTTCGTCGACAACTTCGGCGCGTTCTACCGCAGCGACCGCAGCCGGATCAAGGACACCGTGGTCTGGAACATCGAACAGGGCCTCGCACTGACCCCCGAGCGGATCGGCACGGCCCTCGCCCAGCGCAGTGCGATCTTCGCCCGCTTCGCCGACTTCCTCACCGGCTTCGACGCCTGGCTGCTGCCCACCGCCCAGGTTCTGCCCTTCGCCCACAGCCAGCCCTTCCCGACCGAGATCGACGGCAAGCCGCTGGCGACCTACATCGACTGGGTGAAGAGCTGCTACTGGGTCACGGTGAGCGGGCATCCGGCGCTGTCGATCCCGGCCGGTTTCGCCAGCGATCCGGCCGACCCGGCAGGCACGGCGCTGCCAGTCGGGCTGCAGTTGGTCGGACGCTACCGGGGTGACGCAGACCTGCTGGATGTCGGGGAGCGGGTCGAGGCGATCCTGGCCTGACGGCCGGCGCCGGCCCGGCGGGCGCTGAAAACCCCCGGCACCACGATCGACTGAGCATTCGATGAAGTTGAGAGCCTTGATCGCGGCGCTCGTGCTGCTGGCGTCGGTTGGTGGATGCGCGGCTCTGGATACCTGGCAGCGGGGAGCCATCTTCCAGGTGGGACAGGCGCAAACCCGTTGGTACAGCGAGGCGCCGGAGGGCACCGAGCGCTTCGACATCGTGCTGGCCAACGGGGACCGGGTGCACGCCTGGTACCTGCCGGCGCCTTCGCTTTCTTCGATGTCCCGGGGCGCGGCCTCCTCGCCTGCGCACGCGGCGCCGACCGCACTCTACCTGCACGGCTCGCGCTGGAACCTGCACAACAGCGTGTTCCGGCTACGCCGCTGGCACGAACTCGGTTTCAACATGCTGGCGATCGACTATCGCGGCTTCGGCGACAGCACGCCGATACTACCCTCCGAGGACAGCGCCTTCGAGGACGTGCTGGCCGCTTTCGAGGAACTGAAGCGCCGGCAACCCGACCCCGCCAGGCGCTTCGTCTACGGACATAGCCTGGGCGGGGCGCTCGCCATCCGGCTGGCTGCCGAAGGCGAAACGGCGCACGCGCTGGCCGGCGTGATCGTAGAGTCGGGTTTCACCAGCATCGCCGACCTGGCCGCCGGCACCCGATGGGGTTGGCTACCGGGATTGCGCTGGCTGGTCACCCAGCGTTTCGACTCGCTGGGTCGCGTGGAAACGGTCGATGAGCCGCTGCTCTTCATTCACGGCACCGCCGATCGCGTGGTGCCGCACGAGATGAGCGACCGGCTGCACGCCGCGGCCACCGGCGTGCGCGGCGGGCTCAGGGAGCTGCTGAAGGTCGAAGGCGCTTCGCACTCGGGCGTGAGCCGAGCAGGCGGCGAGATCTACGAGCAGCGCTTGCGCGCGTTCGTCGAAGCAGCCGGGGAGCTGGTGACGGCCAGGGGCTTGCAGGAGGTGAAGGCCAGCGGCTTGCAGGATGTCACCGCCCCCCGATCCGCACCGGCCGATCCGGCAACTCGTTGACCTGCGCTTCCGCAGCCAATGGCGGGAACACCTCGGCAAGCAGGCGGTTCAACTCGCCGACTGCTGCCAGCAGGCCTTCATCGGTGCGCCCCTGGCGCAGCGCGTCACCCAGCGCCTGGCAGACTGCGTCGAGCGCCGGCGCGCCGAGCGCTGCCAGGGCGGCGCGGTCGACGACCAGTTCGATCGCGTGATCGGCCAGCAGCAGGTAGAGCAGCACACCGTTGTTGCCCTCGGTATCCCAGACCCGCAGTTCCGAGAATACTTCCACGGCGCGCTCGCGGGAACTCAGCTTGCGCAGCACCCGATGCCAGGGCAGGGCCGCTTCGATCGCGACCCGGATCTCGGCCGAATGCCGCCGCTCGCCGTCGGCAACCGCCTGCCCGACCCGCTGCAGCAGTTCGTCGGGAAAGGCGCGCCGTGCCCGCTGCGCCCCCCATGACAGGTGCGACCAGAGCCGGGCGAGCCCGCGCGGCGCCGGCATCACCAGCCTCCCGAGGCGCCGCCGCCGCCAAAGCCGCCGCCGCCACCGCGAAAACCGCCGCCACCTCGAAAGCCCCCACCGCCCCGCATGCCGCCACCGCGCAGCCCCCCGCCGCCGAAGCCACCGGGCGGTCCGTCCGGCCCCGAGCGCCAGGTGTGCCGGCCGACCTGCCCCATCGACCCGCCGCCCGGGCCGATGGCCAGCAGCAGCATGAACAGGGCGGCGGCCACGACGGCCGCGGCCGGCAGGCTGGCGCCGAACACCACGGCGCTGCCACCGCCGGCCAGCGCGCCAGCCGCGGCCCCGAACAAACCGCCGAACCACTGGCGCAGAATGATGCCGACGAAGAATGAGAACAGCGCGAGCGCGACCCAGTCGCTGCCGGTGTCGTCGGCACGGGCGGGGGCGCCTGGCGCTGGCAACGCTTCACCATCGATCAGCCGGATCAGTGCATCGACCCCTGCCTCCACACCACCCGCGTAGTCGTTCTTCCGGAAGTGGGGCGTGATCACGGTGTCGATCAACTGGCGGGCGCGGGCGTCGGGAATGACGCCTTCGAGTCCGTAACCGACCTCGATGCGCAGCCGCCGGTCGTCCTTGGCCACGACCAGCAGCACGCCGTCGTCGACGCGCTGCCCGTCGATCCGGCCGCGGCCGATCTGCCAGGCCTCGGCGACCCGGATCGCGTAGGCTTCGATCGGTTCGGGCCGGGTTGAGGCAATCATCAGCACGGCGATCTGGCTGCCCTTGCTGGCCTCGAAGCCGGCCAGCCGCGCTTCGATCCGGGCGATGGTGGCGGCGTCCAGCGTGCCGGTCAGGTCGGTGACCCGCGCCTGCAGCGGCGGCACCGGCTGCATTGCGTCCTGGGCCTGGATCGTCGCCGGCATCAGCACGAGCATGGCCAGCGCCCAGAGCGCGGCGTACAGGCCGCGCGGCGCCACCCGGAGCGCGGCGTACAGCCAGCGCAGCCTCACGGCGAACACCTCCCCGGCTCCGGTTCGGCGTGCCCGGTGCTCAGTTCGCGCCCGAACCGGCGGGCGTCCCACGGCCGAAATCCACGGCCGGCGGGCGCGCGATCGCGCTTTCGTTCTCGACCGCAAACTGCGGCTTGGCCTTGTAGCCGAAGACCATCGCCGTCAGGTTGGCCGGAAACTGCCGGACCAGAACGTTGTACTGCTCGACCGCATCGATGTAGCGGCGGCGCGCCACACTGATGCGGTTCTCCGTGCCTTCGAGCTGAGCCTGCAGATCGCGGAAGTTCGCGTCGGATTTCAGCTGCGGATAGTTCTCGGCCACCACCAGCAGGCGCGACAGCGCACTGCCCATCGACCCCTGGGCCGCTTCGAACTGCTGCAGGGAAGCGGGGTCGCTCGGGTCGACGCGCACTTGCCCGACCCGTGAGCGCGCTTCGGTGACGGCGATCAGCACCTCGCGTTCCTGCTCGGCGAAGCCCTTGACCGTGTTGACGAGGTTCGGGATCAGGTCGGCGCGGCGCTGGTACTGGTTCAGCACCTCGGACCAGGCCGATTTGGTCGCCTCGTCGGTCTGCTGAATCGCGTTGTAGCCACAACCCGACAGCAGCAAGGCTGCCAGCACGGCCGGGAACCATCGGAAGAATCGCGTCATGTCAAAGCTCCTGTTCGTGCAATTCTAGGAGTCTGTCGGAGTATCGGCCACCACGATGAGTCGGTGGCCGGCTAAGATCGAGCCTTGAGCGTAGCGCACTGGGTGGGTCCTGGGATGAGCAGATTTGTTCCGATTGATCGAGACACG
>JBAYOD010000048.1:0-16768 GCA_041678445.1 Burkholderiaceae bacterium | reverse complement strand
CCCGGCATGCATGGGCTTGGACATGGAGTCCATGCGAAACGCTTGCTGGAGTCCTGCAGCGAACGTTGCAACGGTTGCCAGCGCGTGGGCGAAGCGCCCCGCATCCAGTCTGTACAGCACCGCTGCGGCCGCGGCCGCCCCGAAGGCGCCGACAGTGCCGGTGTTGTGCCAGTACCGGTAATGCGCGCGCCCCATGGCGGCACCTATCCTGGTCGAGATCTCGTAGCCAACGGTGGTGGCGCGCAGAAAGTCCCGACCGGACGCCCCGACCTCGCGTGCCACGGCCCGGGCAGCGGCAATCGTCGGCGCCCCCGGGTGATAGATTGCCTGCTTGAAGATGTCGTCGACCTCGACCGTATGGGCGGCAGTGCCGTCGAGAAACGCAGCGGCCCGCGTCGTTGCCCGCCGGCCGAGCACGAGGGCGGACGGACCGCGGTCGAGTTCGTCGGCCAGCACCTTTTCGAGCAGCACCGGCGGGGCCTGGACTGCGCCGGGGATGGCCGCCGCATGCCAGTCGAGCACGGCACGCTTGGCATGATGGAGAATCTCCTCCGAGTCGATTGCTGCCGGCGGCTGCGCGCCGAACTCGGCAGCGACTTCCAGCGCAGTAGGCCGGCTCACGACTGCACTACCAGGGCGTCGACTGCAAGCACGCCCCGGCCCTGCGGCAGAATCAGCATGGGATTCACTTCGGCCTCCACGATCGAGAGTTCGGGATATTCGGCAAGCTTCGACAGCGCGACGATCGCGTCGGCCAAGGCCTCGAGATCGCCCTTCGTCCGGCCTCTCAAGCCCGTGACTGTCCGCAGCGAGACGACCTCATCGATCATCTGCAGCGCCGCGTCCCGGGTTACCGGCGCAAGCCGCAGGCTACGATCGCGCATGACCTCCGCCCAGATACCCCCCGCGGCAAGCATGACCAGAGGCCCTGCATCGGGGTCAATGCGATAACCGATCAGCACTTCGGCCAGACCGGTGCACATCGGTTGAAGCAGGACTTCATCGCAGCTGACGCCGGGCGCATTCCTGGCGAGATTCTCGCGCAGCGTCGCCATGGCTTCCTGCAGGCTCACCTTGTCGGCGATGTTCAGGATCACGCCGCCGATTTCGGTCTTGTGGGGAATCTCTTCGGAACACAGCTTGGCGACCAGCGGGAAATCGAACGGAAGATCGGGCAGTTCACCCGCCAGCGGCACAGTGTCCGTTGCCGCCCGCGGAATACCCAGCCGGTCGAGCACCTCGTATGCCCGGCGCTCGCTGAGGTATCGGGACCGCTTTGCCGACGGCAGCGCCAGTTGCGACACCGCGCTGGGCTCGGCGCGCGCCAGTACTGCAGCGAGCGCGTCGGCGCAGACCTCCGGAGTCCGAAAACAGGGCACTTGAGCGGCCGTCAGCTGCGCCAGCGCAATCGGCGCATCGGGGACCAACATGGCCGCCAACGGCCGGGCAGCGTTCGCCGAATCGAGAATCGGCTTGACGGCCAGATCGGGCTGGAAGCGTGCAGAAGAGCCAACGACCGCCAGGACGAGGTCGAACTCCGGTGCTTCCAGCAGGATGTCCAGTGCCGCCTTCATCACCTCGTAGCGGGTGCCGGCCAATGTCAGATCGAGCACCCGCCCCGGCTGGCTGGGCACACCCGCTGCGGCCAGACGCGCCAGCGTCTGGGCCGACGGTGGCTCGACGACCACACCGCGCACGCCCAACTGGTCGACAGCCATCGCCGCGCCACCTCCCGTCGTCGTGACGACCCCCACCCGTTTGCGCCCCGGCTGCACCCGCGCGCAGGCGAGCCTTCTCGCCAGAGGGAAGGTTTCGAGCAGGGTTTCGATCATGTCGACCCGGATGATTCCCAGGCCTTTGAAGAACGCATCGGCGACGTCGTCCTCGCCGGCCAGCGCCCCGGTATGCGTGGCCGCCATCTCAGCCGCCGCTGCCGAACGGCCCAGCTTGTAGGCAATCACCGGCTTGCCGCGCCGCGCGGCCTGGAGGGCGAACTCCCGCAATTGCGCACCGTGCTTCAGGCTTTCGAGAAACAGCAGATAGCCTTCGATCCCGGGATCGTCCAGGGTCGCCGCACAGATCTCGCCCAAGCTGAGGTCGAGCTCACTTCCGACCGAGACGAGACCGGCGAAGCCTAAGCCCCGGGCCTTGCCCCGCGACACCAGCGCACCGATCATGCTGCCACTGTGCGAAGCGACGAAGACCTTGCCGGCCGGAATCTCCGGTTCGGCGAAGGCAGCGTTGGCGGTCAGCAGCAGACCGGTGGACGGGCGCACCAGACCGAGGCTGTTGGGGCCCAGCAGCCTCACCCCCGATCCCTGGACTGCCGTCAGGAGCGCTTGCTCGCGAGCGGCACCTTCCGGACCGGCCTCTGCGAAGCCTCCCGCCAGTATGGTCGCCACCTTCACCCCCAGCTTCGCGCATTCGCTGACCGCGTCGAGGACGCCTTCGGTCGGCGTCAGGATGAAGACATGCTCTGGCACCTCAGGCAGGGCAGTGAGCGTGGGATAGGCGGTCTCGCCCTGTACCGTCGCGCGGCGTGCGTTGACCGGGTAGACCCGCCCCTGGAAGCCGGCGGCGCGCAGAAACCTCAGCGGCCGGCCACTTGTCTTGCCGGCATCGTCGGAGGCACCGACGATCGCCACGCTGGCCGGTGCCAGCAGCGCATGGGCGAGCGCGGGCCGGTCGACAGCCACATTCAGAGCTGAACTGCTCGACATCTTCTTTCCGTTCCGTGCATCGTGTTCTGGTTTCGCCGTCTGCTCGTGCCTGGTCACGCAGCCGGGAGACGCTGCGAAAAACTCCTTTCGAACACGCCTTCGGCAATCCGGTTCTTCAGGATCTCGACTGATCCTCCGGCGATCATCCAGCCTCTGATGCGTCGCACGCAGTACTCGACAATGGATTCCTGGCTGTAGCCGGTGCCCCCCATGATCTGCAAGGCTTCGTTGGCCACCTCCCAGCCGGCCAGATTGCAGGCGAGCTTGGCCATGGCCGTGCTCTGCGCACCGGGCAGGCCATGCTCGCCTTCCAGGGCCGCTTTGTAGAGCAGCAACTGCGCGGATTCGAGCTTGAGTTTCATCTCGGCGAATTTCCACTGAATTCCCTGGAACTCACAGAGATGCCGGCCGAATTGCTTGCGGACCGCGGCGTGCTCGCGGGCAACATTGAAGCAGTGCCGTCCCAGCGCCAATGAACGCGACGAGTTGCCCAGTCGCTCGACGTTGAAACCTGAGATCTGCTTCTTGAACCCTCCCTTGCCGAGCAGGATGTTGCCTTTCGGAATACGACATTCATCGAAGTACATCTGGCTCCAGGTTTCGCCGCTCATGAAGGCTGAAGGTCGACCCAACTGGAAACCTTGCGTGTCGCGCTCGATCAGCACCGATCCGATCCCGCCCACACCGGGACCGAAGCGGACATAGACGAGGAACAGGGCAGCTTCCGGACTGTGTGTCGAGAAGACCTTGCTGCCATTGATCACCACCTCGTCGCCTTCGATGCGGGCGTGCGTGCTGAGCTCGGTCACGGCGGAGCCCGCCTCCGGTTCACTCATGCCGAGGGCGATGAGCTTTCGTCCGGCCAGCAGGTCAGGCAAATACTTCGCCTTCTGCTGCGCAGAGGCATACTCTACGAAGGTGCGGATCGGCCCGAAGTTCCCCGCCTGGATGATGTCGGCACTCTTCGGGCAGGCGAGCGCCACCTCCTGGATGGCCAGCACCGCATGCATCAGTGATCCGCCCTGCCCGCCATCGGATTCCGGAAATGCCAGCCCCAGCAAACCCTGCTCGGCGAGCATGCGGGCAGCATCCCATGGGTAGGCTGGCGAGTGCGCGCGTGCCAGCGCACCGGCTGCCAGCCTGTCCTGGGCAAAGCGGCGGACGGACTCGGCAAACGCCCGGTACTCGTCACTCAACTCGAAATCCATGCCAATCCCTACGCTGTTCTTCGGATGGTGGGGATTGTGCAGTCCCACCCCGCGCTCAGGAACTACGCATTGGTCCTCCAGACATGATGTATCGTAATACCTGACCCCCTCTCTCCCTCTCTTTCTCACAAGCAACCGAGGTTCTGATGGCGCGCAGGCTCCCCCCGCTGAATCCCCTTCGGGTCTTCGAGGCCGTGGCGCGTGCCGAAAACCTGACGCTGGCCGCCCAGGAACTGCATGTCTCCCAGTCCGCGGTAAGCCGGCAGGTCGCCACCCTGGAAAACTATCTCGGGGTCGAGTTGTTCCGTCGGGAACGCCACGGCGTCAGCCTGACCCAGACAGGCAGGGCCTACGCCCGGCAAATCATTCCCGCATTCGAAGCCCTGTCGCAGGCAACCGAGAAGCTGCTCGACGAGCACACCACCGGCGTACTGAAAGTACGCACTTACACCACCTTTACTGCGAAGTGGCTGATTCCGCGCCTGCCCGACTTCCGGGCACGCCACCCCGATATCGAGATCGTCATCTCGAACGGCGTCCGGGAGGTCGATTTCGATCGCGATCAGGTGGACCTGGCGATCCAGTTCGGCAACGGCAGTTGGTCACGCACCACGGTCGATCTGCTGTTCGAGGACCAGATCGAACCGGTGTGCTCGCCGCAGTTCGCCGAACGAGCGCAGGGAACGACGAAAGATCTCGACGATTTGCTTACCGAGCGGCTGCTGGTCTCCTATTACCGACGCACCGACTGGGAGGACTGGCTGGCGGCGACCGGGCGGACAGAGGTGGCAGCGAATGTCGAACGGATGAGCTTCAGCACCTCGGTGCTGACCTGGCAGGCCGCACTGGACGGACTTGGCATTGCGATCGGGCAAACTGCGATGCTGCAGGAGGAGTTCGCCAGCGGCCGGCTGATCCGGCCGTTCCAGGCCCCTGTCGTGCGGCCGGACATGGGACACTATCTGGTCCGCCCGGCCGCACAGCGCTATTCGCGCAAGGTGGAAGTCTTCACCGACTGGGCACTGTCAGCCATCGGCGATGGACCGTCGCCTCAGGCCTGACCCGTCCGAAGTCGAGGCATTGCTCAGGCACACAAAGCCGTTCACGCCCCGGCGGTCCTCGGGGCCGGTGGAATCAGGCCACCCCCAGATAAGCCTGCCGGATGTAGTCATCCTCGCGCAGTTCGGCGCTCGGCCCTTCCCGGCCGACCTGGCCGTGCTCGAACACATAGACCCGGTCGGCGATGCGCATCGCCGACTGCGCGTCCTGCTCGGCCATCAGGATTGCGGTGCCGCTGCCGCGGATGCGTTCGATGGCATCGAAGATCTCGAGCTTGAGCTTGTGTGCGATGCCCACCGAGGGTTCGTCGAGCAGCAGCAGCGACGGATCGCCCATCAGGGCGCGGCCGATCGCCACCATCTGCTGCTGACCGCCCGACAGCGTCCCGACGATCTGGCCGGCGCGCTCGCTCAGGATGGGGAACAGCGAATAGACGAAGTCCAGGTCGCGCTCGACCGCGGCCTGGTCACGACGCAGGTAAGCACCGAGCATCAGATTCTTGAGCACGGTGAGTTCGGGAAAGAGCCTGCGGCCTTCCGGGCAATGGCAGATTCCCTTGCCGACCACTTCGTGGGCGGCGAAGTTCTGCAGCGACTCGCCGCGCAGGGTCAACGTTCCCTGCGAAGCCTGCATCCGCGACACGGCCTTGAGCAGCGTGGACTTGCCGGCGCCGTTGGGCCCCAGCACGGCAACGATCTCGCCTTCGGCAACCGTGAGCGACACGTTCTCGAGCGCGATTGCCTTGCCGTACCAGACCGACAGTGCGCCCACTTCGAGCAGCGTCTTCATGCCTCCTCCTGCGGGTCCGGCGCGGCACCACCGATATAGGCTTCGACGACCCGTGGGTGGGTGACGATGCGCTCGGGGACGTCGTCGGCGATCAGTTCGCCGAAATCGAGCGCGATGACCCGATCGACCAGCTTCATGAACTCGTGCAGCTTGTGCTCGATCAGCATCACGGTGAGGCCGCTCTCGGTATGGATGCGGCGGATCAGCGCCGACAGGTCGGCGATCTCGCCCGAGCCGAGCCCGGCGAACGGCTCGTCGAGCAGCAGCAGCTTCGGTCCGGTGGCGAGCGCCCGGGCAATCTCGAGCCGACGCTGGTCACCGTAGGACATCACTTCGACGGCCAGGCCCTCCTTGCCGGCCAGGCCAACCTGTTCGACCAGTTCGCGGGCCCTCGCCTCGCGCCCCTGCGGGGGCACGGGCTGCGCCAGGCAGCCGACCAGGACGTTCTCGAGCACGGTCATGCCGACGAAGGGCCGGCACAGCTGGAAGGTTCGGGACACGCCGAGCCGGACGATCTTGTGCGGCGCCATCCCGCGCAGTTCGCCGCCCATGAAGCGGATCGTGCCCTCGTCGGGCGGAATGAAGCCGGTCAGCAGGTTGTACAGCGTGGTCTTGCCCGCGCCGTTGGGGCCGAGCACGCCGACGATCTCGCCGGTGCGTACATCGAAGCTGACGTCATTGACGGCCACCAGTCCGCCGAACCGCTTGGTCAGGTTGGCAACCTGCAGGACGGTTGCGCCCCTCATGACGACGACCTCCCGAGGCTGCCCTTGAACCGCTGCCACACGGGTGCGATGAAGCCGCGCGGCAGGAAGAACAGGATCAGGATCAGCACCACGCTGTAGATCATCAGCCGCCATTCGCCGAAGTCGCGCAGCAGTTCGGTGAGCAGCACCAGCAGGATCGCGCCGCCGACCGGACCATAGATCGACGCCATGCCGCCGACGTAGACCATGGTGATGACCGTGATCGAGGTCACCACTTCGAACAGCGCCGGACTGACCTGCAGCTGGTAGTGCGCATAGATGGCCCCGCCCGCACCGGCGATCGCTCCGCTGATCACCAGCGAAGCGATCTTGTAGAAGGTGATGTCGAGCCCGGCTGCCTGGCAGGTCGCCTCGTCGCCACGGATCGCGCGCAGGATCAGTCCCCAGTTCGATCGAGCGACTGCGAGCAGCCCGGCTGTCACGATGACGAGCGTGGCCAGCGTGAAGTAGTAGAAGCTCAGTTGTGAGTCGATCAGCGGTTCGACGCCGTTGATGCCTTCCTCGCCGCCGGTGTACTCCCAGAAGATCAGCATCAGCCGCTGCATGATCACCGAGGCCGACAGCATTGCCAGCGCGAAGTACGGCCCCTTGAGCCGAAGTGTCGGAAAACCCATCAGCACGGCGAACAGCGACGCGACGATCATCGCCGCCGGGATGCTCCACCAGCCACTGAAGCCCCAGACCGTGTTCAGGAAACCGGCCGTGTAGGCGCCGGCACCGATGAACAGCGCATGGCCGAAGTTCTCGCGCCCGGTCAGCCCCGACATTAAGTCCCAGCTGACGGCCCAGATCGCGTAGATCGCGGCCACGGTCAGCACGCCGATCAGGTAGTCGTTCTTGAAGACCACGGGCAGGATGGCCATCACCGCAATGAATACGACGGCGCCCGTCAGGTCGATCTTGTCTCGGAACATGCTGGCCGGCCTCCTAGAATGCGGCGCGCTTGCCGAAGATGCCGGCCGGCCGGAAGACCAGCATCAGAAGCGTGGCCAGCACCGAGATGATCTCGGTCCAGCTGGTCGAGATCAGGTAGGCGACGATGGTCTCGGCATAGCCAAGCATCAGCGCGGCGAGGATGCTGCCCGGGATCGAACCCAGACCGCCGACGACCACGATGGCAAAGGCCTTGATGATCGGCAGCAGCCACATGGTCGGCTGCACGGTCAGGAAGGGGCCGGCCAGGATGCCGGCAGCAGCAGCCAGGCCCGCCGACAGCGCCATGACCAGCGCGAAGATGCGATCCGACGGGATCCCCATGTACTGGGCGGCCACCGGGTCCTGGGAGATCGCGAGAATCGCCGAACCCATGCGGGTACGCTGGATGAACAGCCACAGCGCACCGATCAGCACGACGCCCGCCACCAGGGTCAGCAGGCGCTGCCCGGCCACGTCGACGCCGGCGATGGTGAACTTGGTCGACACCAGGGCCGGAACGTTGCGGTACTCCGAACCGAAGGTGAGGAACAGGCCCTGCTCGACCGCCAGCGCCACGGCCAGCGTGATCATCAGCACCGCCAGCAGCGACTGCGTGCGCATCGGCCGCACGAAGATGCGCTCCATCACCACGCCGAAGGCGGCCACCGCGAGGATGGAGAGCAGCGCCGCCGGCACCAGCGGCATGCCCTGCGAGGTGAGGAAGTAGGCGCCATAAGCCCCGAGCGCATAGAACGAGCCATGCGCCAGGTTGATAATGCGCGCCACGCCGAAGATCAGCGTGAAGCCGACTGCCAGCATCGCGTAGATGGCGCTGGACACCGCGCCCTGGATCAGGATTTCGATCAAGCGGACCCCCGGGATGAAGGCTTGGGTGCGGGCACGGCTTCGACCGGCGCTGCGTCGACCGGCGCGGCGGCGCCACCCCGCCACCGGCCGGCGCCTGCACGGCGCGAGCCGGGTGGGGCGCCACACCGCCCTGTGGCAGCGTGGCTCATGCAGCGGGTCTTCGGATCCTGCGACGGTCCGTCACTTGATCCACGGCGGCAGGATCGGCTCGGCCGTGCGCAGCGCCTTCGGATAGATGACCTCGCGCGAGCAGTCGGCACGCCACTGTGCGAACAGGAAGTTCGGATACTTGCCGCCCGCCTTGAGATCCTGCGCGTCGTCGAACTCGACGACGCCGGTGATGCCGGTATAGCTGGTCTGCCGGAGCGCCTCGATCACCTTGTCCGGATCGGTGGTCCCGGCCCTGGCAACGGCCTCGGCATAGATGTGCACGCCATCGTTGGCACCGAACGCCGTGTACACCGGCACGCGGTTGGTGCGCGCCTTGAATTCGTCGAAGAACGGGATGGTCTTCGGCGTGAGCGGTGCGCGCACGGCGAAGTTGGCGGCCAGCTCGGACACGGACTTGCCATCGATCCGCTCGCAGAAGTCGCCGTCCATGCCCTTGACGTCGATGCCGCCGTACGGCATCGGCATCTGCGAATCGTGCCACTGCTTGGCGAAGACATCGCTCGATGCGTGCGAGAGCACGACGATGATGAAGCGTGCGCCCGAATTGCGGATCTTCGAGAACAGCGGCGAGAAGTCGGCGGTCTGGGTGTCGAACAGCTCGCTGATGCGGACGTCGGCACCCCCTTCGGTGGCGCTCTTCCGGAGGATGGGCACCAGATCCTGGACCCACTTCGCGTTCTCGCCGACGATCGCGATCTCCTTGCGACCCAGCTCGCCGACCACGAAGTCCGAAATGAAGCCGCTCAGCTGGCGGGCCTGGTGGGCGGCGTTGATCGGCCCGACCCGGAAGATGTACTTGTAGTTGTCATCCTTCTTCAGACGCTGGGTGATCGCCGGCGAAGCCGCACCGACGCCCAGGTAAATGGTCTTGGCGCGCACGATGTGCGGCAGCTGGGCCAGCGTCACGCCGCTGGTATAGCCGCCGATCATCACGTCGACCTTGTCCTCGGCCGTCAGTTTCTTGATGGCGTTGATGCCGGCCTCGGGTTTCTCGGTTTCGTCCGCGACGACCATCTCGAGCTGGCGGCCGAGCACGCCGCCCTTCGCGTTGATCTCGTCCATCGCCATCTGGACGGCGACCTGCGTGTCGCGGCCGACCTGCAACTGAACGGCCGTCGGCACGCCGATGCGGATCGGCTTGTTGTCCTGCGCAACCGCCGGCAGCTGGACCAGGGCGCCCGAGCACGCGGCAGCCAGCGCACCGGCCATTAGGGAACGACGATTCATGGATGGGTCTCCTGCGCCGCACGCTGGCGGGCGAGTATTGTGTTGGGTATCCGGCAGCCAGCCCCGCCGCACGGCTGAGCGAGGTTATCGCCAGGACAGGAATTTCGTCAAGGACCCGTTCTGGTCCGGCCTTGATCCAGGTCCTGGTCCGGTTTCGGTCCGCACCCTGGTCCGGACACCGATCTCCCGGCCGGCTCAACCGGCCACGCCCAGGCCGATCGTGTAGCGCGGCAACGGGCAGTCGATGGCGGCCGCCACGGCTCGCACGAAAGCGTTGAAATCGGGGTCACCGGGCACCCTCGCCATGCGCGCCAGCATCCTGAGCAGCAGCGGTTTGTCCAGCGGCGGCAGCGACTCCAGGACGTCCAGGGCCCGGGCCAGTTCGCCTGTATCGAGCTCGTCGGGCGTCGACGCCGGTGCCGGCACCCGCAGCAGCACCGCGGCTTCGGCCAGCGTGTCGCGGGTCGTGCGCGCCGAGGCTTCGCCGATTGCCGCAGCCATCGCGAACAAGGCGGCCAGCGCACGGCTGTGCGCCCGTCTGGCGTCGGCGCCGCGCCGCGTGCCGGCCGTTCCATCGGCGGCCGGCGGCGAACTCCGGGGCAGCAGGCGGTGGCGGGCCAGTGTGTAGTGGACCCACTCGGCCGACTCCAGCCGGCCGTCGCTTTCGATGGCGCGCCGGCAGCGATCGAGCAGCGCGCGGCGATGCGCCAGGCTCCAGCGCCTGAAGCGCGCCAGCATCAGTTCCAGCACCGGCACCCGCAGGCTGCCGCCGGACGGTGACAACAGCCAGCGCAGCGCAGCGGCGACCCGCGCGTCGGGTTCGGGCTCGCCGACCCGGCCGGTCACCAGCGCCAGCAGCCAGCGCGCCGCGTCGGCGCGGCCGAGCTCGGGCGCCCGCAGCCGCTCGATCAGCGCCGAGGCCGGCGTCGCCGACAGCGGCACGGCCGCCGGCCGGTCGTCCGGTGCAATCGCCATGGTCTCGACCCAGCGCAGGGCCTCGGTATGCGACTCCGCCTCGCGTCGCGGGCGCACCAGCGCACTCGCAGCCGACCTGGCGCCCGCGCCGTTCCGGACACGCGCCGGCAGGCCGAACCGGAACCGCCGGCGCGACTCGGCGGGCACCCGTCCGTACAGGCGACGGATGCGCTCGGCCAGACTGGGATGGGAATCGAACCAGTGGCCGGCGTCGCTGGGCTGCACCAGCATGAAGTGGCTGACCAGCGCCGTATAGCCCTGCCGGTGATCGGGCGCTGCGGTCCGCGCGGCAATCGCCTGCTCGGCGGCGACCCGCCGCAGGGCGCTGCCCAGCCCGTTGCGATCACGGGTCAGCTGAACGGCCACGGCGTCGGCCAGGAACTCGCACTGGCGGCTGATGCCGGCGCGCAGCAACTGGGCGACGCCGACCCCGACGATCCCGAACGCCGACACGATCACCCCGGCCACCGCCGCCAGCGGCGAGAGCAGGCGCAGCGCCGAACCCCGCTCGCGGCTGAACGCCCAGCCGAGCAGGTGGCCGCCAAACATGCGCAACGCGCACAGCCCGTACAGCGCCGAAGTCAGCCGTACGTTCAGGACGGCGTCGCCGCCCAGGATGTGCGCGTACTCGTGGGCGACCACCCCCTGCAGCTGGGCACGGTCGAGCCGTTCGAGCGCGCCGCGCGTGACCATCACCACCGCCACCGTCGGCCGCTCTCCGGCAGCCAGCGCGTTGATCGAGGCATCGTCGAGAACGTACAAGCCCGGCACCGGCACGCCGGCACCGACCGCCACCTCTTCGGCGACGTCGCGAAAGCGCCGGTGCAGCGGATCGGCATCGTCCAGGGCCTGCGCCCCCAGGCGCTCGGCCAGCGCGTGTCCGCTGCCACCCAGGCGCATGCGTTCGAGCCAGGCACTGCCGCCCACCACGAGCAGCACCACGAAGACATTGGTCGGGACGAAATGGCGCGGCGGCTCCATGCCGGAGAACAGCAGCCGCCAGCCGAGCAGAGCGCCGGCATTGACCAGGACGATGATCACGGCCAGCGCCAGCAGGAACAGGACCAGCAAGCGGGCCGAGCGCAGCCGGGCCCGATCCTGGTGCGCGAAGAAATCCACTCGGACAGCCCCGACCGGTCAGAGCGCCACGGCCACGGCTCGCCGCTGCCCCGGGGCAAGCGGGCGCAGCAGCCGGGTACGCGAGAAGCCGAGGGCTCCGGCGATCAGCGATGCCGGGAAACTCTCGATGCCGGTGTTGTAGTGAGCGGCCTGGTCGTTATAGGCCTGGCGCGCAAAGGCGATCCGGTTCTCGGTGGTCGTCAGCTCCTCGGTCAGCCGCCTGACCGTCTCGTCGGCCTGCAGGGCCGGGTAGGCCTCGACCAGCGCGAGCAGGCGCGACAACGGGCCGTGCAGGGCCGCTTCGGCCTGCTCGAAATGCGCCAGCGCCGCACCGTCGCGCGGCTGCGCGCGCAGCCGCGCGCTGGCTTCGTCGACCTGCCGGCGCGCCGCCACCACGGCTCCGAGCGTGCGCTGCTCATGATCGAGATAGCCGCGTGTCGCAGCCACCAGGTTCGGGATCAGGTCGTGGCGGCGCCGCAGCTGCACGTCGATCTGCGAGAACGCGTTCTGGCAGCGATTGCGCAGGCGCACGAACCGGTTGTAGACCGCGATGCCCCATGCCAGCGGCAGGACAACGCATACGAAGAGAAAAAGCAGACCGCCGGACATTCGGGAATACCTTCACCCCCCGCCGCGGGGGACTCACGAACATTGTCCTGCGGCAGGCTGGCCCCCGGTGCGCCGCTCGTCGGTCGCGCGGGATCATCCGTCCGACATCTCCGGAACCCCTGCCGGGCCCCGTCCGGCGGTGCCCGGCGAGCGCCCGCAACGTGTCAGAAATCAGCCCGAAACGACGCCGGGAAACCCTCTCAGAACAGGCTCGTCGCCGGCGCTACGGACACGACTGGCGCTGCGGACGCTACTGGCGCTGCTGGGCGCGCTGGATGCGATCGACCTCTTCGTCGGAGATCAGCTCGAAAACGGTGACCACCCGCTGCGCCCCGGCGACACGGCTGGCGGTCTGCGCCGCCAGGTCGGCCTCGCGGCGGCTGACCAGGCCCATCAGGTAGATGGTGCCCGATTCGGTGACCACCTTGATCGTGTTGGCATGGACCTCATCGGCCTTGACCAGCGCCGCCTTGGCCCGGGCAGTGATCGCCGTGTCGGCTGCACGGGTGGTCAGCGACGGCCGACCCTGCACCTGGACCTCGTTGTGCACCGACCGCACGTTCTCGATCGCGGCCACGATGCGCTCGGCCTGCTGCTTGATTTCCTCGCTGGTCGCCTGGCCGGTGAGCAGCACCTTGCGGTTGTAGCTGGTCGTCGAGATCGACGCGGTGTCACCGAAAGTCGAGCGCAGCTGGCTGGCTGCCTTGATCTCGATCTCCTGGTCCTCGGTCTGGGCACCGACCGTGCGCCGGTCGATCGCGGCCATCGTGCCGACGGCAACGCCGGTTGCCGCCAGCGGCACGCAGCCCGACAGGACCAGGGTCGAAGCCATGAGGGCGCCCGCAATCGCGGTCCGGAAACTGGTATTCACTCGGGGAACTCCTTATTCCGCCTTGAAGGCGGATTCGTCATTCGGACGACGCCTCATTCGCCCATCAGCGAAACGTCGATGCCGTCGCACAGGCAATGGATGATCAGCAGGTGGACTTCCTGGATGCGTGCAGTCCGCTCGTGCGGCACGCACAGGTGGATATCGCCGTCGCCGAGCGACTCGCCCAACCGGCCGCCGTCGCGCCCAGTCAGCGCCACGACGGCCAGCCCGCGCTCGCGCGCCGCCTCGACCGCGGCCAGCACGTTCGGCGAGTTGCCGCTGGTCGAGATCGCTACCAGCACGTCGCCCTCGCGGCCCAGGCCGCGCACCTGCCGGGCGAACACCTGCTCGAAGCTGTAATCGTTGGCCACCGCCGTGAGAATCGACGAGTCGGTCGTCAACGCAATGGCCGCCAGTTCGGGGCGTTCGCGCTCGAAGCGGCCGATCAGTTCGGCCGCCAGATGCTGGCTGTCGCCGGCCGACCCGCCGTTGCCGCATACCAGGATCTTGTGATCCGCGGCCAACGCAGCCGTCATCAGCTCGACTGCCGCCGCAACCGGTTCGGCCAGTTGCTCGACCGCATCGCGCTTCAGACGTGCACTGTCCTCGAAATGGTCGCGAATACGGCGCTGCAAGTCCATCTGCGAATTATAAGCAGCCGCGGGGAAGGCACTCAGAACGCCCCTCTGATCCACTCGATATGACCGGGGGCCAGCGCACAGACATCGAAGCGGCAGGCCGGCCAGCGGTCGCCGTAGTGCACCGACAGCCAGCGCTGCGACTCGCGCCGCAGCCGCTGCTGCTTGCGCCAGCCGATCGACGCGGCGGCACCGCCATAGTCGCTGCGCGAGCGTGCCCTGACCTCGACGAAGACCAGCTCGTCACCATCACGCATGATCAGGTCGATCTCGCCGAGCCGGCTGCCGACATTGCGCGCCACCGGCGCCAGACCCTGCGCCAGCAGGTAGGCCAGCGCCTGCTGCTCGGCGGCCGCACCGATGCGCTGGGCAGGTGTGCGGCGCGCCGGCCCGGTCATCGCGGCCAGTGTTCGCGCACCGGACCCAGCACGCCGTCGCGATACTCGGCCAGCAGCGGCACGCGTTCGACCCGGGGTTCGCTGAACAGGTCCAGCCGCAACTCGCCGGTGACACCGTCGAGTTCGATCAGGCTGTCGCCGGCCATCAGCGGCAGCGCCAGTCGCAGCGCGTCGATGCCCAGCGCGTAGAGCTTCTGCAGCTCGACGTTGAGTTCGCGCTGGCGCGGATAGGCCATCACTGCCGGATGATCGGGCTGCACCTGCCAGGGCATCATGACGAGCCGCACGCCTTCGAGCTCCGGCGATCTCACCGCCAATGCCTTCGGGTCTTCGTCGCCGAAGGCGGGCACCGCACCCGAGTTCAGCATCGAAGTCCCGTACACCCGCGCCCCGTCGCCGAGCGCGGCTTTCAGCGCCGCACAGGCCGATGGCGGCATGGCCGCGAAATGCAGATCGGCTTCGACGCCGCGCAGCCGGTCATGGATCAGCGCGGGCGTCGCCGCCTCGATGCGCACCGCCTCGTAATACTCGCCCCCCAGGCTGTACCAGCGCTGGATGAAGGCCGTGACCGAGCGCTGCGACACCGGCGAACCATCGTGCACGATCGCCGCTCGCGGCCGGCGCCCGGCCTGGAACTCGAGCGCGTCACGATAGGCATAGGCGGCAGCATGCTCGGCCTCGTTCTCGATCGACAGACCGAACACCGCCATGCCCGGCGGCAGGATCACCCCATCGGGGTTGTTCAGCGCGAGCACCGGCAGCGGCATCGCGCCAGTGGCAGCCAGCGAGCTCACCGCGTTGCGGGTCAGCGGCCCGATCGCCAGCGCGAACTCGCGCCCGGCCAGCGTCTCGCAGAGCAGCCTCAGTTCGTCGCCGGATTCGTTGGTCTCGACGACCTCGACCGAGAAACCGAGACCATCGCGCGCCTGGGCGGCACGCACCCCATCGATCAGCGCGAAGGCCGCCCGCCGGTAGACACCACTGGTCGGCGGCACGAGCAGGGCAACGCGAGGCGGCCCGGCGCCGAGCCGCTCGCGGTGATCGGACGGCAGGCCGAAACTCTCCGCAGCGATCCCGCTTGCCGCACCCTGGGCGAACGCGCAGAATGCCGGCGCCGACACAGCCGCCGCACCGACCGCCCGTGCGATCAGACCGAGGCTGCGGCGGCGCGAAACAAAACGGTGGGGCATGGCGGATCGGGAATGAGCGAAATCACGGAAATCGGCCAGGCGCAACGCACCGGGCCGGACGGCTTCGGAGCATTATATGTAGTGGCCACCCCGATCGGGAATCTGTCCGATCTGTCCGAACGGACGATTGCCGTGCTGCGCGAAGTGGCCTGGGTCGCCGCCGAGGACACGCGCACCACGCGCCTGCTGCTCGACCGGGCCGGTTCGACCGCCCGCATGCTGGCAGCCCATCAGCACAACGAGCGGGCAGCGGCCGAGCGCATCGTGGCCCTGCTCGGCCAGGGCCACCCGGTTGCGCTGGTCAGCGACGCGGGCACCCCCGCGGTCAGCGACCCCGGTTGCCGGATCGTTTCGGCGGTGCTCGACGCCGGTCTGCAGGTGGTGCCGATCCCCGGTCCGTCGGCGGCCATTGCCATGGTGTCGGCCAGCGGCCTGGTCGACGGCCCGTTTCACTTCGAAGGCTTCCTGCCGACCCGCCCGAAGGCCCGCGACGCAAGGCTCGCAACCCTGGCGCGACTCGAACATCCGTTCGTCGTTTTCGAGGCGCCACACCGGATCGCCGCAACGCTGCCGGCAATCGCAGCACACTGCGGCAGCCAGCGGCGCATCGCGCTCGGGCGCGAACTCACCAAGCGCTTCGAGGAAGTTTTCCGCTGCCCGGCCGGCAACGCAGCCGACTGGCTCGCCGCCGACCCGAACCGCCTGCGTGGCGAATACGTGCTGGTCGTCGATGGCGCACCGGCCACCGACGCGGCCGAACAAACCGGGATCGACGTGCGCGCCCTGCTGACTGCGCTGCTCGAAGTCATGCCGACCAGCCAGGCAGTGAAGATCGCGATGCGGGCCACCGGCCGGGCCCATCGCGAGTTGTATCGGCTGGCGCTGGAATGCGGCCAGGGCACGGCCGACTGACACCGGTTCGCATTCGAACGGCTGGGGGCAAGCGGGCCAGGACGCGGGGCGAGGCTTTCGGCGCACGCCGGGTGCTTGCCCCGCTTCGCGGGGTGCCCTGTGATGCTCGCGCTCGTGGCCTGCCGCCGAAACTCGCTGCACTCCCTACGCTTCGCTTCGTTCGTTTCGCTCAAACAGTCGGCGGCAAGTCAGATTGTTGGTGCGCGCTGCGCGCGCGGCCACGAGCACTGCGCTTCTCGGCTGCGCACAAGGCGGGCGCCGAAAGCCTCGCCCCGCGTCCTGGCAGACAGTGGCCTGCGAGCGAACGCAAAGCGGTATCGGCCGGGCTCGGCT
>JBAYOD010000047.1:0-17574 GCA_041678445.1 Burkholderiaceae bacterium | reverse complement strand
TCACATTGACCCGCTCGCGCGCAACCGCATCGACGATGTCGCGCAGCAGGCCGGTGCGGTCGGCGGCCTTCACCTCGATGTCGACCGGATAGCGACGGGCCCGCCCGACGTCCGCTCCCGGGCGCGACTGCCCGGCGTCGGCCACGGGACGACCCCACTCGGCTTCGACCACCCGCTCGGGCGAGCGCGCCACCAGCCTGGCGAAGGTGCTGCAGCCGGCACGGTGCACCGATACACCGCGCCCGTGCGTGACGAAGCCTGCGATCGGGTCCGGCGGTACGGGCCGGCAGCAGCGTGCCAGCTGGGTCAACAGCGAATCGATGCCGACCACCAGCACGCCGTCGCCACTGCCGCCGCTGCGGCGCGGACGGGCTGCGATCATCGCCGCGACGTCGGGCTCGGCCAGCGCGCTGCGCGCGGCATCGCGCGCCGGATCGTTGCGCACCGCTTCCTCGATCTGGCGCACGCCGATCTCTTCACGGGCCACGGCAATGAACATCGCCCCGGCCTCGGCAAAGCCCAGCCGCCGTGCCAGTGTCTCGAAACCCAGCACGGTGCGGCCTTCGCGCTGCAGGATCTTCTCGACCTTCTCGCGACCGGCCGCAGTATCGCGCTCGGCCTCGCGCGCATTGAACCACTGGCGCAGCTTGGCGCGAGCCCGCGAACTGCGCACATAGCCGAGCTGCGGATTCAGCCAGTCGAGCGACGGCCCCGCCTGCTCGCCGCCCTTGGCCGCGACGATCTCGACCGTCTGGCCATTCTTCAGCGGTGTGTTCAGCGGCACCATCTGGCCATCGACCCGGGCGCCCCGGCAACGATGCCCGAGGTCGGTATGAACCTGATAGGCGAAATCCACCGGCGTGGCCCCGACCGGCAGCTCGACCACCCGCGCCTGCGGGGTCAGCACGTAGATGTGCGTCTGCCCGTCGTCGTCACGACCGCCCTGCATCGGCTCGGGCGCCGCCGAACCGCCCAGCGCCGCGCCGACATCACGTTGCCAGGCCAGCAGTTGCCGGATCCAGGTGATCCGGTCTTCGAAAGCCCGGTCGCCGCGACCCCCGACCGCACCACTGGCGCGCTCCTTGTAGCGCCAGTGCGAGGCAACCCCGTACTCGGCAAAGCGGTGCATCGCCGCAGTCCGGATCTGGACCTCGAGGCTGCGGCCGTCCTCGGCAATCACCACCGTATGCAGCGACTGGTAACCATTGGGCTTGGGGCGCGCGATGTAGTCGTCGTACTCCTCCGGAACGGCCTGCCACATCGTGTGGACGACGTCGAGCGCGGCGTAGCACCGCTCGACCGTGTCGACGATCACCCGCAGCCCGCGCAGGTCGGAAATCCCGTCGAGCCCGCGCTGCTTGGCCTGCATCTTGCTCCAGATGCTGAAGATGTGCTTGGGCCGGCCGCTCACCTCAGCCGCCAGTCCGGCCTGGTCGAGCGCCGTCCGCAATCGCCCGGCGCAGGCGGCGATATAGGCTTCGCGCTCCGCGCGCCGCCCCTCCAGCGCGTGCGCCAGGTCGCGGTAGACATCGGGTTGCAGGAAACGGAACGACAGGTCCTCGAGCTCCCATTTGAGCTGCCACAGACCGATCCGGTTAGCCAGCGGCGCCAGCACCTCGAGAGTCTCCCGGCTCAGGGCCTCGTCGGGCGGGCGCCGCACGCTGGCGTGATAACGCAGGGTCTGCAGACGCGAGGCCAGCCGCAGCAGCACGACCCGGATGTCGGCGGCCATCGCCAGCAGCATCCGGCGCAAGGTCTCGCTTTGCGCCGCGCTGCCATCTGCCGCCGCGCGGGTCAGCGTGCGCAGCCGGCGCACCTGCCGCATCGCATCGACCAGCCGGCCGACTTCCGGCCCGAACTCGCGCTCGACCGCTTCGCGCGGCAGCAACGAAGCGGGTTCGACCAGGGCCGCCGCCAGTTGGGTCGGCTCGTCGGCACCGATTGCACCCAGGATACCGATCGTGCCGCGCGCATGAGCCCGATAGGTTTCGCCGTTGGGTGCAGCCGTCTCGCCGACCACCTCGGCAGCCAGCGACAGCGCCCGCGCGACGCGATCGGACACTGGCTCGATGGTAGGCTTGGCTTGGCTCATCGTGCCGATGATTATAGGTTTCGACCCTGCCGTTTCCGACCTTGCCCCCCCTGCTCAAGCGCCTGTTCGGCCGCCCCGTGGCCACCCACATCGACCCCGGACTCTGGCGCGAAACCGTCGCGGCAATGCCCTGGCTCGACCGGCTGACTCCGGCCAGCCTGGAGGCGCTGCAGGGCCTGGCCGGCCAGTTCCTCTCGGCCAAGACGATCACCGGGGCGGCCGGCTTCCAGGTCGACGACCGGGTCCGGCTGGCCATCGCCATCCAGGCCTGTGTGCCGATCCTCCAGCTCGGCCTGCGCGCCTACGGCGACTTCGTCGAAGTCATCGTCTATCCCGACCGTTTTCTCGTACCTCGCACCCAGGTCGACGAGGCCGGCGTGGTCCATGAATCCACCGACGAACTGGCGGGCGAAGCGATGGAACGCGGCCCGGTGGTGCTGTCCTGGCACGACGCCGCCCCCGACGGCGAACGCGACTGGAACGTCGTGATCCACGAATTCGCCCACAAGATCGACCTGCTCGACGGCGAAGCCGACGGAGTGCCGCCCCTGCCGGCCAGCCAGCGCGCCGCCTGGGCGCAGACCCTGGAGCGTGCGTGGCAGCGCTTCTGCAGGATGCTCGACCGCGTCGAGGCCCGGATGCCGCGCCACATCGACCCCGAGTCCGAGGACGGCGCGCAATGGTATGCCAGCCTGCCTCTGGACCCCTACGCCGCCACCGATCCGGGCGAGTTCTTTGCAGTGGCCGTCGAAAGCTTCTTCGTCGATCCGGAACCGCTGCAACAGGGTTTTCCCGAGCTCTACCGGCTGTTTGCCGACTATTTTGCTCAGGATCCGGCCGCTTCCCCCTGGCAGACGTGATCGACTATCCTTGATCGCGTCGTGCGGTTTGTCATAACGCATTCACGCTCCTCAAGCATAAGGTGGTCGCAGTCCTGATTCACTGCCGACCGCCCCTCGAAACAAGATGATCCGCGTTTTCAATCACTACCTGTCGTTGCGGATCCTGCTGCTGTTGCTGCTCGAAGCGATGGTGCTGTTCCAGTCGATGGTCCTGGGCTTCGAGCTGCAGTTGCTCGACCAGGCCCGGCCGATTCCGCTGCTGGAAACCGGCCTGTTCACCGGCACCATGGTGCTGTCGATGACGGCGCTGGGCCTGTACGACTCCCATGCCGAGCCGTTCCGCGTCATGCTGCAGCGCCTGCTGATCGCCTATGCGCTCGCCCTGGTGGTCATGGCCGTCTTCTTCGCGCTGGCCCCGACCCACACCGTCGGCGGCAACGAGTTCGCGCTGACTTCGGTGTTCGCAGTGGGCGCCATCGTGATCATCCGCCTGCTGTTCTTCCGCCTCACCGACGTCGGCCTGCCCAAGCGGCGCGTGCTGATCGTCGGCAACGGCCTGGAAGCCGAGGAGGTGATCCGCTTCCTGAACGAGGGTTCGCGCAGCCGGATCATCGAGTATGCCGGCCTGTACCCGCTCGCCTCGGATCGCGACGCCAGCGAAGCCGAGCAGCGCACTGCCCGCCAGCAATTCCTGCGCACGGTGCAGGATCTGCGCGTCTCCGAGATCGTGGTCGCCCTGCGCGAGCGGCGCGGCGGGGTGATGCCGCTGCGCGAGATGCTCGAATGCAAGCTGCGCGGCATCAAGGTGATGGACCTGGTGTCGTTCTACGAACGCGAAAAAGGCCTTCTCAAGGTCGACAACCTGCGCGCCAGCTGGCTGATCTTCGGTTCGGGCTTCAACCAGGGCGCCACCCGCGATGTCATCAAGCGACTGTTCGACATCTTCGTGAGTCTTGCGCTGCTGATCGTGACTCTGCCTGTGCTGCTGCTCGCGATGCTCGCCATCCTGCTCGAATCGGGGCGCCCCATCCTGTACCGCCAGGAGCGTGTCGGCCAGGGCGGCAAGTCGTTCACGATCTACAAGCTGCGCTCGATGAGCCAGGATGCCGAAAAGGACGGCAAGCCCCGCTGGGCCGGCGCCAACGATGCCCGCGTGACCCGGGTCGGGCGCTTCCTGCGGCGCAGCCGGATCGACGAACTGCCCCAGCTCTTCAATGTCCTGCGCGGCGACATGAGCTTCGTCGGTCCCCGCCCCGAGCGCCCGTTCTTCGTGCGCCAGCTGCTCGCGGACATCCCGTACTACGATGTCCGCCACAGCGTGAAACCCGGCATCACCGGCTGGTCGCAGGTGCGTTACCCGTACGGCGCCTCCGTGGAGGACGCGCTCGGCAAGCTTCAGTACGATCTCTATTACGTCAAGAACCACTCGCTGTTCCTCGACCTGCTGATCCTGGTCGACACGGTCCAGGTGGTCCTGCTCGGCAAGGGCGCGCGTTGACGGCCGCGCACTGACCGCCTTCTGCGGATGAACCCGGTCTGATGAACCCGGTTGTCATCGGGCTTGCCGGCTACGCGGGCGCTGCGCTCGCCTACGCCGTGCTCGGCCTGCTGCTGGCCCTGCGCCGGCGCGGCGACCCGATCGGCAGCCTGCTGCTGGCCGCCGTGGTCGGCCAGACCCTGTGGGGCGCAGTCATGGCCGCCGCCGCGGCGGGCCTGCCGGTCATGCGTTCGCTGGTTCCGCTCGCCGAGGCGCTGCGCAGCCTGCTCTGGATCCTGCTGCTGATCCGGATCGCTACCCTGGCGCTGACCCCGGGCGCGGGCGACCAGGCCACGATCGGGCGGGCGGCCCGACAGGCACTGGCGATCGCACTGCTGCTGAGTGGTGCATCGGCCGGCATCGAGCTGATCGGCGGCAGCCCCGCCATGCTGTTCGCCAGCCGCACCCTGGTGGCGATCTTCGGCCTGGTCTGCATCGAGCAGGTCTACCGGAACACTTCCGAGAACCGGCGCTGGGCCATCAAGTTCTTCGCGGTCGCGCTGCTCGCGCTGTTCAGCTTCGATCTGATCCTGTACAGCGAGTCGATGCTGTTCGGCCGGATCAACCCGGCCTGGTGGGTGGCCCGCGGCTACGCGAACATCCTGCTGGCACCGCTGCTGGCGATCGCCGCCGCCCGCAATCCACATTGGCAGATCGACATCGGCGTGTCGCGCCAGGCCGTGTTCCACTCGACCGCCCTGACGATCGCCGGCGGCTACCTGGTGCTTGTCGCCGCCGGCGGCTACTGGCTGCGCTGGTTCGGCGGCGAATGGGGGCAGATCGCCCAGGCGCTGCTGATCTTCGCTGCCCTGCTTGCGCTGGCTGTCGTCCTGATGTCGGGTCGTGCGCGGGCCCGGCTGCGGGTCTTCGTGGCCAAGCACTTCTTCTCGTATCGCTTCGACTACCGCCAGGAGTGGATGCGCCTGACCGAGTTGCTGGCTCGCGACGACAGCGACGACGGCAACGGCGACGACGGCAACGACCCGGCCGTGCGCGCCGTCACGGGTCTCGGACAGACTGTCGACAGCCACGCCGGCGCCCTGTGGCTGGAGTCCGACGGCGAGTACCGCTACGAGGGTGGAATCGGCTGGCGCGGCGATCGCGGCACGGTTCCGGCCGATGCCCCGATGATCAGGCTGCTGGCCGGGCGCGACTGGATCATCGACCTCGACGAGGCCCGCACCACCTCGGCCCGGACCGACCACACGCCCGAAGCCGGTCTCGAGCTGCCCCCGGCGATTGCCGCCCACGAGAACGGCTGGCTGGTCGTTCCTCTGATGATGGACCGCGAACTGCTCGGCTTCATCGTCCTCGACCGGCCGCTGGCGCCCCAGGCCTTTGACTGGGAGACCCGCGACCTGCTCAAGGCCGCCGCGCGTCAGATCGCCAGCCATCTCGGCCTGCAACGCACACTCGAGAAACTGATCCGCGCCCAGCAGTTCGAATCCTTCAACCGGATGTCGGCCTTCGTCGTCCACGACCTGAAGAACCTGGTCGCCCAGCTCGGCCTGATGACCCGCAACGCCCAGCGCCACCGCGGCAATCCGGAGTTCCAGGCCGACATGCTCGCAACGGTCGAGAACGTGATGGAACGGATGCAGGGTCTGTTGCTGCAGTTGCGCGTCGGCGCCCGGCCGGTCGATGCGCCCGCGCCGGTCGATCTCGGCGCCGCGGTCTCGGCAGCGATCGCCGCCCGGCCTGCGCTGCGCCCGCTCCCGCAACTCATCGTTGCGCCGTCCGACCACAGCCCCCCGACAAATGTGCTGGCACACCCCGACCGGCTTGAGCGCGTGATCGGCCACCTGCTGCAGAACGCCGCCGAAGCCTGCGACCCTGAACAGGGCCGGGTCGAGGTCTCGATCGGCAAAGAATCGGCCACCGCCGTGATCGAAGTCCGTGACAACGGCCGGGGGATGAGCGAGGCTTTCATCCGGGAGAAGCTGTTCCAGCCCTTCGCCTCGACGAAGAGTCATGGCATGGGCATCGGCGCTTTCGAAAGCCGCGAATACCTGCGCGAAATCGGCGGAACTCTCGCCGTCGAAAGCACCGAAGGGGTTGGTACCATCTTCCGAATACGGCTGCCACGCGTAGAGAGCAGCCGCCAGACTCCGGAATGAAGCAGGCGATTGCGAATGGCTGATGAACGGCCGAAGCTGATGATGGTGGAGGATGACCTCGGTCTGCAGAAGCAGATGCGCTGGTCCTTCGACCAGTACGAAGTGGTCTTCGCAGAGGATCGCGAGAGCGCGCTCGCCCAGTTGCGCCGCCATGAACCGGCAGTCGTCACCCTCGATCTCGGCCTGCCGCCCGACGCCGACGGCACCCGTGAAGGCTTCGCCACCCTCGAACAGATCGTTTCGCTGGCGCCGCAGACCAAGGTCATCGTCCTCACCGGCCAGAACGATCGCGGCAATGCCCTGAAGGCCATCGCTGGCGGCGCCTATGACTTCTTCGCCAAACCCTTCGAGGCCGACATCCTCGGGCTGGTCATCGATCGCGCCTTCCGCCTGGCCAACCTCGAGGAAGAGAACCGCCTGCTGCTGAATCGCCAGGCCAGCGATACGCCCCTCGACGGGCTGCTCACCCGCGACCCCGGCATGCTCAAGCTGTGCCGGCAGATCGAGAAGCTCGCCCCGACCACCGCCACCGTGTTGCTGCACGGCGAATCCGGCACCGGCAAGGAAGTCCTGGCCCGCGCACTGCACGAGCTCTCGCCCCGCAAGGCGCAGCGCTTCGTTGCGATCAATTGCGCCGCGATTCCGGAAAACCTGCTCGAGTCCGAGCTGTTCGGCTACGAAAAAGGCGCCTTCACCGGAGCGGCCAGGCAAACGCCCGGCAAGATCGAGGTGGCCGATGGCGGCACACTGTTCCTCGACGAGATCGGCGACCTGCCCCTGTCGCTGCAGGCCAAGTTGTTGCGCTTCCTCCAGGAGCGCACGATCGAGCGGATCGGCGGGCGCAACGAGATTCCGGTCGACGTGCGCGTCGTCTGCGCGACCCACCGCAACCTGCGCGAGCGGATCGCCGACGGCAGCTTTCGCGAAGACCTGTTCTACCGGCTGACCGAGATGATCGTCTCGATTCCGCCGCTGCGTGAACGCATCGGCGACGCCGCCCTGCTTGCCCACGCCTTCGTGCACAATTTCGCCCAGCAGAACAACCGCGGCCGGCTGACACTGCGCGAAGACGCCATCGACGCGATCGAACGCCATGGCTGGCCCGGCAATGTGCGCGAGCTCGAAAACTGCATCAAGCGCGCCGTGATCATGGCCGACGGCAACACGATCGGCCGTGACGACCTCGGCCTGCCGCAGGCCAACGACGCGACCGACGATGACGAAGAGCACCTGAACCTGCGCCACGTGCGCGACCAGGCCGAGCGCCAGGCCGTGGTCAGGGTCATGTCGCGGGTGGAGGGCAACATCGCCCGGGCAGCCGACCTGCTCGGCGTAAGCCGGCCCACCTTGTATGACATGCTCAACCGCTTCGGGCTGCGCTGAGCTGCCCCGCAGTGCCGACCCACTGATGCTTCAGACTCCGACACGGCTGGATACAGGAGAACCCGAGATGAACACTTCGCCCCGTCCCGCCCGTGCACACCCTCCGGGCCGCCGGACCCGCAGTACCTGGCTGGCAGCGCTCGCCGCAGCAGCCGCCCTGACGACGATGAGCGCCTGTGCAGGCAGCGATTCTCCCGATGCGCTGCTCGACAAGGCTCGTCAGTCACTCAGCGAGCGCCAGCCGCGCACGGCCGAGATCCATCTGAAGAACCTGCTGCAGAAATCGGAGAATGCCGAGGCACGCTACCTGCTGGGCAGCATCTACGCCGGCGCGGGCGACCTCGCCTCGGCCGAGAAGGAATATCGGCGCGCCTTCGACCTCGGCTACGAGCGCGAGCGCAGCCTGCCCGCGCTGATGGCCACGCTGCTGGCACTGGGCCAGCCCCAGCGCGTGCTCGACCTGTCCCATGATCTGAAGCTCGAATCACCGGCCGCCCACGGCAACGCCCTGGCGATCACCGGCAATGCGCTGCTGCAACTGCGCAAGCCCGAGGAAGCCACCCAGACCTTCAAAGAGGCGCTGACCGTTGCCCCGGGCAACACCGCCGCCCGGATCGGCCTGGCTGCGCTGCAGGCCGGCAACGATCGCGAAGGCGCCCGCGCCAGCCTGCACAAGCTGCTCGCCGAACATCCGGACACGCCCGAGGCCTTGTCGCTGCTGGCCAATCTCGACATCGCCGACGGCCGGCGCGACGAGGCCGTGGCCAGTCTCGAAAAACTGGTTGCTGTCGCCCCGCGCAGCCCCGATGCCCAGCTGCGGCTCGCCGCTCTGGCGCTCGACCGGGGCGACCTCGAAGCCGCCCGCCGCCATCACGGCGAGCTGAGCCGGCTGGCACCCGGCAGCCCGATCACCCTGCACCAGAAGGCCATGATCGAACTGCGGGCCGGCGACCAGGCCGCCGCCAAGCGGGCCATCGACGAGGCGCTGCGCAAGGCGCCCGACTACCTGCCGGCCGTAGCGCTCGGCGCCAGCCTGCACCTTCAGCTGAACGAATTCGAACAGGCCGAGCGGCTGAGCCGCCAGCTGGTCGACCGGGCCCCCAACGCCATCCAGGGCTACCGGCTGCTCGGCGCCACCTATCTGCGGATGAACGCGCCTGACCGGGCGCTCGACGCCGTGCGCCGGCCGATCGAGCGCGGCGCCCAGGACGCCATGCTGCTGGCGATCGCCGGCGAAGCCGCCCTGAAGACCAACGACGCCGAGGCCGCCACCCGTTACTTCGAACAAGCCAGCAAGCTCGACCCGCAGGATCCGCGCAAGCTGACCGGCCTGGCAATGGCGCAACTGGCCAGCGGTGAGCGCGACAAGGCCATCGACGGACTGGAAACCGCAGTCGAGCTCGACGCCACCGGCCTGCGCGCCGACATTGCGCTGGTCGGCGCGCTGCTGCGCGATCGCAAGTTCGACGATGCACTGCATGCGGTCGACCGGATGGAGAAGAAGGCGCCGGACAGCCCGGTGCCCGCCGGACTGCGCGGCGCCGTGCTCGCTGCCCGCAACGACGAACCGGGCGCCCGCAAGGCCTTCGAGGAGGCCCTGAAGCGCGATCCGAAGTATTTCGCCGCCGCCGCCAACCTCGCCAACCTCGAACTGCGCGCGGGCCGGCCCGAGGCCGCCGCCGGGCACTACCAGAAAGTGCTCGCAGCCGACCCGCGCAACGCCCAGGCCCGGGTCGCGCTGGCCGTGCTCAGCGCGCGCCAGGGCGCACCGCGCAGCGAAGTCCTGGCGATCCTGGCCAAGGCGCGCGACGACAACCCCGGCGCCGTCCTGCCGGTGGTCGCCACGGCCCGCTACATGCTGGAGACCAATACGGCCAGCGAAGCCTTGCCGATGCTGCAGGCAGCCGTCAATGCGAATCCGGAAAATCCGCAACTGCTCGACACGCTGGCCACCACATTGCTGAGCAGCAATCAGCACACCCAGGCAATCGCCACCTGGGAGCGGCTGCTCAGGGTGAATCCCAACGCATGGCAGATCCAGATGCGGATTGCCGACGCCCAGCGTGCTGCCGGGCAGACCGAAGCCGTGCTGGCCAGTCTGCGCAAGGCTGAACGGATGGCGCCCGAAGCCGCCGAACCGAAGCTGGCGCTGGCCGCCAGGCTGGTCGAGGACAAGCGGGCCGATGAAGCCCGCAAGATCGCCGCCCAGTTGCGCGCCAGCGAGCGCCACGCGCTGGTCGGCCAGGTGCTCGAGGGCGACATCGCCGCGGCCGAACGCAACTGGAAAGCCGCCATCACCGCCTACCGCGGGGCCTTCGGCACGGCGCGCACCATTCCGATCGGTACCAAACTGGTGCGCACCCTGCGCGCCGACGGCCAGAACGCGGCCGCCGACAAGGTGCTGGGCGACTGGCTGGCAGCCGAACCGGACAACACCGCACTGCGGATGTTCGCCGGTGAGTACGAGGTCAGCCGCGAGCAATGGCGCAAGGCCTGGGATCACTACTCGGTGGCCCTCGATCGGCAACCCGACAATCCGATCGCGCTGAACAACGCCGCCTGGGCGCTGTACCAGCTGAAGGACGAGCGGGCCGCCGACCTCGCCCGGCGCGCCTGGGAAGGGGCCCCGAACAACCCCGCCATCCTCGACACCTACGGCGTCATCCTCTCCGAAGGCAGCGACCCCAAGAAAGGCGTCGAACTGCTGCGTGCCGCAGTCACGGCCGCCCCCACTGCGGCGCAGATCCGCCTGCACTACGCCGAGGCGCTGGCCCGCAGCGGCGACAGGGCGGCAGCCAGGGTCGAAGTCGAGACGGTGATGAAGGCCGTAACGGAAGGGCCGATCGCCGAGCGAGCCCGGGCGCTGTCGGGCCGGCTCTGATGCCGGCTCACGGCCTCACGCAGTCTCCAGTTCATCCACCAGATCGGGGCGGCGCAGGTCGGTCGGGCAGCGCTTCGCCAGCGTCGGCCTCGATCGCGTCAGGTTGAAGTAGATCACCCGCACGCCACTGCGCTTGCCAGAACCGGCACGCTGCCAGCGAACCTTGCGAGCGGAGATCGCGGACGCCATAGGCGTCCTGTCAAGGGTCAGTGTGGTTCAAAGACCTGGAGCGGGCCTACGCGAATTTCTTTGCCAGACGTGCCGATTTCCCCCGCTTCAAGAAGAAGAGGCGCCACGAGAGCTTTCGCTACCCCGACCCGAAACAGATCAAGCTCGATCAGGGCACCAGCCGCACCTGCCCTGGCTGCGGCCATGTGTCGGCGGACAACCGCAAGACGCAGGCAAGGTTTGCGTGCGTGGTGGCATGCGGTCTCGAGGAAAACGCCGATGTGGTCGGCGCGATCAATATCCTAAGGACGGGACACGTGGATCTCAGCAGCAGTTCACTTTGAGCCGAGCTTGTCTGCGCTCTCAGTGTCGGCAGGAATCTGGCTCCACTAGAAATGTATTGCACTGGGTGGTATAGTTCATCAATGAGGCGAGTCTTCAAAACACGCACCTTCACCCGCTCGATGAAAAAGGCCGGGCTAACGGACGCAGCCCTATGTGCCGCAGTCGAAGAGATGAGCCAAGGGCTCGTGGATGCCGATTTGGGTGGCGATGTTGTGAAGAAGCGCGTCGCGCTGCCCGGCCAGGGCAAGCGTGGCGGGGCCAGAACCATCGTCGCTACGAAAATGGCAGGGCGCTGGTTCTTCCTCTATGGCTTCAGCAAGAACGAGCGATCCAATATCGACAAGGACGAGCTGAGGGTACTCCAGGAGGTGGCAAAGGAGCTGCTTGATTTTGATGGTCGGCAACTGGCTATTGCACTGGCTGCCGGTGAAATTGTGGAGATATGTGATGGCGACGACAAAACGTAACAGCCGAATTCTAGACGAGATGCACGAGACAGCGCGTGGGCTTCATGGCGCCGGTCTGATCAGCAAGCGTCGCATGGGCGAGTTCGAGGCGCTGTGCAATCTCGATGTGCACGAAATACATCCACAGCAGATCAAGGCACTGCGTGAACAGGCGAACGTAAGCCAGGCGGTTTTTGCCGCGGTGCTGAACACCAGCCTGTCGACGGTTCAAAAGTGGGAGGTCGGAGACAAGAAGCCGAGCGGGCCGTCTCTGAAACTCTTGAATCTGATTGAGCGTAAAGGGTTGGAAGCGGTAATCTGAAGTGCGTGTGTTGTTTTCCGCGTTATTCTGGCCCCGTTTTCGCAAGCAGTTTCGGCGTCAGGAGCGCCGTTCTTCCCGGTTTGTGAGGCTCGCTGGATGTGAGCGCAACAGCGGTCGGGTGCGCCGGCCAAACTCGACCCCCGCCCGTCGGCCCGCAACCGATCAGGCCTCGACGAAGGCCGAGTACCAGTCGATCGCCTCGGCCAGGCCGTCGCCGACGTTGTGGGTCGGCGCATAGCCGAGCAGGTTGCGGGCTCGCGCGATGTCGGCCAGTGAATGACGGACATCGCCGGCGCGGAATTCCCGATAGGCCGGCGCTGCGTCGGCCATCGACGGATCTCGGTCGGCCAGCAGCGTGCGGATCAACTTGAACAGCTCGTTCAGCGTCGTGCGTTCGCCGACGGCGATATTGAACACCTGGTGCGCAGCCGGCAGCTCGGGAGTCAACGCCGCACGCAGGTTCGCCTGCACGGCGTTGCTCACGTAGCAGAAATCCCGGCTGGTTTCGCCATCGCCATTGATCCAGATCTGTTCGCCCTGCAGCAGCGAAGCGACCCAGCAGGGAACCACCGCGGCATAGGCGCCGTCGGGATCCTGGCGCGGCCCGAACACGTTGAAATAACGCAGCCCCACGCATTCGATGCCATAGACCCGCGCCCAGGTGTCGGCAAACAGCTCGTCGGCAGCCTTGGTGGCGGCATACGGCGACAGCATGCCGCCGGTCTGGTCCTCGATCTTGGGCAGCCCGGGATGGTCGCCATAGACGGCACTCGACGATGCATAGACGAAACGCCTGACGCCCACCACGCGAGCCGCATCGAGCAGTTGCAGGAAACCTTCGACATTGGACGCGAACGAGGGCATCGGCTCGCTGATCGAGCGGGGCACCGAACCCAGCGCAGCCTGGTGCAGGACGTAGTCGACCGGCTCAGTCGATCCAGTCGATCCAGTCGATCCAGTCGACGCCGCAGCCGGCTCGCCCAGGGCGTCGCGGCAGGTCTGCAGGTCGCGGACATCGCCTTCCATGAAGCGAAAACGCGCCCAGGCCGTTTCACCGACCAGACGCCTGACCTCCTCCAGATTGCGCCGGTAGCCGGTCGAGAAATTGTCCAGGCCGGTCACGAACTGGCCGCCGCGCAACAGGGTCTCGACCAGATTCGAGCCGATGAAGCCGGCCGCACCGGTCACCAGCCAGCGCCGGGGCGCCTCGCCGGCAAGCAGGGTCAGGTTCGGATCGCGCATCGCGGAATCGTTCATCACCGGTCCCTCAGAGCCGCCACAGCCGCAGGCCGGCGGCGGCCACCTGCGCCGGGTCGAAGACGGATTTGACGTCGGCCAGCACCGCACCGGGCATCAGCCGGCTGGCGATCTCGGCCAGGCCGCGCTTCCGCAACTGCGTGTGGCCGACCGCTGCCACCGCTGCCCCGGCACGCGGCAGCGCGTCCCAGTCGGTCAGTTCCAGCCCGTATTCATGCATGGCTTCGGCCGGATCGGCCACCGGGTCGTGGACGAAGACCTGCGCACCGTAGCTCTGCAACTCGCGGATGACGTCGATGACCTTCGAGTTGCGCAGATCGGGCACATCCTCCTTGAACGTGAGGCCGAACACGATCACCGGTTCACCGTTGACGTGGAAACCGGCCGAGATCATCTCCTTGACCGTGCGCTGGGCGACGAAGGCGCCCATGCCGTCGTTGATCCGGCGGCCGGCCAGGATCACCTCCGGGTGATAGCCGAGCATCTCGGCCTTGTGCGTCAGGTAGTAGGGGTCGACACCGATGCAATGCCCGCCTACCAGGCCGGGCCGGAAAGGCAGGAAATTCCATTTGGTGCCTGCCGCCTGCAGCACCTCGAGGGTGTCGATGCCGACCCGGTCGAAGATCAGCGCCAGCTCGTTGACGAGCGCGATGTTCAGGTCGCGCTGGGTGTTCTCGATGACCTTGGCGGCCTCGGCCACCTTGATGCTGCTGGCCCGGTGCACACCGGCAGTCACCACCGCTTCATAGAGCCCGGCCACCCGTTCGAGGGTTTCGGCATCGTCGCCCGACACCACCTTGATGATGCGCGCCAGCGTGTGCTCGCGGTCGCCCGGATTGATCCGCTCCGGCGAGTAGCCGACATGGAAATCGGTGCGCCAGCGCATCCCGGATTCGCGTTCGAGCACCGGCACGCAGACCTCCTCGGTTGCCCCCGGGTACACGGTGGATTCGTAGATCACGATCGCACCGCGTTTCATGTTGCGCCCGCAGGTGACGCTGGCCGCCACCAGCGGCGAAAAGTCCGGCTGGTGGGCGTCGCCCACCGGCGTCGGCACGGCAACGACGAGGAAATCAGCCTCGCCGAGCCGGGCAGGATCGTCGGTCACCTCCAGGCGGTCAGCCGCTTCGAAGTCCTCGCGCGACACCTCGCCGGTCGGATCGTGATGTTGCCGGAAGCTGTCGATCTTGGCTTTCGACAAGTCGAAACCGATGGTGTCGAAGACCTTGCCGAAGGCCACCGCCAAGGGCAGCCCGACATAGCCCAGGCCGATCACTGCAACCTTTGTCATTGAGCTTATCCGGGGAAAATTTGGCATGAATCGAGTCGCATCGATCTTACAATGGCCGTTCTCCGCCTTCCGTGAACAAACACGCACGCCCGCCTACAAGCCGTCTGCCCGGCAAGCGTGCCGACGACGCAGGTCGACCGACGACACAAACCTGACCATGCACCGCCCGCCACGCCACATCGCTCGTCCAGACTGCACCGCTGCTGCGCTGCGTCCGGGCCTGTTGCTGCGTCGGGGCCTGGCGCTGGCCAGCCTGGTGCTGGCCGGTCTGGCGCGTGCGGGCCTGGTGCTGGCAGCCCTCTTGATCGGCCAGGTGGCTGGCGCCGCGCAAAGCTCAGGCGAACTGGTCGCCGAAGCGATCCGCCATGAACACGCCGAAGGCGTACCGCGCGATCTCGCCCAGGCCCACGCCCTGTACTGTCAGGCCGCGCGGCTGAAGGATCCCGACGCCCTGCTGCGCCTGGGCTGGATGTACGCCAACGGCCGCGGCGTCGACCGCGACGACGCGATCGCCCACCGCTTGTTCGAGCGCGCCGCGAGCGCCGGCAGCGAGGTCGGCGCCCGGCTCACCACGATGGTGCGTCCGGCACCCGGCCAGTCGCCACGCGACCCGGACTGCCTGCGCGCCACCAGCCGCAGAGCTGCCCCGACCAGGGCGGCCACGATCGCCGACCCGCTGCGCGTCGACACCGCGCTGCTCGAGCGAGAGGCTGCCCGCCACTCGGCCGCCCGCCGCCAGATCGTCGGCACCGTCATCGAGCAGGCCCGCCGCCACGGCATCGATCCCCGGCTGGTGCTGGCCGTGATCCGCGCCGAATCGGGCTTCGACCCCGATGCCCGCTCGCCGCGCAACGCCCAAGGGCTCATGCAGTTGATCCCCGAAACCGCCGAGCGCTTCGCGGTCAGCGATGCCTTCGACCCCGAACAGAACATCCGCGGCGGTATCCGCTACCTGCGCTGGCTGCTGTCCTATTTCCGCGGCGACGTCATGCTGGCGCTGGCCGCCTACAATTCCGGTGAAGGCACCGTCGACCGCTTCGGCGGCGTCCCGCCGTACGCCGAAACCACCACCTACATCGAACGGATCTTCGCCCGCTATCCGCACGCGCGCCACCCGTTCGACGCCGGCCTCGCCAAGGCCTCGCCCGCACTGGCCACGATGCCGGTCGGCGACGCACACAGCCCGCGCAAAGCGACACACGAGGCGCGCAACGGGACAGACACGCCGCGCAAGGCGACAAATTCCCGCCCGGGCGGCTCGGGAACCCCCCGAGTCGACCCGGCAGTGAGAAAATTCCTCGGGGCCAGCGACACCCGGCTGGCACAGTCCGACCGTTGATGGCTGAAACCGACCCTGATCCGAATCACCGGGAGCGAACGATGATCCGCCTGTTCTCCGAAACCGGCCGCAAGCTGTGGATGGCCTTCGCAATGCTGCTGGCCGTCGGACTCGCCGGCTGCGCCGGCACCGGCTCGCTGCCGCCGGCCCCGAGTTCCGCAGCCCTGCCCGACTACCAGTATGTGATCGGGCCCGGCGATTCGCTGAACATCGTCGTCTGGCGCAACCCCGAGCTCAGCGCCTCGGTGCCGGTACGCCCCGATGGCAAGTTCACGTCGCCGCTGATCGAGGACATGGTCGCGATCGGCAAGAACCCGACCGACCTGGCCCGCGAGATCGAGACCCGGCTCAAGAAGTACATCCAGGATCCGGTCGTCACGGTGATCGTGCAGGGCTTCATGGGCCCCACCAGTGAACAGATCCGCGTGGTCGGCCAGGCGACCCGGCCGCAGGCCCTGCCCTACCGGCAGAAGATGACCCTGCTCGACGTGATGATCGCCGTCGGCGGGATCACCGAGTTCGCGGCCGGCAACCGCGCCGTCCTGCTGCGCGCCGCCGAAGACAACAAGGAATATGGGATCCGGCTGCGCGACCTGCTCAAGGGCGGCGACGTGTCGGCCAACGTCGAGATGCTGCCTGGCGACGTGATCATCATCCCCGAAAGCTGGTTCTGAGCCGTCGATGCAGGAAATCCTCCAACAAGTCAGGGCCATCGTCCGCGGGGTCTGGGCCTATCGCTGGCTCGCCCTGCTGGTGACGATCCTCGTCGGCGCCGCCGGCAGTGCCTACGTCTGGCGCCTGCCCGACCAGTACCAGGCCAGTGCGCGTGTCTACGTCGACACCCAGACCATCCTGAAGCCGCTGCTGTCGGGGCTGGCCGTGCAGCCCAACGTCAACCAGATGGTCGACATGATGGCGCGCACCGTGGTCAGCCGGCCCAATCTCGAGAAGGTGATGCGGCAGACCGACCTCGACCTGCGCGCCAGCACCCAGCAGGAGCGCGACGCCATCGTCGACGGCCTGATGCGCGACATCGGCTTCAGCCAGGCACGCGGCGGCGACAACCTGTACTCGATCAGCATGCGCAGCACCGACCCGCGCAAGGCCGAGCAGGTCGTCCAGGCCCTGCTGAACATCTTCGTCGAATCCAGCCTGGGCTCCAAGCGGCGCGATACCGCGCAGGCGCAGCGCTTCATCGACGAGCAGATCAAGGTCTACGAGCAGCGCCTGGTCGATGCCGAGCAGCGCCTCAAGGAATTCAAGATCCGCAACATGCGGCTGATGCCCGGCCTGGAGCAGAACTACCTGTCACAGGTGCTGACGATCGAGAGCCAGTTACGCGACACCCGGCTCGAACTGCGCCAGCTCGAAAATGCCCGCGACGAGATGCGCCGCCAGGTGACCGGCGAAGCCCCGCTGGTCGCCGGCCCGCCCGAAATTCCAGTCAGTGCAGGCGGCGCCACGCTGCCGACCGAGTTCGATGCCCGCATCGAGGCCAACCGGGAACGGCTCGACGAGTTGCTGCTGCGTTTCACCGAAGCCCACCCCGACGTG
>JBAYOD010000046.1:0-17632 GCA_041678445.1 Burkholderiaceae bacterium | reverse complement strand
TTCGCCACCCATTATTTCGAGCTGACGCAGCTGGCTGCGACCCACCCGCAGGCCGTCAACCTGCATCTGGCAGCGGCCGAACACCGTGGCGGCATCGCCTTCCTGCACGAGGTTCGCGACGGCCCGGCCAGCCGCAGCTACGGGATCCAGGTCGCCCGGCTGGCCGGCATGCCGTCGGCCGTGATCCGGGCGGCCGACCGGATCCTGATCGAACTCGAAGCCCGGGCGCGGGCCGACGATGACCAGCTCGACCTGTTCATGCTCGCCGACAGTGGCGCTGATGACGACGCATCGTCGCCAATCCCGGTTGCAGAGCCGCCGACGCCCGCCGATGCCACCGCCCAGGCAATCCTGGCCCGGTTGCGTGCCGTCGATCCAGACGGGCTGAGCGCTCGCGCCGCGCTGGAACTGGTCTACGCGCTGCGCGCCGAGCTCGACGCCGTGGACGCTGGTTCCAGAGACTGAAGCGCTTCCGGCAGGCGCCCCGGCGCATTGCTCCAGGTCGCCAGCGCGGCCAGCGAGGCAACCAGCAGCGCCCCGACGATGTTGTGCAGTGTCGCCGTGACCAGTGGCAAGGTGCCGAGTGCCGTCGCTGCCCCCAGGCCGGCCTGCAGCGCCAGCAGCGCCAGCAAACCGGCGGCGATCGCCGGAGTGCTCCGGCGAGGTACACGCCAGAGCGTCAGGGCGATCGCCAGCAGGATCAGTGAAAAGCCCAGCGCCAGTCCACGATGCACCAGGTGCAGACCTTCGGCGGCCAGCGGCGTGGCCCGGCCCGGGATGCGCACGTCGAGCACCTGCCGGTCGACGCTCACGCCGTCGGCACAGGCCAGCCGCGGACAGGCGTCGACTGCGCCACGCACGCTGATCATGGTCCCGACGAAGGCGGTCAAGGCCAGCAGCAGCAGCGCGATCAGCGCCATCTGGCCGGCCGTCCTGGCGGCACGCCCCTTTCTCGTGCGACCGTCTCGCATGTTTCCCGGCTTCTGTTCCAGTCCTTGTTCGAACCCTTGTTCGAACCCCTGTCCGGGCGCCGGTGCCGACCCTCGCTCCCGCTGTCCGCCCTCCTGCCCCTGCCCCGGTCCCTGCCCCTGCCCCTGCCCGGACGCCGCCGGCGCGCCACGGGCCGCAGCAAACCAGGCCAGCGTGCCGACCAGCAGCAAGCCGCCGAGGACATTGCCGACGGTGACCAGCGGCAGGTCATGCGGTGTGTAGCGGCCGAGCCAGGCGAGAAACACGGTGACGAGCAGGGCCAGGGCCGCTGCGACCCGCTGGCCGGTGCCTGCCCGCGCCCAGCCGAACAGTGCGATCAGCGCGACCATCAAGCCGACTGCCGAAGCACTGACCCGGTGTGCGAGGCGCGCCGATGCGATCAGCGGCGGCGGTTCGCCCGCCGCGGCGCTGCCACGATCCAGCGCCTGCGCACAGCTGTGCCAGGCGGCACAGTCCAGGCCGCCCTGCCAGTGCCGGATCAGGGCACTGGCGGCCGTGATGGCCACCGTCAGCAGGCAGGCGATCAGCGCCAGGCGTCTCATGACTGCCTGGCCAGCATCGAGCGGGCAACCACCCAGATGAAGACGGCGCCGCCAGTGATCGCGACCAGTCCGCCCAGACCCATCAGGCCCATGCCGAACACCTCCTGGGGCGTGTGCAGGATCTGTTCGGTACCGGCGACCTTGCGCCGCACGCCGTAGCCACCCGACCACAGCAGGCCCAGGATGTGCATCAACTGGCCACCGCCGTACAGATAGGGTTGCCACAATGCCGCGCGACCTTCCGGCGTCCGGTAGCCGAAGCGCGGCAACAGCGCGTAGACCAGGCCCATCAGCGCCAGGGTCACGCCGACGATGGAGCCGTGATAGTGGGCCGGCACCCGGACATCGGAACCGCGGATCATGAAGCCGATCAGCCCGCCGATCGCGAACAGCGCCAGCGAACAGATCAGCGCCGCCCGCAACGGCCGCTGGGCCGGCTCCGACGGGCGCCCGGCCGCCAGCGCCACGGTCAGCGCCAGCACCATGGGCAGGATTGCCAGGCCGCCGCCGAAACGCATCAGCCAGGTCATCATCTTCTGGTGCTCGATCGACAGTACGGTCCAGTTCAGGTAGATCAGCGGCGCGAGGAACACCGACAGCAGCGCGATCAGGTAGACCAGTGCCACGATCCGCGGCGGCAGCGGCAGTGGTGAGCCGGCAAGCTGCGCAAGCCAGGCCCAGCCCACCAGCATCAGCAGCGTCCAGGCGAACTGGATCACGTGACCGGGCCCCCAGAACAGCAACTCGTAGTAGGTCGCCGAATCGAGTTCACGCGGCACTTCGACGTAGGACCAGACCAGCGCCATCAGCGAGACGGCCGCCGCGACGGCCGAAGCCTTCAGGCCGAAGCGCAGGGCGTCGGAGCCGTCCAGCCGCAGGCTCAGTGGCGCTCCGGCGACGAAGGTGCGCAGCGTCAGCAGCGCAAAGCCGATGCCGATCACGACCAGCCCGTACAGAAAGACGTCGTTCTCGAGCACCGGCACGTAGTTGGACATCACCGGCGTGGCGGCACCGGTGAACGGCGCGACCGCGATCAGCGCGGCACCGCAGGCGCTGACGAACAGCGCGATCCAGCCGAGCCCGAGTTGCCGGTTCGAGCCCTGCAGCGTCCACAGCATGCCGGCCATCGCAATGAACCAGACCAGTACCGACAGATCGACGTGAACGACCAGCGCAACGCGAAAGAAGTTGCCAGCCGGCACCCACTGGGCGAACCACGGGGTGCGAGCCAGCACCAGCAGAATCGAGAACACACCGGCGCCGATCAGCGCGGCAACGCCCAGGCCCAGCCAGCTTGCCGCCATCGTGCGCTGCTCGCCGGACACCATCTCCAGATCGAAACGATGGGCCTGCGACCCCGTCGTCAGCCGGCTCAGCGCGCCGGCACTCACCGAACCCGCTTTCATCGGATGATCACCCCTCCCTTGTCAGCGATGAAGTCGACCAGCACCACCTGGCCTTCGGTCAGTTGCACGCGACGCTCGCCTTCGTAGGTGAAGCCCGCGACCCGGCGATCATCGTTGATGCGCACTTTCAGCAGGTGTTCGCCAGCAGCGATCGGCATGCGCTGATAGGTACTGGAGGCGCCATCCTTGCGCAACCCTGACGGCGCCACCCATTCGTCGTAGAGCAGTTCGCCGTCGACCTCGACCTGGAGGTGCACCGGCGAACGCTCGCGTTCGCAGTCCAGTTCGGTACGCAGGTGCAGCGGCACCGAAGCGAGTTCCTCGGGCGTGCGCACGCGACAGTCGGCAATCGGCTTGCCGGGATGGCGGAACGAGATCCGCAACAGCGCCTGACCCTCTTCGAGATGCCGGTACTGGGGCGCGGTCGAGAAGTAACCGATGAAGACCGCGAACAGCGCGAACAGGATGGCTTGCGCGACGTAGTGCAAGGGACGTTCAGTCATCTCCGATTTCCTCCGTTTCCGGGATGCTGCCTGCGCGAGCGGCATTCAGTCCGCGAGCCAGCGATGCAATTCCATTGTCGAGCAAGACACCTTCTTCACGCGCGACTTCCATCTGCAGCAGGCGGGTACCATCGGCCGCTGCGCGCAGCCTCGGTTCACGCTCGCCGGCCAGCCGCCCGGCCAGCCAGTGCGAGCCGAACCGGTACTCGCAGTCGTCACCCGGACAGGCTGCCACCACGACGCCATCGGCACCATGACGCTGCGCATACTCGATGAACGAAGGCGGCAGCATTCCCGCACACGGCAACGTGATCATACGCACGCGGCTCCCGGCCGTCTCGATTCCGGCCGACCCGGCCGGGCTGGACCCGGGGTGAGCGCCGTGCGCGCAGCCGAATACCAGGATCGTCGGTGCCGAGTCCGACTCGGGTGTCGAGTCCGACTCGGGTGTCGAGTCCGACTCTGGTGCCGGGTCCGCCCCTGGTACCGGGTCCGGCCCTGGTGACATGGCCAGCGCGGCGTCGACCTGCTGGCGCAGCGCATCGACCGTCAGCCAGGGCAGATCGATGCCGCTGACGAGCCGCTCGCTGCGCCGGAAAGGCGTCGACGACGGACAGGCGCCGGCGCAGATGCCGCAGGCCGCGCAGCGATCGGCATCGACGACCGCGATCTGGCCGCGTCCACCCGGATGCGGGGCCATCGCGATCGCCGCATAAGGGCAATCCTCGAAGCAGCGGGCACAGCCGCTGCAATGTTCCGGATCGACCTCGGCAGGCGCCGGGCGGGGCGCGTGCGTCAGCCACGGCGCGATCATCAGCACCAGGGTGATTCCCAGGACGAAGGTCCAGACCAGGCCGGGCGCGCCGGCATCGCTCGCCGCCAGTGGCGCCAGATAGAACCAGTCGAGTGCGAGCCGGTCCGGCAGCATCTGCGGGTCGGCCGGCGCCAGCGATTGTGCGGGCCACACCAGCGACAGGCCCAGCAGCCAGGCCAGCGTCCAGCCGGCGAGCCTGCGGTGGATGGCGCTGCGCGGCCGGGTGAGTCGCTGGACGTGGGCCCACATGACGAGCAGAAGCGCCAGCGGCAGACCGATGTGCAGGAAGGCGAGCAGCGAGAAGAGCCGGTCCGACACGGCTTCGGGAACCAGGAAATTGCGCACCAGGGCCGGATCGAAACCCGGCAGTACGCCGAACCATTCGGCGGTGGCAGTCGCCGCGAACAGCGCCCGCTCGTCCCAGACCATCCAGTAGCCGATCACGCCGGAGCCGATGATCAGCCACAAGGTCGGCACGCCGCTGATCCACGAGTACCAGCGAAAGCCGGTGTAGCGACCGAGAGCCAGTTCGCGCACCAGATGCAGGCCGACGACCACCACGAAGGCGTCGGAACCATAGCGGTGCAGGCTGCGCATCAGACCGCCCCCCCACCATTGGGCGACAGTCAGGTGCTGCACCGAATCCCAGGCGCCCTCGACGCTGGTTTCATAGAACACGTAGAGCCAGCCGCCACTGATGACGATCAGCCAGAACAGGAAGAAACCGAGCCCGCCCAGTTGTCGCAGCGGATTGATGTCGGCCCCGAAAACGCGGTCGGCAGCGCGCTCCAGCGAGCGCCACGCCCTTGCGGCGCCGGTGGCTGCGCCAGCCGGCACCTGCTCAGGCGCCCCGTTCCCGGCGACCGCGGCGCAACTCCCGGTAGATCAGCCAACCCATCGCACCCAGCGTGGTGAGGCCGGCAAAGATCTCGAAGAACAAGGCGTAGTTGACCCGATAGGCCCCGGTGTGCGGATCGTAGATCGTGCAGTGCAGGATGACCTTGTCCCAGACATTGGCCAGCGTCAACTCGCGCGAGGCCTGGCCGGACAGCAGCTGCTTGAGCGGCTGCACCAGCATCGGCATCTCGAAGTTCTCACCGTAGACCTGCCGGTAGAGCACACCGTCGGCATCGACCACGCTGACCTGCAGCAGATGATCGAAGCCTCCGGAACTGGCTTCGTAGAGAAAACCGAAGCGTTTGGTCAGCGCCTCGACATCGGCGGCTGCCGGACTCAGGAAGGTCCAGTGCGGGTCGGCGATCCCGACCTGCTTGGCAAAGCTCGCCATCGCCTTCGGATCGTCGAAAGGCTGGTTGAAACCGATCGAAACGATCCGGAATCGATCCTCGCCGAGTGCGTCCCGGGCGACTGCCACCGCCTCGTACAGGAAGCGGGTGGTCGCCGGACAGATCTGGAAGCAGCCGGTGTAGATGAAGCTGACCAGCAGCGGTTTGCCGCGATAGTCGGACAACCTGACCGACTTGCCGTTCGTGTCGGTGAAGACGAATTCACCGACCTCATTGCCGATCGCACCCTGACTGATCTCCAGCGCGCGCCGCACGTCGGCCGGAGGTCCGGCCTGGGCCCCGGCCTGCCCCGCTGCCGCGAAGAACATCGCGAGCATCAGGGCAGCCGGTACGGTTGCGGCGCGTCTGCACAGGTGCAACAAACGCAGGTGGAACAAGGTCAGCTGAGCCCCCAGACAGTGGACAGGTACTTCCAGTTCACGAAGTAGTACAGGATGAACGCCGCGAGGAAGACCATGGCCAGGATGAAGGTGCCCGGCGCCGCGAAACCGCCGCCGTGGCCGCCATGCCCGGACAGCGCCGCCTGCACCGGCAGGCGCAGCGGCGTGACCGTGGTCGTGTAGGCACCGGCATCGAGCTTCTTGCCGAACAGGATGGTGCCGACGGTAACGATGATGTACATCCCTCCGCCGATCACCGCGATGACCCCGGAGATCCCGCAGATGGCCAGCATCAGCAGCGCCGTACCCGGATACTCATAGGGCAGCGCGGCACCGGCGAAGGTGATGTCCCAGTGCCGGCGCGGAACCCCCAGCGTGCCCGCCCCCATCATGGCCAGCGTGAACACCCCCATGCCCAGGCCGAAGACGTAGGGCTGGTACTTGGCCCAGGTCGGCAGGATGATTTCCCGGTTGAACAGCGTGGGCAGCAGGAAGTAGGTGATCGCCATGAACGCGAGCGTGGTGCCGAGCACGACCGTGGCATGGAAGTGGCCGGGCACGTAGATCGTGTTGTGGATGATCATGTTCAACTGCTCGGTGCCCATCATCACGCCCGAGATGCCGCCGAGGAAGCCGAAGCCGATCAGCGACATGAACATTCCGGAGAACACCGGATTGCCCCAGGGCGCCTTGCGCAACCACTCGAACAGCCCCTTGGTGAAGCCCTTCTCACGCTGGGCGACCTCGATCGCGCCCGGCACCGTGAGCCCGTGGACCATCGAGGCCAGCACGGCCAGGTACATCGCGTAGCTGGTGTTGAACACCTTCCACTCGATGCCCACCGCCGGGTCGGCAAGGATGTGGTGAGCAGCCGCCAGTTGCAGGAAGCAGATGTACAGGAAGAATGCCCCCCGGCTGATCCGCTCCGACATCGGTTTGGCGCCGAACACGATCGCCGCGATCGCATACCAGACCGAGACGTGGGCACTGACGTTGATCTGCTGTGACGAATGGCCGAAGGCCCACCAGATCACCCGGTACATCGCCGGGTCGATGTGCTTGATGTAGCCGACCGACCACAGCCAGGTCGGGATCAGGATGATCGCGCCCGAGGCGATCGTGAAGATCGCGATGATGCAGGCCGTCAGTGCACCGAAGGTCACCAGCGGCACCGAGCCCTCGTAGGTCTTCTCGGCCTTGGCCACGACCAGGGTGCCCAGGAACACGAAGCAGGCGATCAGCGCGCCGACGGCGAACAGGATCAGGCCGAAGTAGAAGGCCGGATGCGCAGGCATCGGAACGTACGAGGTCATCATGACCGTCGAGCTGCCGTCGAAGATCGCGACGTTGAAGGTGATCGTGCCGATCACCATCAGTGCGAACGCGAACCAGGCGATGCGTGGCGTGGCGAGCCGGCAGCGCAGCAGTGTCGACGAACAGAAGTACAGGATCGCGATCTCGAAGAAGATGATCCATGCGACCAGCATGTCGAGACCATGCGCGGTCAGGTACAGATAGAAGTTGTCCGCGTCCACCAGGTGGATGGCCTGCCAGCGCGTGAGTACCAGCAGCAGCGCGAGCACGCCGCCCAGCAGCAGCGTCACGACCGCCGCGACCGCGTTGAGTTTGATCAGCGTTTCCGCCGACTTGTGGAACTGCAACCCCGATCGGGGGCAGGTCCGGAACAGTGCCTGTGTGCTAGCCATTTTGTCTCCGCCCCCTCAGTCGGTCACGTAGAGCCGCGACACCATCCTGTGGTGTCCGATCCCGCAGAACTCGTTGCACACGATCGCGTAGGTGCCGCTGCGGTTCGGCGTGATGGTGATCACGTGCTGATAGCCGGGCAGGACCTGGATGTTGATGTTCTCCGGCTGCAGCGAGAAGCCGTGCTGATAGTCCATCGCCGTCAGGTTCAGGCGATAGCTCTCGCCCTTCTTGAGTTCGAGCATCGGCCAGAACGACCAGAGCCGGGCGATCAGATAGATATCGCTGCCGGCAGGCGGTGCGACCACCGGGATCTTCTCGTCGGTCTCGACGCGCACCGTGTACTTCTCCACCATCTCGTCAGTGGCTTTCTGGAACTGCTCGGGCCTGACCTTGTAGGTTTCAGGTGACAGGTTCTGGTTTCCGTAGACGTGCCAGTACGGCATCATGAAGAACATCACCATGCACCAGATGAAGGCGATGGCGATCCAGATCAGCTCGACCTTGTCGACCGGCTGCTTCCACCAGATCCGCTGCGGCGGGGGCAGTATTGCACTCATGAATTCGCTCCTGGACCCGTTACTTGGCGAGTGGGCTGACGGGAACCGTGGCGATTTCCATCACGCCCCACAGGATGTAGAGCACGGTCGGAATCGTCACGCCGAGAAACAGCAGCAGGAACGGATTGTCGAGAATCTGCTGGAAAACCGGAACGGGCTCCTCCTTCTCTCGCTCGGGAACATGTTGGTCTGATTTCTGGTCGGTCATGAATGCGCTCCTTGCAATATATTTATCCCCGATGCATCTTTTATGCTGACCGATGCCCGGAATAAGCTCCAGCAGCTTCCCTCAGATGGCTTGACCGGAATCAAGCTTCGGAACGGGCCTCCCGTAATGGATACAGTACAAGGTCTGGAGTCGGCGTCTGGTGCCTGCCCCCGGCCATGATGCAACCACGGTACATATCGTCCTGGAGAAACAGGTGCTTGGCAAGATCCAGATGGCTCTTCAGTGGTTCTTCCTCCGGATGGAGGCGGTCGGCAACCGGGCTTTCGGCGAGCGGCTGAACCCGATGTACTACCTCGGCGCGACCAGCTACTGGATGGTCTGGCTGGTCGTGGCGAGCGGCCTGTACGTCTACGTTTTCTACGAAACCGGCGTCGACAAGACCTACGCGTCGATGGAGGCGATCACTCACGGCCAGTGGTTCGCGGGCGGCATCATGCGCAGCGTGCACCGCTACGCATCCGACGCGATGGTGCTGACGATGCTGCTGCACATGCTGCGGCACTTCGCCTTCGACCGCCACCGCGGCATCCGCACGTTCTCCTGGGTCAGCGGCGTCGTCGTGCTGTGGCTGGTCTACACCTCGGGCGTGAACGGCTTCATGCTGCCCTGGGACCAACTCGCGCAGTTCGTGATCGTCGCGACCACCGAATGGCTGGATGCCCTGCCGGTGTTCCGCGGCATGCTGACCCGCAACTTCATCACGCCCGAGGCGGTCTCCGACCGGCTCTTCTCGCTGCTGTCCTTCCTGCACATCGGCATCCCGCTGGTCCTGCTGGCAGCGCTGTGGATCCATACCCAGCGGGTGCCGCGGGCCTCGCAGATCCCGCCACGGCCGCTCGCGATCGGCTCCGTCCTGATGCTGGTCGGCCTGGCCCTGGTCAAGCCCGTCGTCAGCCAGGCGCCGGCCGATTTCGGCACCTTCCCGGTCACGCTCGACTTCGACTGGTTCTACCTGATCATCTACCCGCTGATCTACGCCTGGGATCCGCTCTGGCTGTGGGGTCTGGTGGGTGCCGGCACCCTGTTCCTGATCGCCCTGCCGTGGCTGCCGCCGATGCGCTACGGCAAGGACGAAGCGCATCAGATGACCGCCCACCCGGGCCGCCAGCTCGCGCCGGTGCAACCTGGTGAAACCCTGCTCGACGCGGGCCTGCGGGCCTCGATCGCCCTGCCCTACGAGTGCCGCTCGGGTGGCTGCGGCGTCTGCAAGGTGGGCCTGCTCAGCGGCGAAGTGGCCATGTCGGGCTACCAGAAGAGCGCGCTGTCCGATGAGGAGCGCGCCGCCGGCCGCATCCTGACCTGTTGCGCCACGGCGATCACCGACGTCGAGATCGAGTACGAGGAGAACGCCGCCGCCCGCGGCACGCAGATCGAGCGCTACGAAGCCGTGGTCGAGCGTCTCGCCAAACTCGCTCCCGACGTGATGCTGGTAACGTTGCGTATTCACGACGGTCGGCGAATCGGCTTCGAGGCCGGACAGTACGTGAACATCGCGCTCGACAACGGCGAGTACCGCAGCTACTCGTTCACGGTCCCGTCCGGGGAAACCGACCTGATCGAACTGCACGTCAGGCTGATGCCCGGCGGCTACTTCACGACCCAGGTGTTCGACACGATGAAGGTCGGCGACCCGATCACCTTCGAAGGACCGATCGGCAGCTTCGTGCTGCACGAACCCAGTGACAAGCCGCTGATCTTCGTGGCCGGCGCCACCGGCTTCGCACCGGTCAAGAGCCTGCTCGAACAGTCCTTCCTGCTCGGCATCCAGCGACCGCTGCACCTGTACTGGGGCGTGCGCAAGGAGCGCGACCTCTACATGCGCGAGCTGCCTGAGCGCTGGGCGCGCGAACATCCGAACTTCCGTTTCGTGCCGGTGCTGTCCGAAGCGGATGAAGGCGATGGCTGGAACGGCCGCACCGGTCTGGTCCACGAGGCGATCCTCGCCGACTTCCCCGACCTGTCGGGCTTCTCGGTCTACGCCTGCGGTTCGGTCCGGATGGTCCAGGCCGCCCAGCCAGCCTTCCTGGCGCAGGGCCTCAGCGAAGACGCCTGCTTCTCCGATGCCTTCCTGCCGTCCGGCGGAATGACATGAGTGCTTGAACGCGGGCCGGGCCGTGTCCTGGCCGGGCCGTGTCCTGGCCGGGCCGTCCCGGATCAGACCGGGTGCCAGTCCAGCCCGGTAGTCTGGTCGGCTACCCTGACCGCTTCCAGATCACTCTGGAGCACGGTCGCAAGCGCCTGCTGCGCCAGTTCGGGCCGGTTGTTCTGCTGACTCAGATGGGCGGCAACCACGGTGCGCAGGCGGCTGCGGTCGATCGCCGCCAGGATCCGGGCGGCCTCGGCATTGGCCAGATGACCCCAGCGCCCGCCGATCCGGCGCTTGAGGGCCGGCGGATAGCCGGGGTTGCCGGCCAGCAGATCGGGGTCATGGTTGCATTCGAGTACCAGCGCGTCGAGCCGGGCCAGCGCCCGCACGACATGGGGCGTGCCGTGGCCGAGATCGGTGAGTACGCCGAGCCGTGCCCGCCCGTTGTCGAAAACGTATTGCACGGGTTCGCGCGCGTCGTGCGGCACCGGCACCGGCTCGATCTGCAGGCCGTCGACTTCGAAGACCTGATCCGGCGTGATCAGTCGCACGAGGTCTTCGGCGGGGCCACCCCCGGCAAAGCCGCCCCCGGCCGGGCCGCCCCCGGCCGGGCCGATCCGGCCGCAGCCGATCAGCGTGCCATGCGTCAGGCAGACCGGAATCCGGTGTGCCGCGGCCAGCCGGAACACACCGCCGATGTGATCGCTGTGCTCGTGCGTGACGACGATCGCCGACAGGCTGTCGGGCTCGCAACCCAGGCTGCGCAACCGGCGCTCGGCCTCGCGCCGGCCAAAGCCGCAATCGACGAGCACGCGCACCCGCGCCGTGCCGTCGGTCGTTTCGACCAGCAGCGCATTGCCCTCGCTGCCGCTGCCCAGGCTGGCAAAGCGCAAGCCGGCTCCGCTCACGCTCAGTTCTTCAGTTGCTCATCGAGCAGCGTCAGGATCTTCCCGGCCGTCGTGCGATCGATTCCGGTGACCGCCTTGCCCTGCGGATCGAGAACGACCACGGATGTGCCCTGTGCCGACGACTGCGCGAGCAACTGGAACTGTTGCGAGATTTCCTCCTGCTTGCCGGCGCCGAACAGCCTGCCCAGGAAGCCCGGCCGGCTGTTGGCCTGGCGCGCACGCGCTTCCGGATCGATATAGCGCACGAAATACAGGCCGCGGGAACGATCGCGATCGTCGACGGTGAACCCTCCTCGATCGAGCGCCAGGCCGATCTGCCGCCAGGCCCGGTCAAAGGATTCGGGAATGTCGAGACGGGGCTGCTCGCCGTCGAGCACCAGCCGGGTCTGGCCAGGCACCTGCGTGCTGGCCACCTCGGCCGCCTGCTGATCGGCCTGCTCCTGCGAGGCGCCCAGCTTGATCATCATCCGGCGCATGAACTCGATCTCGAGCTCGGGGTCGGTGGGTCGGGGCTGCCAGACGGTCTGGTCTTCGTTGCTCGACGAGTAGACCTCGATCATGCCGCGATGGCTGACGTAGATCTCCGTACCGCTCGCACCACGCTCGATGCGGGTCCGGAACTTGTCGCGTTCGCCGGTCGAATAAAGCGAATCGAGCGCACGGCCGATCGTGCGGCGGATGAAATCGAGCGGGATCTTGGCCCGGTTCTCGGCCCAGTCGGTTTCCAGGATGCCGGTCTGCGGAGACTCGATCTGGATGATGAAGCCCGACTCCTGCCAGAACTCGCGCAGCAGCGGCCAGACCTGCTCGGGCGTCAGGTCGGAGACCAGCCAGCGATCGCTGCCGAGCCGTTCCATCGTCACGCCGCGGGTATCGGGCAGTACCGTGGACGAGCGGGCGCCGTCCAGGGCCGTGCGGCTGCGCTCGTAGCCGGAGGCCGTTCGTTCGGCCGCCGAGCGCTCTGGAACCGTGAAACGACCGTCCGAACGCGGGCTGGCCAGGTCGGGCGGAATATCGAGCGACGGCAGCTTGCCGGCCGACTGGTAGTCGACCCGGCTGCGCTCGTCGAGATATTCGTTGATCGAACAGCCGCCGATCATCAGGACGATGCTCAGCAGGCCCGTGATCCGGGCGGCGGGTCTGCGGTACCTCGACTTCATGACCCTCAATTCAGGACTCCTGCCGAAGTCAGTGCCGCCAGTATGGTTTCCTGCCATCGGTCGGACAGTGGCGTCATCGGCAACCGGATGCCGGGTTCGATCCGCCCCATCCGGTTCAGCGCCCACTTGACCGGCACCGGATTCGGCTCGACGAACAGATCCAGGTGCAGCGGCAGCAGTTTCCGGTTGATGGCCAGCGCGCCGGCCCAGTCGCCGGCCTGCACGAGTTCGCACATCTTCGCCATCGGCCCCGGTGCGACATTGGCCGTGACCGAGATCACGCCGTGTCCGCCCATTGCCAGCAGTGCCAGTGCCGAATCGTCGTTGCCGCTGTAGACCTGGAAGTGTCCGGGCAAGGCAGCGAGCAGTGCCGAGACGCGCGGGATGTCGCCGGTCGCGTCCTTGAGCCCGACGATGCCCGGCACCTGCGCCAGCCGCAGCGTGGTGTCATGGTTCAGGTCGGCCACCGTACGGCCCGGCACGTTGTACAGGATCATCGGCAGGTCGACCGCTTCGGCCACGGCCCGGAAATGCCGGTACATGCCTTCCTGGGTCGGCTTGTTGTAGTAGGGCACGACCTGCAAGGTGCCCTGCGCACCGACGGCCTTCGCGTGCTCGGTCAGCTCGATCGCCTCGCGTGTGGAGTTGCCACCGGTGCCGGCGACGACCGGGATCCGGCCTGCCGTCTGCTCGACTGCGACCCGGATCAGCTCGACGTGTTCATCGACGTCGACGGTCGGTGATTCGCCGGTCGTGCCGACCGCGACGATCGCCCGCGTGCCTTCGGCGACGTGCCAGTCGATCAGCTTGCGATAGGCGTCGAAATCGAGGCTGCCATCCTCGTGCATCGGGCTGACGATCGCAACGAGGCAACCTGTCGGGAGAGAGGGTCGGTCGCTCATGGGAGGGGTGCGGGAGGCTCTGTCGGCGAAACCGTTAGTTTAGCCGAGCTTGCAGCAGGACGCCCCTGGCGCCGGATGCGGAACTTTTGGCTGGAACGCCGTCGCGGCGTCTTCTCCGGCACCGGGGTAATCGGCTAGATTAGCGAATGCTTCCGGAACTCGCCCTGCTCGCGCTGGTCTGCTTCGCTGGTCTGTGCGGCTGGCTGGCGGGCCGGGCGTATCTGGGCCGGCGCGGAAAGATTCCGCTGTCGCGCAGCGCGGCGGCCATTGGGCCCGGCGCCGTTCTGCATCGCCAGGAAACCGAGCAACTGGCCGGCATCGGCGCCTGGGTCCACGATCTGCGCAACAACCAGTTGAGCTGGAGCGCGGGCAGCTTCCGGATCTTCGGCCACGACCCCGCTGGCGGCCCTCCCCGGCTGTCGGTCTTTGCTGCCGCGATCGCCGGGCGCGACCGCGAGCTGTGGCGCGCCAGCCTGCGCCAGGCGGTTCACGAGCGCCAGGAAATGAAGCTCGAATTCCGCTACCGACGCCCCGACGGCCAGCCCGCCTGGGTCCGGATGGTGCTGCAGCCGACGATCGAGCGCGGCAAGGTCCGCCGGATGTCCGGCATCGTCCAGGACATCTCGGCCGTGCGGGCGATGCAGCGCCGGCTGGCCGCCAGCGAGACCAAGTTCCGCGAACTCACCGAACTGAGCGCCGACTGGGTCTGGGAGACCGATCCACAGCATCGCTACATCCACCTGTCGGACTCGATCGAAGCGATCCTCGGCCCCTGGGCCCGCGACCTGCTCGGCCGATCGCCCTGGGACGCCCCCGGGCGTGATTTCCTGACCCCTGACTGGGCCACCCTGCATGCCGTGCTCGAAAATCATCAGCCGGTCGAGGGTTTCGAGCACAGCATGATTTCGCCCACCGGCGACGTTCTCCATCTGGAACTCAGGGGCCGCCCCCGTTTCGACACCAATGGCGACTTCACCGGCTATCGCGGCATCGGCCGCAACATCACCCGCGAGCGCCAGCAACGCCTGCTGCTCGAGCTCGAACGCGAGATCGCCGCCACGATCCGCGAGGCCGGCGCCACCGACCAGGCGCTCGGCGGCGTCATCGGCACCCTGTGCCGGCGCCTGGGCTGGATCGGCGGGCTGCGTCTCGAAAGCGGGGAAGACGGGCTGCAGCTCATCGAACGCGCCGGCACGCCGGCCTTCCTGAAGGTCGGTGCAGCGCTGCGCAGTCCGCTCGCAGTCGCCGACGATTCGCCCGAGCAGATCGCCCTGGACAGCGGCCGTCAGGTCTGGCTCGACCAGTTCGACGGCCAGCCGGTGTTCGCCGCCCGCTACCGCTGCAGCCTGCTCGGTGCCCGGGCCGCCCTGGTCGTGCCGATCACCGAGCGCGACGACACGCCCGGCAGCCTGCTCGTGCTGTTCAGTCCGATCGGTTTTCGCGACCGTGACTTCCTCAGCCAGCTCTCCGACATCCTGCGCCGCACACTGTCGCTCTACCTGCGCCGGGCGCAGGCCGAAGAGCAGTTGCGGCACGCCTCGCTGCACGATCCGCTCACCGGCCTGCCCAATCGCGCCAACCTGCTGCGTACGGTCGAGCGGCTGCTGGCCGCCGACACGCCGCTCGCCCTGCTGTACATCGACCTCGACCACTACAAGGCGATCAACGACACACTCGGCCACTCGGCTGGCGACCGCGCCCTCACCGAGATCGCCCAACGGCTGCGCAGCGCGATCCGTCCGGAGGACATCGCCGCACGCATGGGGGGCGATGAGTTCGTCGTCCTGATCGCCGGCGAGCTTCCGCACGAGCGCATCGAGTCGCTGGCGCAAGGCATCCTGGCCGCAATCGAGAAACCCCTGCCGCTGGGCGACCGGCCGTGGTTCCTGTCAGCCAGCATCGGGGTCGCGCTGGCACCGTCCGACGCCCATGACGCCGAGTTGCTGATCCGTCATGCGGACAACGCGATGTACGAGGTCAAGACCGAAGGGCGCAACGATGTCCGGTTCTTCTCGGGACGGATCTCGGATGAACGCGCCGAACAGCTGCGGCTGGCTTCGGAACTGCCGCTGGCGCTCGAGGGCGGGCAGCTCGAGCTTCACTACCAGCCGACGATGGCGATCGGCGACCGCAGCGTGGTCGGCATCGAGGCCCTGCTGCGCTGGCGCCATCCGGAACTGGGGCTGATCGGACCGGCCCGTTTCCTGCCGGTGGCCGAACAGTCGAACATGATCCGGGAACTCGGTCTGTGGGTGCTGCAGCAGGCGCTCGCCGATCGCTGCCGGCTCGGCATCGAGCCCTATCCGGACATCGCCGTGTCGGTCAACGTCACGGCGCGCCAGCTCGCCGACGACACCCTGCCCGCCCGCATCGAAGCCCTGCTCGACGACCACGGCCTGCCCGCCCGGCTGCTGCGCATCGAGCTGACCGAGCGAGCCCTGCTGATCGAGCCCGAGCGCACCGCAAAGCTGATCTCGAAGCTGCGCCTGCTCGATGTGCGCGTCGTGATCGACAATTTCGGCACCGGCTACGCCTCGCTGTCCTGGCTCAAGCAGTTGCCGGTCGACGGCCTGAAGATCGATCGCAGCTTCGTCGAGAATCTGGCCAGCGATCGCGGCAATGCGGCCATCGTCGAGGCGATCACGACGATGGCCTCACGGCTGGGCCTCGAAGCGATGGCCGAAGGAGTCGAAAGCGCCGCCGAGCTGCGTGTGCTGCGCCAGCTCAACTGCAACCAGGTGCAGGGTGGCCTGATCGCCGACCCGATGCCGATCGACGAGATCGCCGATTTCCTGGAGACCCTGCCCGCCCTGCGCCAGATGCATCTGGCCGCGGTGCGCCGGCAGGCGTAATACCCCTGCGAGTTCGAACGACCGGGTGTGGCAGGCCAGGACGCGGGGCGAAGCTTTCGGCGCACGCCAGGCCAGGACACGGGGCGAGGCTTTCGGCGCACGCCGGGTGCTTGCCCCGTGTCCTGGCAGACAGTGGCTTGGGATCGAACGCAAAGCGGTCTCGGTACGGCCGGGCTGCACGACCGGAACCTGACTGACTCGGCAGCGAACCTGGCTCGGCAGAACGATCGGGCTGTGCGAGCTGCAGGCCGGCATGACGGCCGCCTGCGAGTTGGCACCATGCTCGCAACCGGCAACCGGATTGCCGTAGCCCGAGGGTTTCCCGTCGAATGGCACGATGTCGCCGGCCAGGCGAAACCCCCCGCGCCTTGGCCGCCCCAGGCGCTCGAACGCGAAACCCGGTCAGCGGTAACCCAGGCCCATCGCGTCGCGCACCTCGCGCATCGTCTCGCCGGCCAGCTCGCGCGCCCGGTCGCAACCAGCGGCAACGATCTCGCGCACCAGACCCGGCTGATCCAGATAGGGCTGGGCGCGCTCGTGGAACTGCTGCTGCTCGGCGATGATCGCGTCGATCACCGGCTGCTTGCATTCGAGGCAGCCGATGCCGGCACTGCGGCAACCCTTCTGTACCCAGTCGCGGGTAGCCTCGTCGGAATAGATCTTGTGCAGCTGCCAGACCGGACAGCGCTCGGGCTCGCCGGGGTCGGTGCGCCGCACTCGCGCCGGGTCGGTCGGCATCCTGCGGATCTTCTGCGCGACCGATTCCGGGGCCTCGCGCATCGCAATTGCGTTGCCATAGCTCTTCGACATCTTCTGGCCGTCGATGCCGGGCATCCGCGAGGCTTCGGTCAGCAACGCCTTCGGCTCGATCAGGATCTGCTTGCGGTTGCCCTCCAGCCATCCGAACAGGCGCTCACGGTCGAGCGCGCCAAGGCTGCCGGCCTTCTCGAGCATCGCCCGGGCCTGGGCGAGCGCCTCCCCGTCGCCGTCCTGCTGATAGCGGGTGTGCAGTCGATGGTAGAGCCGCTCATTCCGGCCACCCAGCTTGGCGGCCGCGGCACGCACCTTCTCTTCGAGTCCGGGTTCGCGCCCGTAGAGGTGGTTGAAACGGCGTGCCAGCTCGCGGGTAACCTCGATGTGCGGGACCTGGTCCTCACCCACTGGAACGAAGGCCGCGCGGTAGATCAGGATGTCGGCCGACATCAGCAACGGGTAGCCGAGGAAGCCATAGGTCGTCAGGTCACGGTCGGCGAGCTTTTCCTGCTGGTCCTTGTAGGTCGGCACCCTTT
>JBAYOD010000045.1:0-17741 GCA_041678445.1 Burkholderiaceae bacterium | reverse complement strand
CCAGGCGCCATGCGCCAGGCGTTCGAGCGTCAGCCGTCTGACATAGGTCGTGGCGGGTGTCTCGGATGGGTGCTCGGCTGCGCCACCCCCAAGAATGACGATCGCCTGGGGCGCCTGCGGCGAATCCATCGCTGCAGCCAGGACCTCGGCCGTGAGCCCTGGTGACACGCGCGCTTCCAGTTGCCCTGCCAGCCAGCCGGCACCGATGCCGGAGGTGCTGAACCAGATCCCCAGCAGCCCGCCCCAGGCCATCAGGCGACCGGCCCCGGGCAGCCGGCGCAGCAGCAACAGGCCGGCGAGCGTGACCAGCATCGGGAGCGCCGGCAGCGTCAACAGCACACCGAGCAAGCGGCGGACGCCTGGCAGGTCGATTCCGGCCGCCAGCAGATTGAGCAGGTCCGACAAGGCCTCCGGAATCCGGCTCAGCCATTGCAGGATCACTTCATGGGGCACTTCGGGCGTCTCGCTTGCTGGAAGCCCGATTCTACGGACAATCCGGCGGTCCCCCGGACTGTCTCGCAGGCATGGCCCGACAAATGGCTGATTCCTGACATCTGGAAGGCTTTGACAAGGCAAAAGATCACATTTACCCTCGCGCCATGTCCGGTCGACCAATTCGAACAAACATTGTCCTGGGCGCCGTCACACTGGGGCTTGGCGCGATTCTGTGCACGGTTCCGACCGCCGCCCGGGCCGACCAGCCGGTTGCCGGGCAGTCGACCGTCAGCGAGCAGTCGATCGTCAGCGAGCGGCCTGCCGGCGTGCAGCCGGTGAGCAAGCGGGCGGCAAGGATCCAGGCCACGAGCAGCCCGGTCAAAGGGGACCGCCCGGGGCAGATGGTGAAAGCCGTCAGCCCGCTGACGAAGGTCACCGGCCACCTGGCCCATTCCACCCGCTCAGGCGAGGCCCGCCCCGGACTGGCCACCGAAGTCGTGCTGCGCTCCCTGTCGATGCTCGGCATCGACTACAAATGGGGGGGCAACACACCCGAAACCGGACTCGACTGCAGTGGCCTGGTTCGCTACGTCTACCATGAACTCCTCGACCGCACCCTGCCCCGCCGATCGGTGGAGATCAGCCGGGAAGGCGAATCGGTGAGCCGCCAGTCCCTGCAACCCGGCGACCTGGTCTTCTTCAACACGCTGCGCCGGGCGTTCTCGCACGTCGGCATCTACATCGGCAACAACCAGTTCGTGCATGCCCCCTCGAAAGGCAAGCAGGTGCGCGTCTCCTCGCTCGACAACCGCTACTGGTCGACCCGTTTCAACGGCGGCCGGCGTCTGCTCGACAACCCCGATCCGGCCCGCTCCCTGGCCTTCGATCGCCCCCGCGGCAAGCTCGACGAACTCTGAGCAACCCAACCCTACGCGCGGGCCAGGTGCCCTGAGAGCCGGCCTCAGCCAATCCGTGGCCAGCCCTCGCGGACGGGGCTTCGCCCAGGCCCCAAGCCCATCAGAAATGCGCCAAAAGGGGTTTATTGCGAAGCTTTCTCGTTTGTACTAAGCTTCCTGACCCTCCGAAGCCCACGCTCAAAGGAAGATCCACCGACCATGATCCGGAAGCCATTTTCCGTCGCGCTGCCTGCAGCGCTCGCCGTGGCCCTGGCCGCGACCGCGCCTGCCGCCGCACAGGACCAGGTACTGAATCTGTACTCAGCCCGTCACTACCAGACCGACGAGGCACTCTATTCGGACTTCACCAAGCAGACCGGCATCAAGGTAAACCGCATCGAAGCCGGCGACGAGGCCCTGCTCGAGCGCCTGCGCAACGAGGGCACCAACAGCCCCGCCGATGTGCTGCTGCTGGTCGACGCGGCCCGCCTGTGGCGCGCCGAATCCGAAGGTCTGTTCCAGCCGGTCAAGTCCGCGATTCTCGACAAGCGGATTCCCCTTCACCTGCGCAGCAAGGACGACGGCGACGGCGCCAAGTGGTTCGGCTTCGCCGTGCGGGCCCGCGTCATCGTCTACAACAAGGAGCAGATCGACCCGAAACTGGTCCAGAACTACGAGGATCTGGCACGCCCCGAACTCAAGGGCAAGGTGTGCACGCGCTCCGGCGCCCACCCCTACATGCTGTCACTGATCGGCGCCATGGTCGAACACATGGGAGAGGCGAAGGCCGAAGAGTGGGCCAAGGGCGTGGTCGCCAATTTCGCGCGCAAGCCGCGCGGCGGCGACACCGACCAGATCCGCGCCGTCGCCACCGGCGAGTGCCAGGTTGCACTGAGCAACAGCTACTACTACGTGCGCCTGATGAAGTCGGACAAGCCGGCCGACCGTGACGTCGTCTCCAAGGTCGGCCTGCTCTGGCCGAACCAGGGCGGTACCGGTACCCACGTCAACGTCTCCGGCGCCGGCGTCGCGAAGCACTCACCGAACCGCGAAGTGGCGGTCAGGTTCCTCGAGTACCTGGCCAGCGACAGCGCCCAACTGCATTTCTCGAGCGCCAGCAACGAATGGCCGGCCGCCATCGGCGTGAAGGCCGCGAACCCCGAACTGGAATCGCTCGGCCAGTTCAAGGCCGACGAACTGTCGCTGGGCGCGATCGGTCAGGCGCAACCCGTGGCCGTCAGGATCATCGACCGCGCGGGCTGGCGCTGATCGTGATTCGCCGATCCGGCCACCGGATCCGCTGAACCAGCCACCGGCGCCCCGCGCCGGTGGCTGACCGTCCCTGCTGCCCGGTTGGGCAGCGACGACTTGCTGCGTTTGCCGCTCTGTTGCGTAGCGACGACCTACTGCGCGGCGATGACCTTGATTTCCACCCGGAAATCAGGCGTGGCGAGCCGCGCTTCGACGGTTGCGCGCGCCGGCGTATGCCCTTCGGGCACCCAGGCATCCCAGACCGCATTCATCGCCGCGAAATCGGCCATGTCGGCCATGAAGATCTGCGCCTGCAGGATCTTCGTCTTGTCGCTGCCGACTTCGGCGAGCAGCCGGTCGATGATCTCGAGGATCTGCCGGGTCTGGCTGGCGACGTCCTGACTGGGGTCGTCGGCCACCTGGCCGGCGAGATAGATCGTGCCGTTGTGGATCACGATGTCGGACATTCTCCGGCCGATATGCAGACGCTGGATCATCGTGCTTGCTCCTCGTTGAGAAAGGATTCGACCGCCGCGATCTGGTCGTCGGCGATCAGGGTCGGGGCATGGCCGATCCCCTCGAATTCAGCGATCCGCGGACGCGGACCGCTGCTGGCCATCCGGGCCGCCACGTCGGCAGGCAGGATGTCGGACTGTGCGCCCCGGATCGTCAGCACCGGGCAGCGGATCGCTTCCCACATCGGCCACAGGTCGGGGCTCGGAACGTTGGCCAATGCGCGAAACGGCACGGCGATCGCGGGATCGTAGTGATAACCCCAGCGTACGCCGCCTGCGGCGCCGGGCTGCTGCGGCTTGCGCAATACGTAGTTGCGCGACAGCAGACGGAACTCGGCGTCGGTGTGCGGGCCAAAATCACGCATCAGTTCGCGCAGCACCGCCTCGCCTTGCTCGAAGCTGTCGAAATCCGGATCGTCGCCAACGTAGCCGCCGATGCGTGCAAGTCCTTCCGGATCGAGTTGTGGCCCGATGTCGTTGAGCACCAGCCGGCCGATCGCGTTGCCGGGCAGCGCGGCCATCGACATGCCGAGCAGGCCGCCCATCGACGTGCCGATCCAGTCGAGCCGCTCGACATCGAGGCGCGCGACCAGCGTGATGCAGTCGGCCAGGTACTGCGGCACCGCATACAGCATCGGATCGACGAACCGGTCGGAGTGGCCGCGCCCGGCGATGTCCGGACAGATGACCCGGTAGCGCGCCGACAGCCGCGCGGCCAGCGCGTCGAAATCGCGGCCGTTACGGGTCAGGCCATGGACACACAGCACGGTGCCCTCGCCCAGCGGCGAACCGTTGCGTGCATCCCATTGCCAGTAGGCCATCCGGTGCAGGCCCTTCGGATGTGCGCAGGTGACATACTTCAGTTGCGGCTCGGGCAGGCTGTCGGGATCGAACGACATCGGGTGGGCACTCGCGGTTGGCGGGGTGGTGGAATCGGCGACCCGCGCGGGCTGCGGCGCGGCCCGCAGGCGCTAGAATCTCGGGGCATTGTACAAGGGAGCTGAGATGATCAAAGGCAAGCTGGCATTGGTAACGGGTTCGACGAGCGGCATCGGTCTGGGCATCGCCGAGGCACTGGCCGCACAGGGCGCCAACATCGTACTGAACGGCTTCGGCGATGCTGCCGAAATCGAGAAACTGCGCGCGGCCATGGCCCAGCGCCATGGCGTGACCGTCGAATACGAGAATGCCGACCTGATGGACACCGGCGAGGTCGAAGCTCTGCTCGGGCGCCTGACCGATCGCCACGGTGCCGCCGACATCCTGGTCAACAACGCCGGCATCCAGCACGTGGCCCCGGTCGAGCGCTTTCCGGCCGAACGCTGGGACGCCGTGATTGCGCTGAACCTGTCGGCCGCGTTCCACACCACGCGCTGCGCGCTACCGGCGATGAAGGCACGCAACTGGGGCCGGATCATCAACGTCGCGTCGGCGCACGGCCTGGTTGCCTCGGCCGAGAAGGCGGCCTACGTTGCCGCCAAGCACGGCATCGTCGGCCTGACCAAGACTGTGGCGCTCGAAACTGCCCGCACCGGCGTTACCTGCAACGCGATCTGCCCAGGATGGGTGCTGACGCCGCTGGTCCAGAAGCAAATCGACGAGCGCGCCAAGGCCGCCGGCACCAGCGTCGAAGACGCCAAGGTGGCGCTGCTGGCCGAGAAGCAGCCGTCCCACGAGTTCGTCACGCCCGAGCAACTCGGTGCGCTGGCGGTCTTCCTGTGCTCGCCGGGTGCCGACCAGGTCCGCGGCGTGGCCTGGGCGATGGACGGCGGCTGGACGGCGCAGTAGCCGGCAAGCGAGGCGAGCGGACTCCCGCCGCCGGGCTCGCTCCCGTCCCTTACCTGTCGGGCTGAGGGGTCAGGCGCAGATACGGACGCAGCGTCCGGTAGCCCTTCGGGTAATTCGCCTTCAGCACCGCTTCGTCCTGGATCGACGCCGGGATCACGACTTCGTCGCCGTCCTGCCAGTTGCCCGGGGTAGCCACCGTATGGCTGTCGACCAGCTGCAACGCGTCGATGGCGCGCAGGATCTCGTCGAAATTGCGCCCGACGTTCAGCGGGTAGGTCAGGATCAGTCGCACGGTCTTCTTCGGGTCGATGATGAACACCGAGCGCACGGTGACTGTCGTGGACTGACCCGGGTGGATCATGTCGTAGAGTTCGGACACCTTGCGGTCGGCATCGGCCACGATCGGGAAACCGACCACGGTCGCCTGGGTTGCCTCGATATCCTTGATCCAGCCCAGGTGGCTGTCGACCGGATCGACCGACAGGGCGAGCGCCTTGACGCCGCGCTTGTCGAACTCCGGCTTCAGCTTCGCCGTCAGCCCGAGTTCGGTGGTGCAGATCGGAGTGTAGTCGGCGGGGTGCGAAAAGAGCACGACCCAGGAATCGCCAGCCCAGCTGTGGAAAGACAGCCTGCCGATCGAAGAGTCCTGCTCGAAATCGGGTGCGGTATCGCCCAGTCGGATCGTCATCTTGCTGATCTCCAGTGAATATCGTGTCGAGCCGTTCAACATAGCGCCGAGCAGGTCGCCACCCAAGCATCCTCATGAATCCGTGCATGCAATTGCGGGATCGTTATTTGCGGCTCAGGGTTCGGTCCGGATGCGCCAGTAGCGGCCGTCGTCATGACGCAGCCGGCCGACCTGCAGCGACGATCCGGCCTCGCGCAGGGTCACCGTGATGGCGCCGTCACGGTCCGTCCGGAGCAGCGGAATTCCGGTAAGGCGATAGCGGATCCTGGCCTTCTCTCCCGGATGACGAAAGCGGTTGCGGTAGCCGACCTGGGCGATTGCGAGCGCCGGAGCGACCGCACGCAGGAAGGGCATCGACGACGAGCCGTTGCTGCCATGGTGGGCCGCAATGAGCACATCGGCGCGCAGCCGATCGGACCCCAGTTTCTCGACCAGGAAGCGCTCTTGAGCCGATTCGATGTCACCGGTGAGCAGCACGGTGCCGGCTGGCGACGTGACCCGCAGCACGCAGCTGCCGGCATTGGTCGACGAACGCCGTGAAGTCCGCTCGGGGCCAGGATGCAGGAATTCGAGATCGACCTCGCCCCATTGCCAGCGCAGGCCGCGGCGGCAGGGTTCGTGCCGCAGCGCACCGGCGACGATCGGATGATCGGCCGCCAGCGGACTGGCCACGCGGTCGACCTGGACACCCGCAAGAACGCTGAGGCCGCCACCGGCGTGATCGTCGTCGGCATGCGAAACGACCATGGCTTCGAGTCGCCCGATGCCTCGTGAGCGCAGCCAGGGCACGAGCACGCGGGCACCGGCATCGGAATCCTCGTTGTAGCGGGGGCCGGTGTCGAACAGCAGCCGCCCGCCCGGCGCCTCGACCAGGATGGCGGATCCCTGGCCGACGTCCAGCGCAGTCACCACCAGAGTTCCGGGCGGCGGGCGGGCATCGAGTTGCGCGAACAGCGGCAGCAGCGCGGCAAAGGCTGCGGGCCGTCCAGGCAAGCGCAGCGGCGCAAGCAAGGCCAGGATGGCCGCTGCCGCCGCAAGCGTGGCCGGCCAGGGCGGTGGCGGCAGCACGATGATCGCGTAGCGCGGTGCAGACAGCGGCGCCAGGCCATCGAGCAGCCAGCCAGTGGCGACGCAGACTGCGCCCAGCAGGCCGCCCCCGAGCGCCGGCCACGGCAGCAACAGGCCGGTACCCAGCAGCGCGAGCGGGGTGATCACGATCGACACCAGCGGAATCGCAAAGGCGTTGGCCAGCGGGCCAACCAGTGAGAAGCTCGAAAAGAAGAGCGCCCCCAGAGGCAGCAGCGCAAGGGTGGCCGCCCACTGGGTACGCACGGCGTCGGAGAGGATCGCCCTCATCCGCTGCGCGGCAATCGCCTGATGTGTGCCCGTCTGGCGAGGCGGCGCGCGCAACTCCTGGCTGCCGAACCAGATGATCGCCGCCACCGAGGCGAAGGACAGCCAGAAACCGGCCGACAGCGGCGCCCACGGGTCGAGGATGGTGACCACGGCGGCCGACAGCGACAGAACCCGCGGCAACGACCGGCTGCGGCCGCCGAGCAGCGACAGGCCGGCCACAGCCAGCATCCAGCAGGTGCGCTGGGCCGGGATTCCCCAGCCGGCGAGCGCCGAATAGGCAAAGGCGACGACCAGCGCGAACGCCCACTTCAGGCGACTGGCCGGCCAGCGCTCGAGCAACCCGGTACGGCCGACGACGGGATGGCGGAGCAGACGGCCGGCAGCGCCGGCCGCCATCGCAGCGAGCATCGTGATGTGCAGGCCCGAAATCGACATCAGGTGCGCGACGCTGGTCCGGTTGAAGGCTTCCCACCAGTAAGCCGGAATCGCCGCCTGATCACCGATCGACAGCGCGGCAACGACCCCGGCGGCATCCTCCCGGTAGCCGGTGAGCGCAGTCAGGATGGCGTCGCGCAATACGCTGCGCAGGGCCTGCAGCGTCGGGCCGAAGCGCAGGCTGTGCCCGTCCAGGCGACGGTTCGGCCAGCCGGCCGGGGGCTTCGCGCTGACATAGCCGCTGGCGGCCACCCCCTCGCTGAGCGCGCGCAGTTCGGCGTCGAAGGCATTCGGGTTGAGCAAGGCATGCGGGCGCTTGAGCCGGACCGTGAGCTGCCAGCGCTCACCGGGAAACGGCCGGTCCGACGAACGCGGCAGCGGCCGCAACGGCGCTGCACGCTGCGGCGGGCCGGCCGCGGCCGCCGACGGCCGGACGAAACTGCGGTACCAGCTCAGGCGCAGGTCACGATCGACCGGACAGAGGGCGGCACCAGGCGCGGCCGACGGGCCGGCGCAGCGCTCGACCCGGAACATGAAGCGCTGGCCGCGCTCGGTGGCCTGCGGCATCCCGCTGACGTAGCCGTGGACGACGAAGTCCACCCCCTCCTGGGCCGGCGAGATTCGCAGCGCAAGCGCCGCATCGGCGCGCAAAATCGTCCAGACCGCGCCGAGAAGAAACAGCCCGGCAAAACGGCCGACCGCACGCCACCGGCCCCGACTGCGCGCCAGGAGCAGCAGACCCGCGAGCGCCAGCCCGGCACAGACCGGGGTATCGGGCAGCCTCGGCAACCGGTGCACGGCCATGGCGGCCAACAGCATCGCAGCCGGCAGCGGCAGCAGCAACGGCAGGTCTGCCAGGCCCGGACCCTCGAACAACCGGTCCAGCAGCTTGCGGCGATGAAGCAGGCGACCATCCATCCCCCGATGCTAGGCAAGCGGGGCGTCCGGCACATCGACTGCAAGGCTTAGGCGTGAAGCTCGGGTGTACCGCGGTGAGGCTTCAGCGCGCCGCGCCGACCACCGCGAACCAGGCGCCCTGGGGATCCTGCGCGACGGCGATCCAGGCCGGGCCCGGCACCTCCACCGGGCCATGGTGAACCTTGCCGCCCGCCGCGGCGATCGCTTCGACGGTCGAGCTCACGCGACCGCTGACGCCGAAATAGGGAAGCCAGGCCGGCGCCGGCGAATCCCCCAGGCCCATGATCGCCCCGATGTCGATGCCCTTGCGACGAACCAGCTGGTAGGTGCCCATCGCGCCCATGTCCATCGCCTCGCCCCGGGTCCAGCCGAACAGACCGGAATAGAAGGCGTAAGCGCCCTGCGGATCGGTGGACATCAACTCGTTCCAGTTGCCGTGGCCAGCCTTGTTCTGGTCGAAAGCCCCGGCGCCAGCCTCGGCCCTGGCCCGGTCCGCCGCGCTCATCTGGCTCATGTCCGGTTGCAGCAGGCCGAACACGGCGCCCTGCGGATCGGCGGCGATCGCGAAACGGCCTGTACCGGGAATGTCGGCCGGCCCTCTCAGGACCTTGCCGCCGGCCGCTACGATGTCGGCGACCGTCTTGTCGCAATCATCGGCAGCGAAATAGATCAGCCAGTTGGGTGGTGGTGGCCCCTTCTGACCGGCAGTGGGCATCAGCCCTGCGACCAGGTCTTCGCCTGACCTGGCCAGCCGGTACTCCCAGCCCTTCATGCCACTGTCGAAGACCTCCCAACCGAGAATCCGGCCGTAGAAGCCAGCTGCTGCGTCCAGATCGGGGGTGCCGAGTTCGTACCAGCACGGATTGCCCAGATAGCTCATTGCCTTCCTCCCCGGTTCCTGGCAGCCGCCGAATCGAATACCGGCACGTCCCCAGCTTCGATCAGCGTGGCGCGATGAAAGTCGGTCTGCCTGCCATGTGGAACGTCGATGCTCCAGGCCTCGACCATGCGCAGCGCGCCGTAGCCCTGCATCAGCGGCCAGACGGCCCTGACATGCGCAATGTACTTTTCCCTGTTGACGGTCGGAACCGCGGCTACGAAGCCGGCGTAGCAGGCCATCGGGCGGACCCTCCCTCGACGGATATCCCTGTCAGTGGATTCAGGCTAGACCTGTCAGTAGCAAAATACAACTGATATCATCGAAAAATGTGCAGACCAGACCAGGCATCGCGAATCCGTTATGACGAAGGCTGCCTGGCCGCCCACGCTCTGAACCAGATCGGTGATCGCTGGGCGTTGCTGGTGGTGCGCGAGCTGATGTTCGCGCCCAAGCGCTTCCAGATGATCCGCGCCGGCTTGCCCGGCGTGACCGCCAGCGTGCTGACGGGGCGGCTGGCGCAGCTTCAGGACGTCGGCGTGGTCGTGCGCAACGAGGCCGCGGGCGTCTATTCACTGACCGCGGTGGGGCACGGCCTGCTGCCCGTCCTGGAAGCCCTGTGCCGGTGGGCGCTGACGATCCCGGAGCATGATCCGGCGCGCTTCATCAGTCCGTCGGCGCTGATGATCTCGATGGGGGTGAACCTGATCCGCAGCCGGGCCGAACGGTACACTGCGGTCGCCGGCTTCGACTTCGGAACGGAGGCTTTCAGGGTAGACGTCGCCGACGGCCAACTGACGGCAAAGGCGGCCAAGTGGCCCGATGCACCCTTCGTCCTCCAGGCCGACGGCAACTCGATGGCGATCGCTCTTTACGGAAAGACGCCGCTGGGGACGCTGCTCGCCCAGGGCGTGATCGACGCGCAAGGCAATCTCGGCGCGGCGCAGGCGTTCGTCGATCTGTTCGCGCTGCAGACGCAAAGCCGAGGCCGAAAGACTACTTGACGATCGCCTGGAACCGCTTGGGGTCGTGCAGGTGCCGGTTCGCGATCCAGCAGTGACTGTCTCCGGTCATGATTTTCCCGCCTTTCCGGAGTGCCCAGTAAGTGCCGAGGAAGCCGCCCTCGTGGGCCTGCTCGTAGGTTTCGGCGCCGCCCACGCCCTTGACCGAAAACGCCGCATCGCGCATCGACACGAAGCCCTGGTAGTCGAGCATGCGGCCGCGCGGCGTGGTGCTTACGATGTCCTGCACGGCGGACTGGTTGCGTCCGTAGACGAAGCAATGGCGGCCGCTGACCCGCAGCACGGATGCCGCCGTGCGGAACTGCGGGTCGCTGACCGCCTTCGGAAGACGACTCAGCAGGACGCCCAGCAGCCACATGCCGCTGTCCTCGCAGGCCTTCCGGCCCGCTTCGTAGCAGTACGACTGCTGCACGTCGAGCGCGGGGCGCGCCCAGTCGGCCTTCAGCATTGCCAACGTGTCGCTCACGAAGGGCTTGGGCCAGGCGGGAAGCTGCTCGGCGGTCCATTGCTTCAGCGGCTTCATGTCGCCGGCGGTCCGCATGAAGACGGCATCGTCGATGCCCAGGTCCGGCGGCTGGCCGAGCGGCTGCCGGGCCAGGGCGGCGAGCTGCGCATTCAGGCGATCGAAGTCGGCGCAGCGGCCGGAACGCGTCTCCCAGTCATTCTTGTAGGGAGAAACCCAGGATTTGTGGGGGCTGTCGGATCTCAGATCTCTGTTGACCTCTTCCACCGAGTCCAGCGTGTCGCGCCAGGCCGCCGTCAGGGTGCGCTGCCAGAGCCAGCCCGCCGGACTGATGTCGGGCGGCAGCGGCGATTTCGGATCAGGGCGCCGGTACGGCGAATCGTTCCAGCCGTAGCGGTCGCTGGTCACCGACAGGCAGACACGGGCGGCATTGAGCACTTCGACCACCACCTTGGTGACCGGCAGCATCCTTTTGTCGCCGTCCTCCTCGTCGGCATCGATGTCGTTGAGGCGTTCGATGGCCTTGGCATCGATGATCGACAGGAACATCGACAGCATCCGCCACTCGGACCAGAGCACCCGGCAGACGGATTTCGGCGCGCTTTCGCAAAGCGTTGCGAGAGCGCGCCGCCCTTCCTGGACGGATTGCGCCTGAACGACGGGAATGGCCATCAGAAGCGTGGCGACCACCAGGGCACAGCGAACGATCGTCCGGTTCATCGCCACGATTCCTGCGGTTCGGTTTCGTTCGGAGAATGAGCCAATCGGTGGAGTCTGGCAAGCCATCACGTGGTTCAGTTCTGCTCGCGGACCCGCAGCGTGCTGAACACCGCGGCCAGCAGGGCAAAACCGGCCGCTACCGCGATCGCCACCGGCTCGGCACGCCCCCCGTCGCCCACCGACGCAAACAGTACCGCAAGGACGACCGCTCCCAGCGTCTGGCCGGTGATCCGCGCCGTGCCGAGCATCCCGCTGGCCGCGCCGCTGCGCGGGCGGGGCGCCGAGGTCATGATCGTGTGATTGTTCGGACTCTGGAACAGTCCGAAACCGAAGCCGCAGAGCAGCAGGCGCCAGACGATATCGACCGCGTCCGGCTGCGCGGGCAACAGCGCCAGGCAAGCCAGCCCGATCGCCATCACCACCATGCCCACGCCGCCCAGCAAACCGGCCGGCACCCGTCCGATCAGGCGGCCGGCCCAGGGCGCGGCCACCACCACACCGAGTGGCCAGGCGGTGATCAGCAGCCCGGCGCCGAGGTGCGAATGCCCCAGGCCTTCGAGCAGCAGGAAGGGCAGCGCGACGAAGGCGATCGCCTGCGCACAGAAGGCGGAGATCGACGAGCACATCGACAGGGCGAAGAGCCGGATGCGCAGCAGATCGACCGGGAACATCGGCTCGGGCGCGCGCAGTTGTCTGCGCAGGTAGAGGACGCCGATGGCCAGGCCGCCCGCCAGCAGCCACCAGCCCGAGGCGTGGGCCGGGTGACCCGCGCCGCCCTGCACGCCCAGGTTCTGTGCACCGACGAAGACCAGGGTGAACATCAGGACGTTCATCAGCAGGTCGGGCAGCGCGAAACGGCCCGCCGGCTGCTCGCTGCGCGCACGCTCGCGCGGCAATGCGCGCGCTGCCAGCACCAGGGCCAGCAACCCGAGCGGCACATTGACCGCGAACAGCCACGGCCATTCGCCGATCGACAGGATCAGGGCAGCCACCGTCGGACCGGCAACCGCCGACGAAGCCACGACCATCGACAGGATCGCCATGCCGCGCCCGAGCAGGGCCACCGGGTAGATCTGCCGGACCAGCGCCGAGTTCACGCTGAGCATGCCGGCTGCCCCCAGTCCCTGCAGGGCGCGCGCCGCGATCAGCAGGTCGATGCTGCGCGCCAGCATCGCCATCAGCGAAGCCAGCGTGAACAGCACCACCCCGGCCAGGTAGACGCGGCGATAGCCGGCCCGATCGCCGAATGCGGCCAGCGGCAGCAGCATGACCAGCGTGCCGAGCTGGAAGGCATTGATGATCCAGATCGACACGGCCGGGCTCGCGCCGAGCTTGCTGCCGATCTCGGGCAAGGCCAGGTTGACGATGCCCCCCTGCAGCACCGCCGTAGCCAGGCCGACGATGATGGCCAGCATCGCCCGCAGCCGCGCCGGCGCCGCCAGCCCGTCCACGACTTCACCGGGAGCCGGGTTCGCCGCAGGCACACCGTCGCTGCCCACGCCAGACGAATCAGTCAAGGCAACCAACGCCGGCCAGCCGCGGCAGCACCCGGAAGGCGTTGGCACGGCTCCAGCGCGCAACGCTGGCCGGGCTTTCACCGCGCAACCGGGCAAGCACGGTCGCGATCGCCGCGAGTTCGGCCGGCTGGTTGCGTCCGCCCGCCAGCCAGGCCGGAGGAATGTCGGGCGCATCGGTTTCGACGACGATTGCTTCGGCGGGGAGGTCGGTGGCCAACCTCCGGATACGCCGTGAGCCTTCGAAACTCATCGCGCCGCCGAAACCCAGCGCCAGGCCCAGGGCGATGAACTGCCCGGCCTGCTGCAGGCTGCCGTTGAAGGCATGGGCGGTTCCGCCGGGCGGACGATAGCGGCGCAACTCCCGGAGGATCGGATCCTGGGCCCGCCGGATGTGCAGGATCACCGGCAGCGAAAATTCGGCGGCAAGCGCCAGCTGGGCGCGGAAGAAATGCTGCTGCCGGTCGCGATCGAGCCCGACAACGAAATGGTCGAGACCGATCTCCCCGACCCCCACGAAGCGCGGGTCGGCCAGCGACTGCTCGACCGCCTCGCGCAGCCTGACGAGATCGGCGTCGGTCGCCCGGTCGACATAGAGCGGGTGGATGCCGAGCGCGTAGGCGATCCCCGGCCGGCTCGCGGCCAGCGCCTTGATCCGGCCAAAGCTTGCGACATCGACTGCGGGAACCACCATCAGGCCGACACCGGCCGCCCGCGCCGCCGCGATCACCTGTTCGCGGTCGGCATCGAACTCGGCCGCGTCGAGATGGCAATGGGTATCGATCAACATCCGGTATCGATCAGCATGCGCGCCCCGCTCCCGCGTCGATCAGCCGACGATCCGGCCGTCGCGCAGCGCGATGGTGCGGTCCAGCCGGGCCGCCAGTCCGAGGTCGTGAGTCACGACGACGAAGGCTGTCCCCAGTTCGGCAGCCAGCGAGTCCATCAGGGCGAAGACGGTCTCGGCCGTCGCACTGTCGAGGTTGCCGGTCGGTTCGTCGGCCAGGACGGCAGCCGGCCGGGTGATCAGGGCACGAGCCAGCGCAACGCGCTGGCGCTCGCCGCCCGACAGCTGGCCCGGAACGTGGCTGCTGCGCGCAGACAGCCCGACCCGGGCCAACATCTCCCGAGCCGCCTCGAGGGCCTCGGCAAGCGGTGCCCGGCGGATCCGCAACGGCATCGCCACATTGTCGAGTGCACTGAACTCCGGCAGCAGATGATGGAACTGGTAGACGAAACCCAGCAAGCGGTTGCGCTGCGCGCCGAGCGCGCGCTGGCTCAGGCCGGCGATGGCCGCGCCCTGCCACATCACCTGGCCGGCGCTGGGCTCGTCGAGCCCGCCCAGCAGATGCAGCAGCGTACTCTTGCCCGACCCCGAAACACCGACCACGGCGAGCCGCTCGCCACGCCGCACGGCAAGGTCGATGCCGTGCAGGACCGGCACCGCCAGATCGCCGCTCCCATAAGTCTTGTGCAGTCCGGTGCAGGCCAGCACCGGCGCGGCCGAAGCCGCCTGCCCGGGCGTCACCGTCTCACTCATAACGCAGCGCCTCGGCCGGACGCACGCGCGAGGCCCGCCAGCTCGGATAGATCGTCGAGGCCAGCGCCAGCACGCAGGCGGTCAGGCCGATCCGCAGCACGTCGCCGCTGCGCAGATCGCTCGGCAGGTGGCTGATGAAATAGATCCCCTTGGGCAGCACCTCGAAACCGAACAGCGTTTCGACGAAGCTCACCGCCGGGCCGATGTTCAGGGCCAGCAGCACGCCGAGCGTCACGCCGACGGCAGTACCCAGCAGGCCGACCGAGGCCCCCTGGACGATGAAGATCTTCATGATCGACGCCGGCGCCGCACCCAGCGTACGCAGGATCGCGATGTCGGCCTGCTTGTCGGTCACCGTCATCACCAGCATCGAGACCAGGTTGAAGGCGGCCACCGCGATGATCAGGGTCAGGATGATGAACATCATCCGCTTCTCGATCTGCACGGCAGCGAACCAGTTGCGGTTCTCCGACGACCAGTCGCGCACGTACAGATCGCCGGTCAGCATCCGGGTGAGATCCTGGGCCACCCGCGGCGCCTGCATCATGTCGTCGGTCTTCAGCCGCACACCGCTGACCCCGTCGACCCGGAACAGCTTTGCCGCGTCCTCGATGTTCATCAGCAGCAGATTGCTGTCGTACTCGAAGTGACCGGCCGAAAAGACCGCCACGACGGTCAGCTGGCGCAGCCGCGGCACCAGGCCGGCCGGCGTGGCCGTGCCTTGCGGCGCGATCAGGGTGATCCGCGAGCCGACATCGAGAAACAGTTGCGCCGCGAGCTCGCGACCGACCGCCACCCCGAAGCTGCCCGGGCGCAGCTCGGCCAGCGCCCCGCGCTCGACATGGGTCGTGAACTCGGCCACCCGCGGTTCGAGCTCGGGGTCGATGCCGCGCACCAGCACCCCGCGCACGCTGTCCTCGACGGTGAGCATTGCCTGGCCGCTCACATACGGCGCGCCATCGACGACGCGCGGGTGCTTGCGGGCGTCGTCGAGCACCTTCTGCCAGTCGTGCAGCGGTTCGCGTCCGGCAAACACTTCGATGTGCGAGAGCACCGACAGCATCCGGTCGCGGACTTCCTTCTGGAAGCCGTTCATCACCGACAGCACGACGATCAGCGCCGCCACACCCAGTGCGATGCCGGCGACCGACAGCCCGGAAATGAACGAAATGAAACCGTTGCGCCGCCCGGTGCGCCGGCTCGCCCGCGTATAGCGCAGGCCGATGAACAGTTCGAATGGGGTTTGCATGACGGACGCCGCAGTTTGCCACAGCGCCAAAGCCCTCGAGCGCCGCAGGCACTAAGATACCGGCGTGACAATCTCGATTCTCTGCGCGGGAGCGCTCGCCCTGCCCGGCGGCAGTGACGAGGCGCGCCGCGCCAGCCTGCTCGATCGCCATGCCCCGCCGGCCGACGGCCCGGCGGCACGGTTGCTGGCACGCGCGCGCGCGCCGCAGCACACCCGGGATGCCACCCTGACGCCGCGTGAGCTGCCGGACGAGCACTGGCTGCGCGAACACTTCGGCCTCGACAGCGACGCAACGGTGGCCGCCTGCGCAGCGCTGGCCGCCGACGAAGGCGCCGTCCGCGGCGACGGCCTGCTGGGCGACAGCCTGCTGGTCAGGCCGGTGCACCTGCACGTCGGCCTCGACCATCTGGTACTGGCCGTCCCCCAGGCTGCCGACATCGACGCCGACGAGGCCGCTGCCCTGGCCGACAGTGCCAACAGCCTGTTCGCTGCCGACGGGCTGGCCTGGCGGGCGCTCAGCCCGCATGCCTGGCTGCTGCAGGCAACCGGGCCGGCCGGTCGACCCCGGCTGGCGGCGCTGGCCAGCCTGCAATGCCGCAGCGCCCGGCTGGCCGCGGGCCGTGACATCGACACCTGGCAGCCGGTCGGCGAAGCCGCCGGGGCCTGGCGCTCGCTCGTCAACGAATTGCAGATGCTGTGGTTCGAACACCCGGTCAACGAGGCGCGCGCGGCCGCCGGCCGGCCGACCCTGAACAGCCTGTGGCTGGAAGGCCGCCCGGGCACGGCGCATCGCCGACCCTTCGACGCCGCGATCACCGCCGACGACGCCGTGGCCGGCCTGGCACTGTCTGCCGGTTGCGAGGTCAGCGCGCTGCCGGTGTCGGCTTCAGCGGACGACTTCATCCGTCTGGTCATGATCCAGGAGAACGTCGAGTCGATACTGGTCGATCCGGGCTGGTGGCGCAGCGCCGCCATGACGGCCGACGCCGAAGCCTGGCGCGACGGCTGGCAGCAACTCGACCTGCTGCTCGAACGGCTGCAGGCCGCCGGCATGCCGGTCGACGAGGTCGTGCTGACCGGCGAGCGCGACCGCCTCGCCTTTGCCCTGCGCCCGGCCGACCGCTGGGCCTTCTGGCGCAAGCGCCCGCTGATGCACTGGCTCGCCGGATACCGCTGATGGCCGATCCCGCCACCCTCGCAACCCGCCCGGTCCCCCTGCAAGCCCGCGACAAGCTGGTGGCTGCCGGCATTCCGGAGGTACTGGCCCGGCTGCTGGCGGCGCGCGGCATCGCGTCACCGGACGAGATCGACACCGGCCTGACCGGGCTGCTTGCGCCCGACTCGATGAAGGGGCTCGCCGGCGCGGCCCGGTTGCTGGCCGACGCCATCGCCGCCGGTGAACGGATCTGCGTGATCGCCGACTACGACTGTGACGGTGCCACCGCCTGCGCGCTGGCCGTCCTCGGCATGCGCCGGCTGGGTGCCCGCGTCGACTACCTGGTGCCGAACCGCTTCGAGCACGGCTACGGGCTGACCGAAGCCATCGTCGCACTGGCCGCCCGTCATCCCCGACTGGGCAAGCCCGACTGGCTGTTGACCGTCGACAGCGGCATCGCCAGCGTTGCCGGGGTGGACGCCGCTCACGCGCTCGGCATGCGCGTCATCGTTACCGACCATCACCTGCCGGGTCCCGAATTGCCGCCTGCTGAGGCGATCGTCGACCCGAACCAGCCGGGCTGCGAGTTCCCGAGCAAGCACCTGGCCGGCGTCGGCGTCATGTTCTACCTGCTGATCGCGCTGCGTGCCGAGCTGCGGACACGCAACGGCCCGGCCGGCGAATTGCCGTTGCAGGAATTCCTCGATCTGGTGGCCCTGGGCACCGTCGCCGACCTGGTCCGCCTGGACCACAACAACCGGCTGCTGGTTGCAGCCGGACTGCGCCGGATCCGCGCCGGACGCGCCCGCCCCGGCATCAACGCGCTGCTGGCGGCCGCCGGTCGCGAGCAACGGCGCATCGTCTGCGCCGACCTCGGTTTCGCGATCGGCCCACGGATCAACGCCGCCGGCCGGCTGG
>JBAYOD010000044.1:0-17982 GCA_041678445.1 Burkholderiaceae bacterium | reverse complement strand
TGGAAGCCTTTGCGTCGATGCAGACCCGCTTCGGCCTGGTGTTCGCGATGTTCGCCGCCTGGCTGATCGCCCGGCGCCTGTGGCCGCGCTACGCCGTGGTCGTGTCGCTGGCGGCGGGTGTCGTGCTGGCAGCCTCGAGCGGCGAGTTGCGCACCGAAGGCCTGCGTCTGGAGTTCGCCACGCCGGTCTGGGTCACTCCGGAGCTATCGGTCGCGGCCTTGATCGGCATTGCCCTGCCGCTGTACGTGGTCACGATGGCCTCGCAGAACATGCCGGGTGTCGCGGTCATTCGCGCCTCGGGCTACCCGGTGCCGATTTCGCCCGTAATCGGCTGGACCGGCGTGGCCACCGTCGTGCTGGCGCCGTTTGGCGGCTATGCGCTGAACCTGGCGGCGATCACCGCGGCGATCTGCATGGGCCCGGAGGCACACGAGGATCCGGCTCGCCGCTACGTGGCTTCGCTGTCGGCCGGGGTCTTCTATCTGCTGATCGGACTGTTCGGGGCCACGGTGACGGCGGTATTCACGGCTTTCCCGCGCGAGCTGATCATGGCGATCGCCGGGCTGGCCCTGCTGGGCACGATCGGCAACGGCCTGGCTGCCGCCGTTGCCGACGAGCGGCAGCGCGAGCCGGCACTGGTGACTTTCCTGGTGACGGCCTCAGGCCTGACCCTGGCCGGCATCGGGTCGGCCTTCTGGGGCCTTGCAGGTGGCCTGGTGACGCTGGCGGTGCTGAATCTGCGCCGGCGCTGAGCGCCGGCCGGGCTCAGAGCCGGGCCAGTCGTTCCAGGGCGAGGCGCAGCGTCTCGTCCTGCTTTGCGAAACAGAAACGCACCACGCCGTTTTCCACGGGCTGTTCGTAGAAGGCCGACAGCGGGATTGCTGCCACGCCGATCTCGGTGGTCAGCCATTTCGAGAATTCGGCTTCGGACAGATCGGAAATCGCGCTGTAGTCGACCAGCTGGAAGAAGGTGCCTTCCGAAGGCAGCATCCGGAAGCGGGTGTTGGCCAGCCCTTCGCGGAACAGGTCACGCTTGCGCTGGTAGAACGCTGGCAGCTGCAGGTAGCGCGAAGGTTCGCGCATGTACTGGGCCAGCCCGTGCTGGACCGGCGTGTTGACCGTGAAGACGTTGAACTGGTGCGCCTTGCGGAACTCTTCGCTCAACGCTGCAGGGGCTGCACAGTGGGCGACTTTCCAGCCGGTGACGTGGAAGGTCTTGCCGAACGAGGAGATGACGAAGCTGCGTGCGGCCAGGCCCGGGTAGCGGCAGGCCGACTGGTGCGGCTGGCCGTCGTAGACCATGTGTTCGTAGACCTCGTCGGAGATCACGAACAGTCCGGCTTCGGTTGCGATCGTCTCGAGCTCGCGCATGTCGGCGTCGCGCAGGATCATGCCGCTCGGATTGTGCGGCGAGTTGACCATGATGACGCGGGTGCGCGGCGTGACGGCCGCGCGCACGCGCTCCCAGGAGACCCGGTATTCGCTGGTCATCGGCACGACGATCGGGGTCGCGCCGATCAGTTCGATGTTCGGGATGTAACTGTCGTAGACCGGTTCGAGGACGATCACCTCGTCGCCGGGGCGCACGACCGCAAGCAGTGCCGTGAAGATGGCCTGGGTGGCGCCGGCAGTGATCGTGATCTCGGTGTTCCAGTCGTAGCGGACGCCGTAGAGGGCGGCGATCTTGTCGGCGAGGACCTGGCGCAGCGCAGGCACGCCGGCCATCGGCGGGTACTGGTTCAGGCCGCTGCGCATCGCGTCGGCCACGGCATCGACGAGCAGGGGATCGCAGTCGAAGTCGGGGAAACCCTGTCCGAGATTGACCGCATTGCGCTCGGTGGCGAGCGCCGACATCACGGTGAAGATCGTCGTGCCGATCTTGGGCATCTTGGTTTCGATCGGCAGGGTTGCGAAGGTCTGCGGTGCGTTCATCGAAATGGGCCTGTGGTCGAGAGGGCGATTATAGGGTTTGTGGTTGCGGCGGCCGCGGCCGCGGCCAGCGTCTCTTGCCAGGAAGGTGACTCGGGGTGGACGATGGCCAGCCCGTGCCAGCGCCGGGCTGGCCGGGCAAGTTTCAGCAGGGCCTTGTCGCGGCTGACCAGGAAGTTGGCACGGGCAGCGATCGCGAGTTCAACGAATTTCTGGTCGTCGGGATCCCGGCACAGCGGCAGTCGGGCAGGCAGCGTGTCGGCGTCCGGCGGCGGATCGACGAGCCGCACATGGGCGTCGTGACGGTGCAGCGCAGCTGCCGTGGCGGCGGCATCGAGGCCGAATATCGGTCGAGCCAGGACGGACGCCAGCTCGGCACGGCTGGCCCGGGTCGCCAGCAGGCGCAGCCTGCCCAGCCCGGCGGCGGCCGCGATCGGCCGGGCTGCCGGATCGTCGAAGACCAGCCAGTCCAGCCAGACATTCGTGTCGATCACGGCTTTCATGCCATCATCGCGGCCAGCCCCCGGGGCCGGTCCCGTCCGCCCGGCCTGCGGGCCTGGGTCGCCTGATCCTGCCGATTCTCCTGACCGAGTCCGATAACACCGATACCAGACCGATGCTGATCGTCCTGTCGCCCGCCAAGACTCTCGACTACGAGACGCCGCCCACCGTTGCCCACCACACGCTGCCGGAGTTTCTCGACGACTCGCGCCAGCTCGTCGAGAGCCTGCGCGAACTCGATCCACCGGCACTGGCCGGCCTGATGTCGATCAGCGACAAGCTGGCGGCGCTGAACGTGGCCCGCTTCGCGCAGTGGTCGCTGCCTTTCGAGGCCGGGCCAGCCAGGCAGGCCGCGCTCGCCTTTGCCGGTGACGTCTACGACGGGCTCGATGCGAAGACGCTCGATCCGGCCAGTCTGGACTGGGCGCAGCAGCATCTGCGCATCCTGTCGGGGTTGTACGGCCTGCTGCGACCGCTCGACCTGATGCTGCCTTACCGGCTCGAAATGGGTACCCGCCTGGCGAATTCGCGCGGGCGCGACCTCTATGCCTTCTGGGGCGGGCGTCTGGCCGCTGCGCTGTCCGATACGCTGGACGGCCACCGGCACCCGGTACTGGTCAACCTGGCTTCCGACGAATATTTCAAGGCGCTCCCGGCCCGGGAACTGCGCCATCCGGTCGTGCAGCCGGTGTTCCAGGAGCGGCGCGGCAACGCCTGGAAGATCATCAGCTTCTCGGCCAAGCGGGCCCGCGGTGCGATGACGCGTTTTGCGATCGACCGGCGGATCGACGATCCGAAAGGCCTGCAGGCTTTCGACCGTGACGGCTATCGCTTCGATGCGGCGGCCTCCGACGAGCGGCGCTGGTTCTTTCGTCGCGAACAGCCCTGAGAGCAAGCCCGAGGCGACAGAATCGTTCACCGCACGATGCCCGGTTCGGGCACGAGCTCGACACCGAAGCGCTCGCGCACCGACGCCTGGATCCGTTCGGCCAGCGCCAGTAGTTCGACCCCGGTGGCCTGCCCGTGGTTGACCAGCACCAGTGCGTGCCGCGCGTGGACGCCGGCATCGCCAGCCCGGTAGCCCTTCCAGCCGCAACGCTCGATCAGCCAGGCTGCCGAGAGCTTGACGCCGTCGGCGCTGCGATGACAGGGCAGGCCGGGCCAGTCGCGCATCAGCGCCTCGGCCTGGCGGGCTGCGACGATCGGGTTGCGAAAGAAGCTGCCGGCGTTGCCGAGCCGGTCCGGATCGGGCAGCCTGGCCTGGCGGATCGCAACGACGGCAGCCGCGACGGTGTGGGCGTCGGGTTCGCTCGCCGCCGGCTGCCCGGTCGCAGCCTGCCGTTGGGCGAGGGCCTGGCGCAGCGGCGCATAGTCCAGCTGTGGCACGTAACGGCTTGCCAGCCTGAAGCGGACCGACAGGATCAGCCAGCGGGCGCCTTCCGGGTGCTTGAAGATGCTGTCGCGATAGCCGAAGCGGCAGTCTGGCGCCAGCAGCCGGTGGCGGCGGCCGGTGCGGCGGTCGACGGCTTCGAGTGATTCGAAATGCTCGCAGATCTCGACGCCGTAGGCGCCGATGTTCTGGATCGGGCTGGCGCCGACGGTGCCCGGAATCAGCGACAGATTCTCGAGCCCGAACAGGCCCTGGCCGAGCGTCCAGTCGACGAAGGCGTGCCAGTTCTCGCCGGCTTCGGCTTCGACCAGCGCGCCGTCGGGGTCGCGCGCGATGATGCGTCGCCCGGTGAGGGCGATCCGCAGGACGGTTCCGTCGAAGTCGCCGACCAGCAGCAGATTGCTGCCGCCCCCCAGCACCAGCGAGCGCGGGGCGGCATTCAGCAGGGCGAGGGCGGCGTCGAGGTCGGCTGGCGATTCGAGCGTGGCCAGCCGGGCGGCCCGGGCGTCGACATGGAAGCTGTTGAGCGCGCGCAGTGATGCCGCCTGCTCGATCCGGAGAGCCATCGCAGGTCGCTGTCGTCAGCTCGGCAGGTAGGCCAGCCGCACGTAGATCGGAGCGAAGGCCTCAGCCTGCGTGATCTCGATCAGGGATTCGCGGGCCAGTTCGAGCAGGGCGATGAAGGTCACCACGGCCACCGGTGCGCCGCCTTCGATGTCGAACAGTTCGTCGAACTCGGCAAAGCGGCGGTCCTGCAGCTTGCGCAGCACGATCGTCATGTATTCGCGCACCGAAAGGGCCTGGCGGCTGATCCGGTGGTGCTGCACCAGCCTGGCGCGGCGCAGGATGTCGGCCCAGGCCTGCTGCAGGTCGGGCACCGTGACATCAGGCAGCCCGACGGCCACCGTGTGGTCGAACCAGGCCTGCGCCGCCAGGAAGTCGCGGCCCAGCTGGGGCGTCCGGTCGAGCGCCCCGGCGGCCAGCTTGATCCGTTCGTACTCGATCAGGCGGCGGGCCAGTTCGGCGCGCGGATCCGCCACCTCCTCGTCGCTGTCGGCCTTCTTCACCGGCAGCAGCATGCGCGACTTGATGTCGATCAGCATGGCGGCCATCAGCAGGTATTCGGCTGCCAGCTCGAGGTTGTGGCTGCGCAGCTCCTCGATGTAGGCCAGGTACTGGCGCGTGACCTCGGCCATCGGAATGTCGAGGATGTTGAAGTTCTGCCTGCGGATCAGGTAGAGCAGGATGTCCAGCGGACCCTCGAAAGCCTCGAGGAAGATCTCCAGCGCATCCGGCGGGATGTAGAGATCCTGCGGCAGCTTGTCCAGCGGCTCGCCGTACAGACGTGCAACGATCTTCAGTTCGAGCTGTTGAGGCAGTTCGGGCTGCTGGGACAGATCGAATCGTTCGGACGGGTCTTCGGTGGCGAGCGCGTCGGACAAGGCCAGGGTTCCGGCTTCCGGCAGGGCCGGGGGTTCAGGCGGCCGGGCTTCAGTGCTCGGTCTGGTAGTAGACGTAGGCTTGCTGCGGCACACGGGCCTCGCGCGCCTGCCGGGTGAACTCGGGGTCCTGGGGGCGGTCCCAGAGCAGGGCACGCCCTTTGCGCTGGGCGTCTTCCAGCTTCGGGTTGCGGGTCTTGAGCTCGCGCAGAAAGGCGGTGATCTCGGATTCGTACATGACGGCCTCGGATGCGGCGAAAAAGCCGCTGGTCGCAACCCGGTATTCTAGTCGATCATGACGAATGGAGTCCGCAATGATGAGGAAGTGGCTGATGATAGGCTGGCTGTGCTCGATGCTCGGGGCGCTGGGCGCCTGCGATTTCATCGCATCCAAGGAATTGCGGCCCGGTGAGTCGACGGTCGACGACGTGCGCAGGCTGATGGGCGGGCCCGACACGATCCGGGAGTTTGCCGACGGCAGCAAGCGCTACGAGTATCCGCGCGGTCCGGCCGGTTCGCAGACCTGGATGGTGAACATCGACGCCAGCGGCCGCTACCAGAGCATGTACGACGCGCTTGCCGAAGCCAATCTGGCCAGGGTTCGGCCCGGCATGAGCCGCGACGCGGTGCGTGAACTGCTCGGGCGGCCGGCCGAGAGCGGCCGGATGGCCGGTTTCGAGGGCCTGGTGATGACCTGGCGCGTGCAGACCGGGCCTGGTCTGACCGAGATGTTCCACGTCGAGTTCGATGCCCGCGAGCAGGTCGTGCGTGTGGACCGTTCGGCCGATCCGGACACGATCAACCTGCGCTAGAAAGACCGCGGGCGGCTTCGAGCGCCTCTTCGAGCTTGACGAAAATCGAGTGGGGGCCCAGTTCGTCGAGGAAGCCGGAACGTTTGATCAACGAGGCCGGCTGCGGGTTCGGTGAGGCGAGCAGCAGGCGGCCACCGCGCCGCTTCAGCATCCGATGCAGGCTTGCCAGGGCATCGAGTCCGGTCGTGTCGAGATTGATGACCTGATGCAGCTCGAGGATCACGATGTCGGCCGGACGCGCCGGATCGAGCAGTTCCTCGAGCTTGGTCACCGACCCGAAGAACAGCGAGCCGAAGACCCGGTAGGCAGCGATCGGCCGGCCCTGCGTGCTGCGCGTGTAGTCGCCGGGCAGGGTGATCTCTTCGAGCCGTGTCAGCGACGAGATCCGCAGGATGAACAGTAGCGCGGCCAGCACCAGCCCGACCTCGACCGCCACCACGACGTCGAAGACGACGGTCAGCAGGAAGGTGGCCAGCAGGATGGTCTGGTAGTTGAAGGAGAACTGGCGCAGCCGTGCGAACTCGCGCCAGTCGCCCATGTTCCAGGCCACGAACAGCAGGATCGCGGCCAGCGATGCCAGCGGAATGTCGGCTGCCAGGGGCGCCAGCGCCAGCACGATCAGCAGCAGGGTGGCGGCGTGGACGATGCCCGCGATCGGAGAGCGTGCGCCCGAGCGGATGTTGGTCACTGTGCGGGCCACCGTTCCGGTGGCCACGATGCCGCCGAAGAAGGGCGTCACGAAGTTGGCCAGCCCCTGTGCCATCAGCTCCTGGTTGGGGTCGTGGCGGTCGCCGGTAATACTGTCGGCGACTCGCGCGCACAGCAGCGATTCGATCGCGCCGAGCAAGGCGATCGACAGGGTCGGCATCACCAGGTTCTGCGCCGTCTGCCAGTCGAAGTCGGGGACCTCGAACGCCGGCAACCCCTGCGGGATCCCGCCGAAGCGCGAACCGATGGTTTCAACCTGAAGGCCGCCGACGGCGACGACCAGTGTGCCCAGTACCAGCACGATGATGGTGCCCGGCACGCGCGCCATCCAGCGCCGCCAGCGCTGATGGTCCGGGGTGTACGTCTTTGGCCACAGCACGACGGTCGCCAGCGAGACCAGGCCGAGCCCGAGCGCAGCCGGGTTCACGGTGCCGAAGGCCTGCCAGATCGCGGCGATCTGCGAGAACGAGTTCGCCGGCATCTTCTCGATGTCGAGGCCGAAGAAATCCTTGACCTGCTGCAAGGCGATGATCACGGCGATCCCGTTGGTGAAGCCGATCACGATCGACACCGGGATGTAGCGGATCAGGTTGCCGAGCCGCAGGGCGCCCATCGCGAACATCAGGATCCCGGCCATGAAGGTCGAGATCAGCAGGTTTGCGACGCCGTAGCGCTCGACGATGGCGTACAGGATGACGACGAAGGCACCTGCTGGTCCGCCGATCTGCAGGCGTACACCGCCGAGCGCCGAGATCAGGAAGCCGGCGATGATTGCCGTGAAGATCCCCTGTTCGGGCTTCACGCCGCTGGCGATTCCGAAGGCCATCGCCAGCGGCAACGCGACGAAGCCGACAGTCACGCCAGCCGATATGTCGGCCTGCAGGTCATCGCGGGTGTAGCCGCGCAGGCTGTCGAGGAGCTGGGGCCGGAACTGAAGCGTCGAAAGGGTGCGAGCGACGATCCCTCGTTTGCTCATGTCACTTTCATGCCAGGCTGGGCCCCCTCGTCGACATCGAGCAGGAACAGGTCCGATCCCCTGGCCGGATCGCTCCAGCCGGCCGACAGGACCATGGCCTCGGAGACACCGAACTTCATCTTGCGCGGTGCGAGGTTTACCACGGCGACCGTGTGACGCCCGACCAGCGCTTCGGGCGAATAGGCCGAGCGGATGCCGGAGAAGACGTTGCGCGGCCGTTCCTCACCGACATCGAGCGTGAGCCTGAGCAGCTTGCTGGAACCCTCGACGGCCTCGCAGGCGATGATTTTCGCGATTCTCAGGTCGAGCCGGCCGAAGTCGGCGATCGAGATCGTGTCGTCAGCCGTGCCGGCTGTCTGCTGGGCGGCGGTGGCCTTGGCCGCCGGCGGTTTCTTCTCGGCGACCGCTTCGGCCGGCGGCTCGAACAGCGCGTCGAGCTGCTTCGGGTCGACCCGGGTCATCAGGTGCTGGTAAGGCTCGATGGCGTGGCCTTCGGGCAGCGGGGTGCCGATCGCCGACCAGTCGAGGGCGGGCAGCCTGAGCATCGTCGCGACACGCTGCGCGGTGGTCGGCAGGATCGGCGCGAGCAGCAGGACCAGGTCGGCGAAGGCCCGCAGAGCCGTCGAGCAGACGATGTGCAACTGCCCGGCGCGGGCGGGATCCTTGGCCAGTTCCCAGGGCTTGTGCGCATCGATGTAGGCGTTGACGCGATCGGCGTAGGCCATGACCTCGCGGATCGCCTTGCTGTAATCGCGACCGTCGTACAGGGCGGCGATCGCGCCGGCCCCGGCCCAGCCGGCGGCAAAGCCCGCGTGGGCTCCGGTATCCACCGGGCCCAGACGGGCATCGAAGCGCTTGACCACGAAGCCGGCGCAGCGGCTGGCGATGTTGATCAGCTTGCCGACCAGGTCGGCATTGACGCGGGCCATGAAGTCGTCGGGGTTGAAGTCGACGTCCTCGACATGACTGTTGAGCTTGGCTGCGATGTAGTAGCGCAGCCACTCGGGGTTCATGCCGAGTTCGAGGTAGCGCAGCGGCGAGATCCCGGTGCCGCGGCTCTTGCTCATCTTCTCGCCGCTGACGGTGATGAAACCGTGCACATTGACGCGCTCGGGCGTCTTGCGGCCGGCGAAGTGCAGCATGGCCGGCCAGAACAGCACGTGGAAATAGATGATGTCCTTGCCGATGAAATGAATCTGCTCGAGGGCCGGGTCGGCCATCAGCGCATCGAAGTCTTCCCCGTTCCTCTGGCACCAGGCCTTCAGCGAGGCGAGGTAGCCGACCGGCGCATCGAGCCAGACATAGAAATACTTGCCGGGCGCGTCGGGAATCTCGATGCCGAAATAGGGCGCGTCACGCGAGATGTCCCAGTCGGCCAGCCGGCCGTCGGTGACGGCGCTGGCGCCCGGTTCGTCGGCAGCGGCGCCTTCACCGAGCCATTCGCGGGCCTTGGCCAGGACTTCGGGCTGCAGGCGCGGCTGGCCATGACGATCGTGCGAGCGGGTCCAGTCCTGCAGGAAGCTCACGCAGCGCGGATCGGACAGCCGGAAGAAGTAATGATCGGAGCTGCGCAGTTCGGGCGCGGCGCCCGACAGCGTCGAGTACGGATTCTTCAGCTCGGTGGCTGTGTAGACCGCACCGCAGCTTTCGCAGGCGTCGCCGTACTGGTCTTTCGCGCCGCAGCGCGGGCAGTCGCCCTTGATGTAGCGGTCGGGCAGGAACATGCCCTTGACCGGATCGAAAAACTGCTCGACCGAGCGCACGTCGATCAGCCCCTGCTCGCGCAGCGCCAGGTAGATCGACTGGGACAGTTCGACGTTTTCCGGCGAGTCGGTGCTGTGCCAGTTGTCGAAGGCAATGTGGAAGCCGTCGAGGTACTGGCGACGGCCGGCGGCGATCCCGGCGACGAAATCCTGCGGCGTCTGGCCGGCCTTCTCGGCCGCGATCATGATCGGCGCGCCGTGGGCATCATCGGCGCAGACGAAGCGAACCGTGGCGCCGTGCATTCGCTGGAAGCGGACCCAGATGTCGGCCTGGATGTACTCCATGATGTGGCCGATATGGAAGGGGCCGTTGGCGTACGGCAGGGCGGTGGTGACAAACAGGTTGCGCGCGCTCATTGATCAAATCTTAGCAAATGGCGCGCCCGTTTCCCGGCCGGTGCGCCGGTTTCCGGTCTGCAGGCCGCCGGGGCCTCTTGCCGATGGCTGCCCGGTAAGCCGCCTGGTGCCTGCCGTCGTCGCCGACGATTCGCCCGGAGTTTCATCCAGATCAAGTTTTCGGTGCCCGGGTGCGCCCTGGTGGCCAGTGGCGCCGGCACCACGCGCACTAGCCTGCTCGTCAGGACAGGCAGGCGATGGGAGAGATCGGATGACAGCATTGCATGCGCCGGATCTGGTGTGTCCGGCAGGAAGTCTGACTGCGTTGAAGGCGGCGATCGATCAGGGCGCCGATGCCGTCTACTGCGGTTTTCGCGACGCGACCAATGCACGCAACTTCAAGGGCCTGAACTTCGACCGGGCCGCGCTCGTCGAAGGCTTGCGCTACGCCCACCAGCACGATGCGCAGGTGCTGGTCGCGATCAACACCTATGGCCGCGCCGGCCAGGTGGCCGACTGGCATGCGGCGGTCGATGCCGCCGCCGATCTGGGCGTCGATGCCCTGATCGTGGCCGACATCGGGCTGCTGGCCTATGCGCGCCAGCGTCATCCGGGCCTGCGTCTGCATCTGTCGGTGCAGGGTTCGGCGACCAATCACGAGGCGATCGAGTTCTGCCGCCGCGAGTTCGGCATCCGGCGGGCGGTGCTGCCGCGGGTGCTGACCCTTGCGCAGGTCGAGCAACTGGTGCGCAACACCGAGGTCGAGATCGAGGTGTTCGGCTTCGGCAGCCTGTGCGTGATGAACGAGGGGCGCTGCTGGCTGTCGTCGCACGCCACGGGTGAGTCGCCGAACACCCATGGCGTTTGCTCGCCTGCCGCGCACGTGCGCTGGGAAGAGGGCGCCGACGGGATGTCGGCCCGGCTCAACGGGATCCTGATCGACCGCTATGCGCCGCAGGAAAAGGCCGGCTACCCGACGCTGTGCAAGGGGCGCTTCGAGGTTGGCGGCCGGATCGACTACGCGCTGGAGGAGCCGGCCAGCCTGAACGTGCTGCCGATCCTCGACGAACTGCTGCGCATCGGCGTCGCAGCCATCAAGGTCGAAGGCCGGCAGCGCAGTCCGGCCTACGTCGGCCAGGTGACGCGGACCCTGCGGGCAGCGATCGATGCCGCGGCCGCCGATGCCCGCTACCAGGTACGTCCCGACTGGCAGGCGGGGCTGGCCAGGCTCTCGGAAGGCCAGCAGGTGACGCTGGGGGCCTACAGCCGGCCCTGGAGGTGATGACGATGACGACGAACACGGTGAAGCTTTCGCTGGGCCCGCTGCTCTATTACTGGACACGCAGCGAGGTGCTCGACTTCTACGCATCGGTCGCGGCCTCGCCGGTCGACATCGTTCATGTCGGCGAGGTCGTCTGCTCACGGCGCTACCAGATGCGGCTCGAAGACTGGCTGGGCCTGGCCCGCGACCTGCGCTCGGCCGGCAAGGAGGTCGTCCTGTCGACCCAGGCGCTGCTCGAGGGCGAGGCCGATCTGAGGCGGCTGCGCAAGCTGCTCGAACAGGGCGATTTCACGGTCGAGGCCAACGATCTGGGTGCCGTGGCCTTGCTGGCGCGCCAGACCCCCTTCGTGGCCGGCACCCACCTGAACGTCTACAACGAGGAGGCCCTGGCTTACTACGCCAGCCTGGGCGCAATCCGCTGGGTGCCGCCGCTGGAGATGCCGGCCGGGCAGATCCTGGCGCTGCACCGCTCGCGTCCGCAGGCCCTGCAGACCGAGTTGTTCGTCTACGGGCGGATGCCGCTGGCGCTGTCGGCACGCTGCTTCACGGCCCGCCACTACGGCCTGAAGAAGGACAGCTGCGAGTACCGCTGCCTCGACCACCCGGACGGGATCGAGCTGAAGACACAGGACGGACAGTCCTTCCTGGCGATCAACGGGATCCAGACCCAGTCCTCGCAACGCTACCTGCTGCTCGACGAAGTGCCGGCGCTGGCCGCGGCCGGGCTGCACGTGCTGCGCCTGAGCCCCCAGTCACACCACATGACCGAGGTGATCGCCGCCTTCGATGCCGCACGCCACGGCCGGCCCGGTGTGGCCAGCGCCGACTGGAGCCCCGAGGGCTTCTGCAATGGCTACTGGTACGGGCGCCCCGGCATCGAACTGTTCGAGAGGGCGAGGCCATGATCGAGATTCCGGGGTTCCGGTTGCCGGCGCTGGCGGCTGCCGCCGGACGGCGCCTGCCCCAATGGCCGCATGGACTGGCCCTGGCCGGTGCGCTGAACCTGGCGCTCGGGCGCGGTCTGCTGTCGCTCGACGAGATCGGTGCGCTCGACGGGCAGCCGGTGCGCATTCGCGTGCTCGATGCCGGTGCCTCGGCCGATGTGGTGCTGCGCGGCGATCGTTTCCGGGCAGCCCCCGCTTCCGGCGAAGCCGTGCTGACGCTGTCGGCGACGGTGTCGGCCTTTCTGCAGATGCTGACACGCCAGGAAGATCCGGACACCCTGTTTTTCCATCGGCGGCTGTCCATCGAAGGCGATACCGAGCTCGGCCTGCTGGTCAAGAACCTGCTTGACCGGGTCGAGTTGCCGGCGCTGCTGCGTCTGCGCGAGAACCCATGAGTGTGCCGCGCGCCTGCGGGCACTCGCCGGCAGCGGCTGGCCGAAGCGGCTAAACTCGACGGATCCGCACAACATGCCGATGTCGCGCCGCCCGTGCGCGACATCGTGACCAGCAGGGAGTCCCCGTCAAATGTCCATCTCCGAAGCCAGCGCCAGAGCGGCGTTGTCGCAGCTCGTCGACCCCAACACCGGCAAGGATCTGGTGTCGGGCGGAGCGGTGCGCAACTTGCGCGTCGATGACGGCGAGGTCAGCGTCGACATCGAACTGGGCTACCCGGCCAGGAGCCAGATCGACCTGATCCGCCGCCTGGTGGGCTCCAAGCTGGCCGAACTGCCGGGGGTCGGCAAAATCACCGCCAACGTCTACCAGAAGATCGCCGCGCATGCCGTGCGGCGCGGGCTGAAAACGCTGCCCACCGTCAAGAACATCATCGCGGTGGCTTCGGGCAAGGGCGGCGTCGGCAAGAGCACCACGGCCGTGAACCTGGCACTTGCACTGGCCGCCGAGGGGGCCAGTGTCGGGATGCTCGACGCCGACATCTACGGGCCGTCGCAGCCGATGATGCTGGGCATCGAAGGGCGGCCCGAGTCGCGCGACGGCAAGACGCTGGAGCCGATGCTCGGCCACGGCATCCAGGCCAGCTCGATCGGCTTCATGATCGATGCCGATACGCCGATGGTCTGGCGCGGGCCGATGGTGACGCAGGCGCTCGAACAACTGCTGCGCGAAACGAACTGGCGCGATCTCGATTACCTGATCATCGACATGCCGCCGGGAACCGGCGACATCCACCTGACCCTGTCGCAGAAGATCCCGGTCACCGGGGCGGTCATCGTGACCACCCCGCAGGACATCGCCCTGCTCGATGCGCGCAAGGGCCTGAAGATGTTCGAGAAAGTCGGTATTCCGATCCTGGGCATCGTCGAGAACATGGCGATCCACGTCTGCTCGAACTGCGGTCATGCCGAACACATCTTCGGGCAGGGCGGCGGTGAGCGGATTGCCAAGGAGTACGGTGTCGAGTACCTCGGCGGCCTGCCCCTGGACATCCGGATCCGCGAGCAGGCCGATTCGGGCCGTCCGACCGTCGTGGCCGACCCGGACGGCGAGACGGCCGAGACCTACCGGCGGATCGCCCGCCGGGTCGCGGTGCGAATCGGCGAACAGGTGCGTGACGCGCGCACCGATTTTCCGCCCATCATCGTGCAGGACACCTGAAGACGGATTGCGCGGGCCGGGTTTCGCCCGCCCCGGTTGCGCTCAGCCCGAGATCGCGATCACGACGGCCGATTCGTCCAGCGCCGCCGTGGCCGCCGCGCCGGCCTTCAGTCCGTGGCCGGGGGCAGCGAAGCCGACGATCCGGATCCCTGCAGCCAGCCTGATGCTCGATTCGCCACCTGCCGGGCGGGGGTCGCCGATGACGATGCCGGCCATCCGGTTGCGCCCGTCATCGGCGTCGATCGCCGCGGCGATCGTGACGGCGGTCGCCTTGCACAGCGCCAGCACCGGCAGTCCGGGCTGGATGCCGAGCAGTTCGGCGCTTTCGCGGGTGATCCGGGCGTGCAGCCGGCTATCGTCGGCCAGCACCAGTTCGACGCGCACGAAGCCCTGGCGGCGCGTGACGGTGCGCACGGTGCAGGGGAACTGGTTGCGCATGCTGGTGCGCAGTGCGAGCGCGGCCATGCCGGGTTCGCCGTGGCCGGCCGCGCCCGGCCCGAAGCGCTCCAGGACTTCGGTACGCGCGCGCGCCAGCAGCGCTGCGGCTTCGAGCACGCGCCGGCCGGCCGGGGTGAGGGCGGCGCCGCCGCCGCCGCGCCCGCCCACCGCCTTGTCGACCAGCGGCGTACCGGCCAGGTTGTCGAGCGTTTCGATTGCCTGCCAGGCGGCCTTGTAGCTGACTCCGGCACTGCGGGCGGCTTCCGAGATCGATCCGCTGGCGCCGATCCGCCGGAGGATGTCGATGCGCTTGTCGACCTGATGACCGATGAGGACTTCGGCCAGATCGGGGGGGGTGTCCGGGGTCGTGGTCAAGGCTGTGGCCCGCTGTGTATGATTCGCTATTCAGTTAATGAATAGCGAGGAGAGGTCGATGAAACGCCTGCTGGTTCTGTTGCTCACGACGCTCGGCCTGGCCGGCACGGTCGTTGCCGCCGAGGTTTCGGTTGCCGTGGCAGCCAATTTCACGGTGCCGATGCGTGAAATCGCGACCGCATTCGAGGAGGATACCGGGCACAAGGCCTTGCTGGCCTTCGGCTCGACTGGGAAGTTCTACGCCCAGATCCGCAACGGGGCCCCCTTCGACATCCTGCTGGCGGCTGACGACAAGACGCCGAAGCGGCTCGAGGATGAGGGGCACGGTGTCGCCGGCACCCGCTTCACCTACGCCATCGGCAAGCTGGTGCTCTGGAGCCGGGATGCTGCGGTGGTCGACAGCGAGGGCGCAGTCCTGAAAACGGGGAACTTCGAGCGCATCGCCGTGGCCGATCCGAAGCTGGCGCCCTACGGTGCGGCTGCGATCCAGACGTTGACCCGGCTCGGCCTGCTCGACCGGCTGAGCCCGCGCTTCGTGCAGGGCGAGAACATCGCCCAGACCTACCAGTTCGTGGCCACCGGCAATGCGCAGCTCGGTTTCGTTGCACTGTCGCAGGTCTTTGCCGGAGGCAAGCTCACCCAGGGCTCGGGCTGGGTCGTGCCTGACGACATGCACGAGACCATCCGCCAGGACGCCGTGGTGCTGACGCGGGCGCGTGACAATCCGGCGGCGCAGGCCTTGCTCGACTATCTGCGCGGCGAACGTGCTCGCGGCATCATCCGGTCCTTCGGCTACCAGATCTGAAGACGTGCCCTTCGATGCCCAGGCCTGGGAGGCCATCCGGCTGACGATTGCGCTGGCCAGCGTGACCACGCTGCTGCTGCTGGTGCTGGCCACACCGCTGGCCTGGTGGCTGTCGCAGACGCATTCGCGCTGGCGGGCACCGATCGGCGCCCTGGTCACGCTGCCGCTGGTCCTGCCGCCGACGGTCCTGGGTTTCTACCTGCTGGTGGCGATGGGGCCGCTCGGGCCGCTCGGGCAGCTGACCCAGGCCCTGGGCTGGGGCGTACTGTCATTCACGTTCACCGGCCTGGTGATCGGCTCGATCGTGTTCTCGCTGCCGTTCGCCGTGCAGCCGATGCTGCATGCCTTCGAATCGATCGGCGCGCGGCCCATGGAGGTGGCTGCCACACTGCGCGCGCGGCCTCTCGACGCCTTCTTCACGGTGGCCCTGCCGCTGGCACGTCCCGGGCTCGTGACCGCAGCCATCCTCAGCTTCGCGCATACGGTGGGCGAATTCGGTGTCGTGCTGATGATCGGCGGCAACATCCCCGGCCGCACGCGGGTCGTGTCGACCCAGATCTATGGGCATGTCGAGGCGATGGAGTATGCCCAGGCTCACTGGCTGGCCGGCACGATGGTGCTGTTCTCCTTCGCCGTCCTGCTGGCGCTGGCCATGCTGCGCCGGCGCAGCGCCCGGGTAATGCCTTGAGCATCGAGCTCATTCGCGTGCGGCTGGAGTTGCCGCGCGCGGCCTTCCTGCTGCAGGTCGATCTCGAACTGCCGGCACAGGGCATCACCGTGCTGTTCGGGGCCTCCGGTTCGGGCAAGACCAGCGTGCTGCGCTGCGTTGCCGGTCTCGAACGGGCACGCAATGCCGAGATCCGGATCGCCGGTGAGGTCTGGCAGGACGACCCGGCCGGGATTTTCCTGCCGACCTGGGCTCGGCCACTGGGCTATGTGTTCCAGGAAGCCAGCCTGTTCGAGCACCTCGACGTGCTGGGCAATCTGCGCTACGGGCTCAAGCGGGTCCGCTCACCGGCAGCAGCCGAGGCCCTGCAGGCAGCCATCGACCTGCTGGGCATCCGCAGTCTGCTGCCGCGTCCGGTCGACCGGCTGTCCGGCGGCGAGCGCCAGCGGGTGGCGATTGCCCGGGCCCTGGCCACCCAACCCCGCCTGCTGCTGATGGACGAGCCGCTGGCCGCCCTCGATCAGGCCCGTCGCCAGGAGGTGCTGCCCTGGCTGGAACGGTTGCGCGACGAACTGCGCATCCCGATGCTCTATGTGACGCACTCGGCTGACGAACTGGCCCGGCTGGCCGACCACCTGGTCGTCCTCGACGGCGGGCAGGTACGCGCTTCGGGGCCGATTGCCGAGGTGCTGTCGGCGGCCGACGCCCCGGTCGTCGTCGGTGACGATGTCGGAGTGCTGCTGCCGGCAGCCGTGGTCGAGCGCGATGCTCGCTGGCAACTGGTGCGCGCCGGGTTCGACGGTGGCAGCCTGTGGCTGCGCGACGACGGGCTGCCCGAAGGCCATCGGGTGCGGCTGCGCGTGCTGGCCCGCGATGTCAGCGTGACGACCGAGGCGGCGCACGCCACCAGCATCCAGAACCGTTTGCCGGGTCACATCGACTCGGTGGTGGCCGACCGCCACCCGTCACAGGCGATCGTGCGCATCCAGTGCGGGCGCTCGATCCTGCTTGCCCGGGTCACCCGGCGGGCGGTCGCCGAACTCGGGCTGCGTCCGGGGCTGGCGGTCTGGGCTCAGGTGAAGTCGGTCGCCGTCGTCACCTGATCATCAGGCTGGGGCCACGGCAGGATCGGGCCTGAGCGCACGAGCACCCGAGTGTCCGGCTCGACCGGTAGAATCTGCCATCCGATCCGCGCCCCGGCGCACCCACCCCCGTTTCCTTCGCCCCTATTCCTACCTCCAGCCATGACGATCAAGGCCGACAAGTGGATCCGCCGGATGGCGGCGCAGCACAGGATGATCGAACCCTTCGAGCCGGGCCAGATCCGTGAACGCGACGGCGACAGGATCGTCTCGTACGGAACGTCGAGCTATGGCTATGACGTGCGCTGCGCCGAGGAATTCAAGATCTTCACCAACATCAACTCGACGATCGTCGACCCCAAGGCTTTCGATGAGAAGTCCTTCGTCGATTTCAAGGGGCCGATCTGCATCATTCCGCCGAATTCCTTCGCGCTGGCGCGCACGGTCGAGTATCTGCGCATTCCCCGCAATGTGCTGACCGTCTGCCTGGGCAAGTCGACATATGCGCGCTGCGGCATCATCGTCAACGTGACGCCGCTCGAACCCGAGTGGGAAGGGCATGTCACGCTCGAATTCTCGAACACGACGCCGCTGCCGGCCAAGATCTATGCGGGCGAGGGGTGCGCGCAGATGCTGTTCTTCGAGTCCGATGAAGTCTGTGAAACCTCCTATCGCGACCGTGGCGGAAAGTACCAGGGCCAGACCGGCGTGACGCTGCCGCGCGCCTGACACCGGCGGCAACCGGGTCCGTTGACACCGGCGGCAGCAGGCACCGTATATCATTCCCGGAGCACCCGCTGCCGCCCGTTCACGAGACGGGCGGTGTCGCCCCGCAGTCCACAGGAACCCCCGTCATGGCCGACAAACTGATCATCTTCGACACCACGCTGCGTGACGGCGAACAGAGCCCCGGCGCCTCGA
>JBAYOD010000043.1:0-18024 GCA_041678445.1 Burkholderiaceae bacterium | reverse complement strand
CCCGCGTCCTGGCTCCGCAGCTACGGATCGTTCGAACGCAAAATGGTATCAGTCGACGCTGATTCCCGATTCGACGATCACCTGCTGCCACTTCCGGGTGTCGGCACGCAGCCATGCATCGGCATCCGCAGGGCCGGCCCACATCGGCTCGACCCCCTGGGCTGCGAGCCGGGCACGCAGGTCGGAATCTTTCAGGACGATGGCCAGTTCCGCGGCCAGACGATCGACGATCGTCGCCGGCGTACCGGTGGGTGCCAGGATTCCATACCAGCCGCCCACCGCGAAGTCGGCCAGTCCGCCCTCGGCCACGGTCGGCAGATCAGGCAACAAGGCGCTGCGCTGCGCGGTGCTGATGGCCAGGGCGCGCACCCGGCCCGACTTGATCATCGGCAAGGCAACCGTCGGCGTCGCGAACAGGACCGTGATGCTGCCCCCGACCAGGCCGGTCATGGCCGGCGATTCCCCCTTGTACGGAACATGGACCATGTCCACCTTAGCCTGACGCTTGAACAGCTCCATCGCGAGATGCGATGTCGTCGCATTGCCGGCCGAGCCATAGTTCAGGCCGCCGGGCGCAGTGCGTGCCAGTTCGACCAGTTCGGCAACCGTCCGGGCCTTCGTCTCGGGGCTGACCAGCAGAATCAGCGGAAACTGCGCGACCAGTGCCACCGCGACGAAATCACGAATCGTGTCGTAGGGCGGGTTCTTCAGCAGCACCGGATTGACGCTCGCCACCCCCTGATAGACGAAAGCCAGGCCGTAGCCGTCGGGCGCGGCCCGGGCCGCCGCCTGCATGCCGATCACGCCACCCCCGCCCGGCCGGTTCTCGACGACCACCGGCTGGCCGATCCGCTCTGCCAGACCGGCACCGATCGCCCGGGCCAGGGTATCGGTGAGGCCGCCGGGCGCGATCGGCACATAGAGCCGCACCGGGTGCGATGGATAGGCCTGTGCGAAGGCGGGCAGGCTGGCGGCACCGGCCGCCAGGGCCCCGGCACTCGCCGACAAGGCATTCAGGAAACCGCGACGTCCGGATGATTCCATGTCCAGCACTCCTTCTGTCAGATCTGCGCCCGGCGAGGCGCTCGTGATCGAATATTCTCTACAAAGTATACTGATCTTCATCGAGAATAACGACAAGCTCCTTTCGGGCCACCCCACAGCGCTTCCCGGGCCTTGCCGGACACCGCCGGAGGCTGCGGCACCCGGCCTTCGACCCGCCCGACCCGCGGCTGCTGTTAAATTCCGCTCTTTCAGCCCCGACCGGATCGCTTTGCATCGGACAGACATGGCAGCCGCCCCTCCCCCTGAAAAACTGGTCGGTGCACTGGTCAACGGGCTTGCGATCCTGCGCTACCTCTGTGCCGCGACCGGACCGGTAGGCGTGACCCGGGTGGCCCGCGACCTCGATCTGAACCCGAGCACCTGCTTCAATCTGCTCAAGACCCTGGTCCACGACAAGCTGGTCAGGTTCGACCCGGCAACCAAGTCCTACACGATCGGACTCGGCCTGGTGGCGCTCGCCAAGGGCGCGCTCGAACATTCGTCCTGGATCCGGCTGGTGCGCCCGCACCTGGAGCAGATCGCCGCCCGGCATGGGGTGACGACGACGCTGTGGCAGCGCACCGATGACGACCGCGTGCTGCTGGTCGACCGTGCCGACGCGGTCGGGACGCTGCGCGTGCACATGAGCATCGGCCAGCGCCTGCCGATGTACATCGCCGCCCTCGGGCGGTGCATGGCCGCCCATTCCGGCCTCGACCCGGCCGAACTGCGGGCCCGGCTCACGAGCCTGCGCTGGGAGAACGCACCGTCCTTCGAGGAATACCTGGCCGACGTGGCCGAGGTCCGCAAGCGCGGCTATGCGGTCGACATCGGCCACTACGTGCGTGGCGTCACGACGGTGTCGGCGCCGGTGCTGGACGTCACCGGCCGGCCGATCATGGCCGTCAGCGCAGTCGGCTTCAGCGCCCAGCTGGACGAGACCGCCGTCCAGGCCCTGGGCACGGACCTGCGCCTGCGCGTTGCCGAGATTTCCGGCGCGATCTCGGGCCGATCGCCGTACCCGGGCGAACCTTCAGCCTGAAGTCACCGTCCGCTCGATCAGCGCGTCGATGGCGACGGCGCCTTCACCGCGCGCCAGCACCTTGACGGGATTGATGTCGATCGACGCCACGTCGTCCTGCCAGGCGAGCATCGCGTCGCCCAGCCGCACCGCCATCTGCGCGAAGGCGCCGATATCGGCCGGCGGCTCGCCGCGCACGCCGCGCAGCAGCGGCGCAATGCGCAACTGCGCCAGCGCGGCTTCGACCGCGGCCACATCGAAAGGCGGCAGCAGCAGCCGGAAGTCACCGAGCGCCTCGAGGTAGATCCCGCCGTCGCCCACCATCACGACCGGCCCGAATACCGGATCGGTCCGCGCACCGAGCGCCAGCTCGCGCCCTCCCCCGACCATCCGGGCCACCAGGATGCCCTCGCTGGCCGCGCCGAGGGTCGCAAGCGTCGCGCACTGGCGCTCGAAGGCCTGGACAACGGCCGCTTCGTCACTCAGGCCGACGGCGACCAGGCCATGCTCGCTCTTGTGGGTGACCTCCTCCGAACACGCCTTGACGACGACCCTCGGCCCCAGCTTGCAAAAGGCCGCGATTGCCTCGTCTTGCGTGCGGCAGACGATGTGCTCGACCGTCGGCAGCCCGGCCTGCGCCAGCACCGCCAGACTCTGCGCTTCGCTCATGAAGCGGCCGCCGCCAGGCGCGGGCAAGGGCACTTCGACCGGCGCTCGCGCAGGCGGCGCCACCTCGCGCTGCCCGGCACAGAAATCAGCGAACCGCTTGAGCGCCTGCAGGGCCTCGAGCTCCCGGTCGTAGGTGGCCAGCCCGTACCCGGCGAAGGGTTCGCGCACCGACGCCTGGGGCGCCGCGACGGCGACGGCCGTCGCGCAGCGGCTCGCGAAGGCGGCCAGGTCGCGCGCGTAACCGGGCACATCGTAGCCGGCACCGGCAACCGGGAAGGCCAGCAGCAACAGATCGGGCCGGGCTTCGGTCGCCAGTGTGTCGAGAACCTCGGCGAACAGCTTGCGGTCGGTGAGCAGCGCGCCGGTCAGGTCGATCGGATTGGTGCTGGCGACGAACTGCGGCAAGGCCTCATCCAGTCTCGTACGTGCTGCATCGCTGAACGCCATCAGCGGCACGCCGTGCTCATCGGCGGCGTCGGCCATCATCACGCAGCTGGCACCCGAGTTGCTGATCGCCACCAGCGAGTCGCCGGCCGGCCGCACGGCCTGCATGAGCAGTGGAACGAGCGAGATCGCCTCGTACGGGTCGACCACGCGCACGATGCCGTGCCGGGCGAAGAAGGCGTCGACGACCCGGTCCTCGGTGGCCAGCGCGCCGGTGTGCGAGCTCGCGGCAAGCTGGCCACTGGCGCTCCGCCCTCCTTTGATGGCAATCACCGGCAACCCGCGGGCGCGAGCCAGCGCAGCAGCTTCCGCCAGCTGGTCGGTGCGGGTGATCGATTCGAGATAGAGGACGACTGCGCGGATACCCGGGTCGGGCACCACCGCGCCGAACAGTTCGGCCACCGTCACATCGGCCTCGTTGCCGGTGGCGAGCACGTAGCGCGCGTGGATCCCACGGGCATAGGCCAGCGCGTAGATCGACTGGGTTGCCGCCCCGCTCTGGCCGACGATCGCCAGCGCACCGTCGCTGCTGGGCTGCTCGTGGAAGATCGTCGCAAAGTTCGCGATTGCACCGGTGGCGAAGTTCGCCAGACCCTGGCAGTTCGGACCGACCAGGCGCATGCCGGCAGCCTGCGCCGCCGCCAGCATGCGCGCCTGCTGACGGCGACCGTCCTCGCCCGTTTCGGCGTAGCCCGAGGCCATCACGACGGCCACCGCCACGCCGGCGGCCGCCGCCTGCTCGACCATCCGCACCCCTTCCTCGCCACCGACCGCCACGACGACCAGGTCGGGCACCTCCGGCAGATCCGCCAGGCTCGCATAGGCCGTCAGGCCCTGCACCTCGGCACGGACCGGGTTGACCGGGTAGATAGCCCCCTGGAATCCGTACTGCTTCATGTAGGCGACCGGCCGTCCGCCTACCTTGTGGGGATTGTCGGAAGCGCCCATCACGGCGACCGATCGGGGGGCCAGGGCGCGGGCCAGAGAGTTCATCATCTTCGATTCCGTTGCTTTGCGCGAGTATCGCACCAGGCAGCCTGCCGGGCCTTCCTTTCGTGGCACCGAGCACCCCACCGGCAAGTCCGATGGCATGAGTCGCTTGCGTCCACGGTCAGTGAAAGCAGAAAAAGGCATGGCGTTTTCAGATGTGAAATTGCCCTTTCATGTATGAAAAATACCTGCTGCCCACTGAAAACACCCACCGCCTCCCGACACCGGGCCCGGGGAAGACACCAGACCCGGGAAGCAACCCGTTCACTGCGCCTGCAGACCCAGATCCCTGACCAGCGCCGACCAGACCTCGAGCTGGTCCTGCTGATAGCGCGCCGCCTGCTCACGGGTGGACGGCGTTGCCACCAGGCCGCTGCGCAACATCTTCTCGCGCACATCCTCGCGACCGAGAATCTCCACGAACTCCCGATTCAGCCGATCGGCAATCCCGGCGGGCATTCCGGCCGGTCCGACCAGCGCCCACCAGCCGGACATGTCGGGGACATTGGCCACCCCCGACTCATCCAGAGTGGGGACTTCGGGCAGCAGCGGGCTGCGCTGGTCGGCCGCCACGCCCAGGGCCTTGAGCTGACCGGCACGGATGCGCGGCGTACTCGAAGCCACATCGGCCATCATGACCTCGACCTGCCCGCTCATCAGGTCGACGAGCGCCGACGGCGTGGACTTGTACGGCACGTGGGTGATGTCGAGTTCGTAGGCCCGCTTCAGATAGCCCATGTAGGCAATGCCGCCAGTATTGCCGCTGGCGTAGCTGAGCTTGCCCGGGTTCGCCTTGACATAGTCGATCAACTCGCGCGGCGAGTTCACCGCAAGCTTGTTGTTCACCAGCAGGACGAAGGACACCGACGCGACACGAGTGATGTAGGCCAGGTCGCGCTCTGCATCGTAGGGAACGCTCTGGCTGAGCCCCCCGGGGCTGGCCGCCAGCCCGGCGTTCGTCGCCAGGCCGAGCGTATAACCATCCGGAGCAGCCTTCGCGACGATATCGGTGCCCAGCATCGAATTGGCGCCGGCCTTGTTCTCGACGACGATCGGCTGGCCGAGCGCCTGCCCCAGCGGCTCGGCGAGCGTCCGCGCCAGGATGTCGGTGCCCGACCCGGGTCCGTACGGTACGACGATCCGGACCGGCCGGTTCGGATACTGCGCCTGGGCCATGACGGCTGCGGTGCCCAAGGCAAGAACGACAACCCCGAATTTCGACAGGGTGCTCAGCATTCGTGACATGGCATGTCTCTCTGATATTCTTTATATAGAATGAAATTTCTATACCGGAATAATATGGAGAAGCCGGGGCGCGGTCAATGACCGGATCAAGCTGCCTGACGGGATTCAGCCAACCGACTCGTCGTCGGGCAGTCTTGCGATCAGGGCAACTTCAGCCAGTTCTCGAGTACCAGGCCCGGCACGCGCTGGAATTCGCGCAGATTGTCGGTGATCAGCATGGCGCCGACCTGGACTGCCTGCGCAGCGATCCAGAGGTCGGTAGCGCCGATGGGGGTGCCCTGCCGCTCGAGGTCAGCGCGTATGCGCGCGTAGGGAAGCGCAGTGCCGCCGTCGATGCCGATCACGGGCAGTCTTTGCACGAGATCGACCAGGCGGCTGCGGTTGCGTTCGACGTGCGCGCGCTTCTCGGCGCCGAACTGAAGTTCTCCCAGCACGATGGCAGACAGCCGCAAGTCGGCCAGCGGTGTGGCTTCCAGCCGCTGACGCACCACCGGATGGCCCTTGAGCGCGGCGATCAGGATGTTGGTGTCCAGCAGGCAAGGCGCCGCCATCTCTCAGCCGTCCAGCGCGGCGACGTCGTCCGCAGGCGGGTCCGGTGGCGCCTGCAGGTCGCAATCCTCAGCGAGCCAGAAGTCGCGGAACGCTTCGGCCGCCATGCGAGGACGATCGGGTACCAACCGTGCCACGACCTTGCCATGGCGGGTGACAGCGATTTCCTCACCCCCTTCCACCTGCGCGAGCAGGGCCGAAAAGTGGGACTTGGCTTGCACGACGGTAACGGTTTTCAAGGCTGCCTCGAACGAATGACCATATGGTCATTTTAACTCAGCCCGCTGGACGGGACTCAGCCGGCCTGGCGATAGTCCGCGAAGCGAGCCAGCACGCGCTCGATTTCGTCGCCAGGCAGGATCGAGGGTTCACCGGTCGCGAGGATCTGCGCGTACATCCGCGCCAGCGACTCGAGCTCGCAGGACAGCTCCAGGGCGCCGGCCAGCGTGGCCGCGAAGGCCAGCGTACCGTGGTTCGCGAGCAGGCAGGCGCGCCGGTCGCGCAGCGCGGCAGCGGCCACTTCGGAAAGCTCCGGAGTCCCGAAAGTCCGATACGGCGCGCAGCGGATGTCCGCGCCGCCAGCCACGGCAACCATGTAGTGAAAGGCCGGAATGCCGTCGCGCTGCACGCGCGGCAGGCAGGCCAGCGCCGTGGCAGCCGGCGAATGCACGTGGATGACGGCGCCGGCGTCCGGGCGGCTCCGATACAGATCACGGTGCATCCGCCATTCCGACGACGGGCGCCGGCCGGCTTCGTCAGCGGCCGCCCCATCATCGGTCACCTTCCCGTCGGCCGCCTCGTCTGCCGCGAGCGCCAGCCAGACGATGTCGTCGGCCGTCAGGGCATCGCAGGCCAGGGCTGCCGGCGAGATCAGCATGCCGTCGCCCTGCCGGCCGCCGCGGTGCCAGCGCAGCGAGACATTGCCGGCACGCCCGGTGTTCAGCCCCCGCGCGATCGTCTCGCGACAGGTTGCGACGACCGCCCGGCGGGCTGCCTGCTCGGTCGCCAGTTCAGGGGCGCACCCGCCCGTACCGGCGCCGGGCGGCACGGCACAGTCCAGGCCTGATTCCGGTCCGTGGCTCATCGTCCGCCTCCCGCTGTCAGCACCTGCGCCACGCCGCCCGCCGAGGCCTCGCAGACGCCCTGCTCGGTGATCAATGCAGTGACCAACCGGGCCGGCGTGATGTCGAAGCCCGGGTTCGCAACCGCGCTGCCGTCGGGCACGATCTGCACCGTGCCCATCGTGCCGTCGGGAAGCCGGCCGCCGACATGGCTGACCTCGTGTCCGGCGCGCTCCTCGATCGGGATTGCATCGCCATCGGGGCACAGTGGATCGATGGTCGAGACCGGGCAGGCCACCCAGAACGGCAGGCCGCAGTCGCGGGCGGCCAGCGCCTTCAGATAGGTGCCGATCTTGTTTGCGACATCACCGTTGGCAGCCACCCGGTCACAGCCGACGATGACCGCGTCGACCCGGCCCTGGCGCATGAGCAGGCCGCCGGCGTTGTCGACGACGACGGTATGCGCAATGCCGCGCTCGGCGAGCTCCCAGGTGGTCAGCGCTGCACCCTGGTTGCGCGGCCGGGTCTCGTCGACCCAGACGTGGACCGGCACGCCGCGCTCGTTCAGCAGATAGATCGGCGCCAGCGCCGTGCCGTGATCCAGGGTCGCGATCCGGCCGGCGTTGCAGTGGGTCAGGACATTCAGCACCGCCCCCGGCGCGAGCCTTTCCGACAGGGCGCCGAGCAGGGCAGCACCGTGCTCGCCGATGCGCCGGTTGCATTCGACATCCTCGTCGCAGATCGCCTGCGCCTCGATGCGCGCGGCCAGCGCCCGCTGGCCGACCGGCAGTGGCTCGACCCGGCGCACGATGCGATCGAGCGCCCAGCGCAGGTTCACCGCCGTGGGCCGGGCGGCGAACAGGCGGCCGGACGCTGCGACGAGTGCCGCATCCGACGGGTCGTCGCGCAGCGCGAAGGCAAGCCCCCAGGCGCCTACCGCACCGATCAGCGGGGCCCCCCGCACCTGCATCGTAGTGATCGCCCGCTGGCAGACCGCCTCGCTGTCGAGGACGATCTCGCGCCGCTCGAAGGGCAGACAGGTCTGGTCGAGCGTGCGCAGCAGGCCCTCACCGTCTATCCACAAGGTCTTTGACATCATTCAAGCGGCGAACTGCGCGGCAGCGCTATCATTGATTCGAACGCAGGCCGGCAGCATGGCGGCGCGGACCGTTCCGGTCTTTCGTCCGTCCGAGTCTAATCCATGAAGACCGGCGCCGCCGGCCCTCACGAGGTTTCTGCTGCCGTGATCGGCTTTTCGCTGCTTTCCGCCTTCCTGCTCGGCCTGTTCGGCGGCACACACTGCGCCAGCATGTGCGGTGGCATCGTCACCGTGCTCAATGCCCGGCACCGCATCATCCCGATCCAGGCCGTCGATGCGACCACCGGCGTGCCGCTGACCGCCGGCGCCACGGCGCCCTCCCGGCTGCAGCCGCTGGCCTACAACCTCGGGCGCATCTCCAGCTATTCGATCGCCGGGGCGATCGCCGGCGCAGTCGGCTCCACGGCCTGGATCGGCGCCCACATGCTGCCGATCCAGCAGATCGGCTTTGCCGCCGCCAACCTGGTCATGATCCTGCTCGGCCTGGCGCTGGTCGTCGGGGCGAGTCGGCTCAGCGTGCTCGAACGGATCGGGGCGGGGGCCTGGAAACGGATGGCACCGCTGGCTGCGCGCGTGCTCCGTGCCCCCGGGCTGCGCGGTGCGCTGGCGGCCGGCCTGGTCTGGGGCTGGGTGCCCTGCGGCATGGTCTACGGGGTGCTGGTCGCGGCGCTGGTCGCGGGCAGTGCGCTCGACGGCGCGGCACTCATGCTGGCCTTCGGCCTGGGCACCCTGCCCAATCTGCTGGCTCTGGGCTGGCTGGTGCAGCGCGGCGCGAACTGGCTGGATCGCGGCGGCGTACGGCTGGCCGCCGGCCTGCTGGTGATCGCCTTCGGCGTGGCCGGCCTGCTGCGCATCGACCCCATCGACGGCCTGCACAGCGTCATCGACGCCTGCCTGCAACCGTGGCGTTAAGCGGCTGTCCATGGCCTTGACCTGCTTCCACTGCGGCCAGCCGGTGCCCGACCCCGGACGCTGGCACAGCGAGGTTGCGGGTCAGACCCGGCCGATGTGCTGCGCCGGCTGCCAGGCCGTGACCGATGCGATCGTCGCGGCCGGCCTCGACGACTATTACCGGACCCGCACCGAATTGCCGGCCCCCGGCTGGCGCCCGCCGCAAGGCCTCGCCCTGGCTCCCGGCGGCGGCCCGACTGCCGGGAGCGACGCGGCCCCCGACCCGGCGGCCGAACACGCCGCCGAGCAGGCACTGAAAATCTACGACGAGCCGGAAGTGCAGGCCCGTTTCGTGCGCCGCGACGGGGACCACTGCGAGGCGACGCTGCTGGTTGAAGGCATCCGCTGCGGTGCCTGCGTCTGGCTGATCGAACGCCAGTTGCAGGCCCAGCCCGGCGTCGGCCAGGTCTCGGTCAACATGGCCACCGAGCGGGCCACCCTGCGCTACGACCCGCGCGCCACCCCGCTGTCGGCGCTGCTCGCCGCGGCCGCCCGGATCGGCTATCGGCTGCGGCCTTTCGACCCGCTGCGCCGCGAGCAGGCGCTGCGCAAGGCCAGCCGGGCCATGTTCCGGCGCCTGTTCATTGCCGGCCTCGGCATGATGCAGGTGATGATGTACGCAATCCCGGTCTACCTCGCCGAACCCGGCGACATCGAACCGCAGTGGGACGCCCTGCTGCGCTGGGCCAGCCTCGTGCTGACGCTGCCGGTGGTGCTCTACTCGGCACAACCCTTCTTCGCCGGCGCCTGGCGCGATCTGCGGGCACGCAGCCCCGGCATGGACGTGCCGGTCGCGATCGCGCTGGCGGCCGCCTTCATCGCCAGCGTCCACGCCACCTTCACCGGCCACGGCGAAGTCTGGTTCGACTCGGTCACGATGTTCGTCTTCCTGCTGCTCGGCGCCCGCTACCTGGAGTGGATGGCGCGCCGGCGGGCAGCACGCACCCTCGACGCGCTGTCGGCCTCGGTCCCCGATACCGCCGAGCGCATCGATCCGGCCACCGGCGCGGCCGACCGGGTTCCCGCCTCCCGGCTGATGCCGGGCGATCATTTCCGGGTCGCACCCGGCGAGCGGATCGCGGTCGATGCCGTACTGCTCGACGATACGACCACGATCGACCAGTCGTTGCTGACCGGCGAATCGCGCCCGGTTCCGGTCAGCCGCGGTGCCGAGTTGCCGGGCGGTTCGATCAATACCGGCCATCCGGTGATGCTGCGCGCCCTGCGTGCCGCCGGCGACAGCACGATCTCGACGATCGAGCGGCTCGCCGAGCGGGCCGCCGCCCAGCGGCCGCGGATCGTCGGCCTGACCGATCGCATCGCCCGACTGTTCGTGGTCGCACTGCTGGTGCTGGCCGCTGCCGTCTGGCTCGCCTGGCTGCAGATCGATCCGTCGCGGGCGGCCGGCATCGCGATCGCCGTCCTGGTCGTCTCCTGCCCCTGTGCACTGTCGCTGGCCACCCCGGCCGCCCTGGCAGCGGCCGGCAGCAGCGCCCTGCAGCGCGGCATGCTGGTCGCCAACAGCGACCTGCTGCTGCGCGCCGCCGAAGCCACCGACGTGGTCTTCGACAAGACCGGCACGCTGACCGCCGGACGGCCCGGGCTGATCGCGCTCGAACCGGTGCCCGGCGCCGGAGAGCGGCTGGGCGTTGCGCACCGTCAGGACGACCTTGCCCTCGAGAAGCGACTGCTGGCGATCGCCGCCGCCCTGGAAGCGGGCCAGTCGCACCCGGTGGCCGCAGCCATCCGACAGGCAGCCGCCGGCCTGGATATCCCGATCGCTTCGCAGCCACGCACGGTCCAGGGCTTCGGCGTCCAGGCCGTCATCGACGGCCACGGCTGGCGGCTGGGCAGCCGCGCCTTCGCCGGTGAGCTGCCGGCCAACACGGGCGGTACAACGGCTCCACGCCCTGATGCAGACGCCGACCCCGGTGACACCGAGGTCTGGCTGGCCGACGAAAGCGGCGCCGTGGCCCGCCTGCGGCTGCGCGACACGCTGCGCCCCGAGGCCGCCGAAGTCGTCGCCACCCTCGCCACCCGCGGCCTGCAACTGCACCTGCTGTCCGGCGACGACCCGGCCACCGTGGCGCGCGTGGCCGAGCGGCTCGGCATCGTCACCCATCGGGGCGGCGCCCGCCCCGACGACAAGCTGGCCTACGTCGCTGCGCTGCAGCAAGCCGGACGCAAGGTGGTCATGGTCGGCGACGGCGTCAACGACGCCCCGGTGCTGGCAGCGGCCGACGTCTCGGTGGCAGTCGGCGAGGCCAGTTCGCTGGCCCGCACCGCCGCCGGCGTCGTCCTGCTCGGCCGCCAGCTCACCGATCTGTGCACGCTGCTGACGCTGGCCACCGATACGCGGCGTATCGTGCGCCAGAACCTCGGCTGGGCGATGGCCTACAACACGCTGGCGATCCCGGCTGCAGCGATCGGCTGGGTGCCGCCGGCGGTTGCGGCGATCGGCATGTCGGCCAGTTCGCTGCTGGTCGCAATGAACGCGCTGCGGCTGCTGCCACGCGCCGAGCGGCGCACCGGCTTGCGCCCGGATCCGCGCGAGGTGCCCAAGCCGGACCCGCGCCTGCACGGCGGCGCCGGCTGATGGAAGCGCTCTACCTGCTGATCCCCCTCAGCGTCGCCGCGATCTTCGTGGCGGCCTGGCTGTTCCTGCGGATGTCCGACCAGGGACAGTTCGAGGACATGGACGCTCCAGCCTGGAGCGTGCTGCACGACGACGACCGGCCGCCCGTTGCGGAAACGGAAACGGAAATGAAATCGGAAGCGGATGCCGACGCGGCCTCGCCCACCCCGACCGTTCCCGGCATACAACACCGCCGCAGTGGCGATTGATGCTGCGCAATATAACCACTCGACCATGTAGGATAATCGGCACTCTCGAGTGACGACATTCTCACGGGGATTCGAATGGGTGCAAGCAGATCGTTGACGGGCGAGACCTACAACTACAAGGTCGTCCGGCAACTGACGATCATGACGGTCGTCTGGGGCTTCGTCGGCATGCTCGTCGGCTTGTTCATCGCGGCCCAGCTCGCCTGGCCGGCACTGAACTTCGACATCGCCTGGCTCACTTACGGGCGGCTGCGTCCGCTGCACACCAACGCGGTGATCTTCGCGTTCGGCGGCACCGGCCTGATGGCCACCTCGCTGTACGTGGTCCAGCGCACCTGCCAGACACCGCTGTTCGCGCCCGGGCTGGCCTCCTTCGTGTTCTGGGGCTGGCAGGCGGTGATCGTGGCAGCCGTCATCACGCTGCCGATGGGCATCACGCACAGCAAGGAGTACGCCGAACTCGAATGGCCGATCGACCTGCTGATCACGGCGGTCTGGGTGTCCTACGCAATCGTGTTCTTCGGCACCATCGCCAGGCGCAAGACACCCCACATCTATGTGGCCAACTGGTTCTACGGCGCCTTCATCATCACGATCGCGGTGCTGCACATCATCAACAACCTGGCGATACCGGTCACCTGGACCAAGTCGTACTCGCTGTACGCCGGCGTGCAGGACGCGATGGTGCAGTGGTGGTACGGCCACAACGCGGTCGGCTTCTTCCTGACCGCCGGCTTCCTGGGGATGATGTACTACTTCATTCCGAAGCAGGCCGAGCGCCCGGTGTACTCGTACCGGCTGTCGATCGTGCACTTCTGGGCACTGATCTTCACCTACATGTGGGCCGGCCCCCACCACCTGCACTACACGGCCCTGCCCGACTGGGCGCAGAGCGTGGGCATGGTGTTCTCGCTGATCCTGCTGGCGCCGTCCTGGGGCGGGATGATCAACGGGATCATGACCCTGTCGGGGGCCTGGCACAAACTGCGCACCGATCCGATCCTGAAGTTCCTGATCGTCTCGCTGTCGTTCTACGGCATGTCGACCTTCGAAGGTCCGATGATGTCGATCAAGACGGTCAATGCACTGTCGCACTACACCGACTGGACGGTCGGCCACGTGCACTCGGGTGCGCTGGGCTGGGTCGGCTTCATCACGATGGGTTCGGTCTACTACCTGCTGCCGCGCCTGTTCGGTCGCACCGAGATGCACAGCGTGAAGGCCATCGAAGCGCACTTCTGGATCGCGACGATCGGCGTCGTGCTGTACATCGCGGCAATGTGGATCGCCGGGGTCACCCAGGGCCTGATGTGGCGGGCCACCAACGCCGACGGCACGCTGACCTACGCCTTCATCGAATCGTTGAAGGCAACCTATCCGTACTACTACATCCGGGTGCTCGGCGGCCTGCTCTACCTCACCGGAATGGGCGTCATGGTGTGGAACATGGTGATGACGATCCGCGCCGGCCGTCCGGTCGATGCGCCGGTGCCGCGGCTCGACCCGGCCCACGCCTGAGCGGGACAGGAGATAACGACGATGAAGTTCTCGCATTCGATCATCGAGAAGAATCTGCCGCTGCTGATGGTGCTGATCGTGGTGGCCATCAGCTTCGGCGGCCTGGTCGAAATCGTGCCGCTGTTCTTCCAGAAGTCGACCACCGAGCCGGTAGCGGGCCTGAAGCCGTACACCCCGCTGCAACTGGTCGGCCGTGACGTCTACGTAAAGGAAGGCTGCTACAACTGCCACTCGCAGATGATCCGGCCGTTCCGCGCCGAGACTGAACGCTACGGCCACTACTCGGTGGCCGGCGAGTTCGTCTACGACCGCCCGCACCAGTGGGGCAGCAAGCGCACCGGCCCCGACCTGCACCGGGTCGGTGGCCGCTACACCGACGAGTGGCATCGCGTCCACCTGATGAACCCGCGCGACCTGGTGCCCGAGTCGAACATGCCCGGCTACCCGTGGCTGGCCCGCCGGTCGGCCGACGACGGCACGATCCAGAAACGGATGCAGGCACTGGTCAAGCTCGGCCATCCGTACAGCGCCGAGGACATCGAGTCGGCCCCGGAGACCCTGAAGGGCCACACCGAAATGGACGCGCTGATCGCCTACCTGCAGGTGCTCGGCACGGCGCTGAACAAGCCGCAGTAAGCGGTCTGCGGCACGGCAAGGAAGCGGCATGGACATCAACGTATTGCGCGGCATCATCGCCGTGGTCTGCCTGGCCCTCTTCATCGGCATCGTCCTGTGGGCCTGGAGCGGGCAACAGCGCGAGCGCTTCGAGGAAGCCTCGCGACTGCCCTTCGCCGAGCATGACGAACCCTAGGCAGGACCCGGCCGGGCCTGGCACCGACCCCCTATCCCCGACGATGAACACGAGCATCCGGCGCGACTCTTTCGCGGAGAACCGAAATGGCTGACTTCACCAGCTCCGGCTGGAGCCTCTATATTGGAATCACCACGATCGTCTCGATCCTGTTCTGCCTGTGGCTGGCACTGGTCATGGCCAGGGGCCGGGTGCAGGGCGCGAAGGTCGACACCACCGGCCACAAGTGGGACGAAGACCTCGAGGAGTACAACAACCCGCTGCCGCGCTGGTGGCTGTGGCTGTTCATCATCACCTGCGTGTTCTCGCTGGTCTACCTGATCCTGTACCCCGGCCTGGGCAGCTTCCAGGGCACGCTGGGCTGGAGCCAGAAGGGCCAGTACGAACGTGAGGTGGCGCGAGTCAACCAGGCCGTCGAGCCGCTGTTCGCGAGGTTTCTCGCGCAGGACATCCCGACGGTGGCGGCCGATCCGCAAGGCCGCGAGATGGGCGAGCGCCTGTACCTGACCTACTGCGTGCAGTGCCACGGCTCGACCGCCCAGGGCAGCCGCGGCTTTCCGAACCTGGCCGACAACGACTGGCTGTGGGGCGGCGATCCCGATTCGATCAAGGCCTCGATCACCGACGGGCGCCGTGGCGTGATGCCGCCGATGGCCGAGGCGGTCGGCTCGTCTGACGACGTGACCAACCTGGCCCACTACGTGCTGTCGCTGTCCCGCAGCGGCCACGACCCGGCGCGCGCGGCGCTCGGCCAGGACAAGTTCCCCCTGTGCGCGGTCTGCCACAACAACGACGGCAAGGGCAACCCGGCGCTGGGCGCACCGAACCTGACCGACCGGATCTGGCTGTATGGCGGCGGACAGGCCACGATCATCGAGGCGATCACCCGCGGGCGCGACAACCAGATGCCCGCCTTCGGCGAGCTGCTCGGTGAAGGCAAGATCCACCTGCTGAGCGCCTACATCTGGGGGCTGTCCAACCGGCCCGCCAGCAGCGCGCGCTGAGCGCCCGGATGTCCGGACCAGCGAGCCAGCGGGGCCAGCGCGGCGCAGCAGCCGCGGGCGACGTCGAACTCTCGCTCTACGAGGTTCAGCGCAAGATCTACCCGCGCGCCGTCACCGGCCTGTTCGCCGGCTGGCGCTGGGCGCTGGTCTGGTTCACCCAGATCCTGTTCTACGGGCTGCCCTGGCTGAGCTGGGGCGACCGCCCCGCCGTGCTGTTCGACCTCGAGTCGCGGCGCTTCTTCCTGTTCAGCCTGGTCCTGTACCCGCAGGACTTCATCTACCTGACCGGCCTGCTGGTCATCTCGGCGCTGTCACTGTTCCTGTTCACCGCCGTCGCGGGCCGCCTGTGGTGCGGTTTCGCCTGCCCGCAGACCGTCTATACCGAAATCTTCATGTGGGTCGAGCGGGTCATCGAGGGCGATCGCAACGCCCGGATGAAGCTCGACAGATCGCCGATGTCGGCGAACAAGCTGGCGCGCAAGGCGACCAAGCACCTGCTGTGGGTGCTGATCGCGCTGTGGACCGGCATCACCTTCGTCGGCTACTTCACGCCGATCAAGGAACTGCTCGGCGCGATCCTGACCCTGTCGACCGGCCCCTGGCAGACCTTCTGGGTGCTGTTCTACGGCTTCGCCACCTGGGGCAACGCCGGCTTCATGCGCGAGCAGGTCTGCAAGTACATGTGCCCGTACGCCCGTTTCCAGGGTGTGATGTTCGACCACGACACACTGACCATCACCTACGACGCCAGGCGCGGCGAACCGCGCGGTTCGCGCTCGAAGAAGGCCGACCCGGCAGCGCTCGGGCTCGGCGACTGCATCGACTGCACGCTGTGCGTCCAGGTGTGCCCGACCGGCATCGACATCCGCAACGGCCTGCAGTACGAATGCATCGGCTGCGCCGCCTGCATCGATGCCTGCGACCAGGTAATGGACAAGATGAACTATCCGCGCGGCCTGATCCGCTACACCACCGAGAATGCCCTGGCGCAGGACTTGCCGCGCAAGGACATGCTCAAGCGCGTCGCGCGGCCGCGCGTGCTGATCTACACTGCCGTGCTGCTGGCGGCGACGCTGGCACTGTTCGCGCACCTGGCGCTGCGCTCGCCGGTCAAGGTCGACGTGATCCCCGACCGCGCGCTGGGCCGCGAGGTCGAGGAAGGCATGATCGAGAACACTTACCGGCTGCAGTTGATGAACTCTTCGGAGGACTCGCTGCGACTGGTGGTCGGGGTCGACGGCATCGAATCGATCCACGTCGAGGGGCCGGCCGTCTTCGAAGTCGCGCCGGCCGCCGTGCGCCTGGTCCCGATCACCGTGCGCACCCTGCCCGGCCACGGGGCCGGGGGCAGCAACCCGATCCGGTTCCGGCTGCAGGCCGAGCACGACGAATCGATCAGCGCCAGCGCCCGGTCGACCTTCTTCGTACCGCGCCGCTGAGCATGGCTTCGTTCCGTTTGCCGCCCCCCATCGCATCCAGCGAGGTTTCAACAGGATGACCGACGCAAGGCTCAATCCGCCCTGTCCCTGGTACCGGCAAGCCTGGCCATGGCTGCTGATGATCATGCCGGCCACCGCCTTCTTCGGCGGCATCTTCACCTGGTGGCTGGCGGCCACGACCAACAACTCGCTGGTGGTCGACGACTACTATCGCGAAGGGCGGGCGATCAACCAGCAACTGGCCCGCGACGACGCGGCTGCGCAGATGGGCCTGAGCGCAACCTTGCGCCAGGACGGCGGCATCGCCCTGCAGCTGAGCGGCCGGATGGGCGAAGCCGGCCTGCCCGACACGCTGTCGCTGCGGCTGGTGCACGCCACCGACGCGGCCCTCGATGCCGGCCTGCAGCTGAATCACGCCGGTGACGGCCTGTATCGCGCCGCTGGCGCGCTGCCGGCCGGCGGCCACTGGATCGTTCACCTCGAGGAGCCGCAACGCCGCTGGCGGCTGATCGCCCGCACCGACCATTTCGCCCCGGCCATCACACTGTCGGCCGACCCGGTCGGCGCCGGAGGCCCGCGGTGAACACCTCCGGACAGCCCCCCGCCTTCGGCGAGCGCCGGCTCGGCCGCTTCATGATGCAGGTGCTGTGGCCATCGTTCCTGATGGCTGCCGTGGCCGTCGGCCTGGTGTTCTCGATGATCGACCCGCAGGAGCTGGTGTTCGTCGGCATCCAGCTGGCCGACAACCGCGAAGCTGCCTACACGGTCGGTTTCTTCCTGTTCTGGGCACTGTTCGCGGCATCCAGCGCGCTGACCTGGCTGCTGGCCAGCAGCCCGGAGCGCGACCGCCCCGGCTGAGCCCGGGCGGCTCAGCCGTCGCCGCGCAGGCGCCCGATCTGGCGCCGGTCGCGCTTGGTCGGGCGACCATGCTCGATCGCCTGGGCCGGCTCGACGAAGAGCCGGCGGGCCTCGCGCCGGGCCGCGCGCGCTTCGATCGATTCGGCGGTTTCCTCATACAGGGTCTGGGCGACCACGGCCGGGCCGCGCCGCACGTCGAGCGCGTGCACGACGACAGTCCGTTCGTCGTCGCCGATCCGGATCGTCAACCGGTCTCCCGGCCGGAGCGCACGCGACAGCTTGACCCGCTGGCCTTCGACCAGGACGCGGCCGTTCTCGATCGCCGTCTGGGCCAGGCTGCGGCTGCGGTAGAAGCGCGCCGCCCACAGCCACTTGTCGATCCGGACCGCCTGATTGGCCTCCTGTTCGCTCATGCCGGTATTCTACGGGCAGCCAGACCCTCAGCAAGACAAGGAGTTAGCAAGATGACGGTTCCGT
>JBAYOD010000042.1:0-18274 GCA_041678445.1 Burkholderiaceae bacterium | reverse complement strand
CGGGATGACCAGCCGGCCATCGACCTGTTCATCAATGATCGCATCGAGCATGGTCCCATGCCGCTGTCGCGCCTGCGCTCGTTCAAGTGGCTGCCGGTGATGGCGGTCAGCCACGCGCAGCTGGAGCCGACCGCGGAGCTGAGCGAATTGTTCGCGGCCAGTGGCGGGCAGCCTCCGGTTACCCTGGTCAGCAGCATCGGTTATGGCCAGGGCATCAGCGGCGAGCTGCGGGTGGCGCCGCTGAGCTGGAACGGGGCTGAGGTCGAGGGAGCGTTTTCCGGGCTATCCGCGCTGTATCGTACCGATACCGCCGGCGAGCGCTTCGTCGTCAGCGGGCGAGTCGGCTCGCTGGAGCTGGAAGCGCCCGGGCGTATCGGCCTGGTCGGCATCGAGTTCACGCTGGACCGCCGCCAGGACGCCTCCGTCGGCGTCAGGCCGAACAGGCCGGACAGCACCTGGCCGGGCATCACGGGACGGCGCTCCGGATCCGAGATGAAGACGACGGCCCGGGCATCGTCATGGGGCTGGTCCGGATCTGCTGGAAGGGCACAGACCGTCAGCAGGAAGTCGCGCCGGCCGGACGGTCGGGGGATCGACAGGCTTGCCAGATGGTCCCGGCCTTCCCGCGCGGCAGCGCAGGCCTCGTCCAGCATCGACCTGACGGTCTTGTCGACGAGATGTGAACCCGTATGCAGGGTCGTGGCGACGGCCAGTCCGTCGCCGTCGCGATGGATCGCCGTGGCGGCGCGGTTCGCGAACACGATCCGGGTGTCGCAGACCAGGACGACGCCGAAGGCCAGGATGTCGATGACCTGTCTCGTCCTCCCGTCGACGCCCGAGCGCGAATCGGCCAGCGCCTGGCGCAGGGTTGCGAGCTCCTGCCTGGATCGATCGTCGATCCGGCTGACCTGACGAAGCCGGGCCTCGATGGTGGCCAGCATCAGGTCGTAGTCGATCGGCTTGACCAGATAGTCGTCGGCGCCGGCGCGCTTGCCCTTGATGACATGCTCGCGCTGGTCGAACGCCGTCAGGAAGATGAACGGGATGTCGGCCAGTTCCTGGTGAGCGTGCTTGACGGTGTCGAGCAGGTCGTATCCGTCGAACCGCGGCATCGAGACATCGCACAGGATCAGGTCCGGACGATCATGCCCGAGCAGAGCAAGCGCCTCCTGGCCGTCGGCGGCTCCGATGGCGTCGTATCCGGCGGTGATGAGCTCCTCGACGATGTCGCGTCGAAGATGCACTTCGTCCTCGACGCAGAGAATCCTCGGTTTCGTCCCCCTCTCGGACATGCCTCCCACGGCCTCCTTCGTTTCAGTGGATTTCTAGCAGGAACGGTCGTGATCCTCCCCCTGCAAACGCAGGGGGACTCCCGATGGCGGCCGGGCTAAGCTCGGCGCGAGCGGAAATCGACACTGGAGCGCCTCGACACATGTGGGATTTCTCGATCGGTCGTGCACTGGGCCTGATGGGGCGAACCCTGCCTTTCATCCTGCTGCGCATGGCCGTCTATTTTGGCGCGGCCCTGGCCTATGTGCTCGTATCCGGCGTGGGGGCCGGTATCGGCTGGGGCATCGGCGGCTTCGGCGATGCCGGCTTTCGCGCCGCCACGACCCTGTGGGGCGGCGTCATCGGCCTGGGCGCGGTCGCGGTGGTGATGTACCTGCTGCGCGAGTACATCCTGTACATTGTCAAGGCCGGACACATCGCTGTGCTCGTGACGATGCTCGATGGTGACGAAGGGATGCCGCAAGGAAAGTCCCAGATCGCCTGGGCGCGGGACGAGGTTTCGAAGCGATTCGCGCAGGCGAGCGTGCTGTTCGGTGTCGACCAGCTCATCAAGGGGGTGCTGCGCGCAATTACCGGGCTGGTGCGGGGCATCATCGGATTTCTCCCTATTCCCGGGGCACAGCAGTTCGTGTCGGTGCTTCGCGCATTCCTGTACGTCGCCATCGGTTTCGTCGACGAGGTGATCCTCGCGTATGCGATCCGAACGAGATCCGACAACGCCTGGGCGTCGGCGCGAACCGGGCTCATCCTCTACGCTCAGAACTACAAGCCGATGCTGAAGAACGCCGCATGGCTGGCGCTCTTCGTCTATGGCCTGTCCATCCTGATCTTCCTTGTCATGCTCGCCCCGGCGGCGCTCGCCGTCTACCTCATTCCGGGCGCGTGGTCGGCGGGAGGCATCGTCTTTGCCCTGGTCTTCGCCTGGTCGGTCAAGGCTGCCCTGCTGGAACCCTTCGCGATCGCGTGCATGATGGAGGTCTACTTCCGAAGCATCGCGGGACAGGTGCCCGACCCGGCGTGGGAGGCGAAGCTCGACCAGCTGTCCGGCAAGTTCGGGAAGCTCAAGGAGAAGGCCCGGTCGTACCAGCCGCCACAGGCCCCGCCGGCACCCGGGCCGGCATCCGCCGAACCCTGATCCCGTTCCCGCCCGGTGTCCGGACCGTCCGATCCGGGCATGTCTCCCATCCGGGCGCCGGGGGGACACAGAACTGTTTTCATGTTATGCATGCTCAAACAGACGATGGGGGAAGGGAATGCAGGACGACGGATCGGCCCGTGGGGGTACCCGTCTCGAACGGCGAGCCGGTTTTCTCGGGATGGTTGCGGGCCTGCTGTTCGTGCTTCTTGCGGGTATGCATGGCATCGCGGCGCATGCCGACAACCAGCCGCTTGCGCCGCCCGCAGGCGACATACTTCTGACTGTCACGGGGAACATCCGCAACGGTGATCCGCCAGGTATTGCTGCGTTCGACGAGACGACCCTGCAGACGTTGCCGCGGCATGTCGTGGAAACGACGACCGTCGTGACCGACGGCGTCAGGCGTTTCGAAGGTTTCCTGATGCGTGACCTGCTCGAGATGGTTGGCGCGCAGGGGCACACGGTGACGGCGTCCGCGCTCAACGACTACGTCATCGACATTCCGATGGAGGACTTCCGTCGCTTCGATGTACTGATAGCCACGCACATGGACGGCGTCCGCCTCCTGGCCCGCGACAAGGGCCCGCTGTGGATCGTCTATCCACGTGATGCGCATGAAGAGCTCCAGGACATCCGCTACGACTACCGCTGGGTCTGGCAGCTCATCCGGCTCGAGGTCCAGTGACCCGCAGGAGCGACATCGCAGCCTTTGTGGTTGCCGGAATCGCGGTCTTTTCGTTTGCCATCCTGCTTGCCTTCGCGTTGCATCGACTTTTCGCAACCGAGGCCGAGATGCGCAGCACCGGGGGTGACAATATGCTGTGGGCCATTTCCCAGGCGCAGTCGTCGGCCCTGCTGTTCGATCTGGCGATTGCGCGACGTGCCGGCATTCCGGGAAGCGAGCCGGATATCGAGCGGCGCTATCAGGTGTTGCTCAGCCGGCTCCACCTGCTGTCGGAAGGTCCGCAGGCCCGTCACATGGAGGGCCTCGGACTGAGCGGGACGCTGGACGACGCAATGCTCACCGTGCTGGGGCTCGAGGACCGCATCCGTGATCTGTCGTTCGGCGGGGCCGAGACGGCGACCGCGGTGCATGATGCCATCGGACCGCTGATCGACGACCTGGGACGGGCCGCAAACCGCTCCATGGTCAACGACTGGGAGACGACCGGCGCAAGGCTGGACGGGCGGCGCGAGGCGATCGTCCAGGTCATCGTCGCCGTCCTGGGGATCGTGGTCCTCGGCATCGTGCTGTCGGTGATGATGGTAAGGGCGATGGCTGAGCGGCAACGTATCCGCAGCTTTCTGTCGCGCGAGCGCGAGACGGCCGAGATCTACCGGGATTTCGTTGCGCTCGTCTCACATCAGTTTCGCACGCCGCTCGCGATCATCGATTCGTCGATGCAGCGACTGCTGCGCAGTCGCGGGCGGATGCCGTACCCCGAGATCGAAGTACGGGCGAATCAGGTGCGCTCGGAGATCCTGAGGCTGACCTCACTCATCGCCGCAACGCTCGACGTCGTGCGTCTCGATGCGGGGCAGGTCAGGGCGGAGCCGCGGTCCTGCGACGTTTTCGAACTCGTTGCCCGCACGAGGGCCCGCCAGCTGACAGCGACTCCGGAACGGGTCATTCGCATCGAAATCGCCGATGAGGCCCCGGCGAAGATCGACACCGATCCCTTGCTGGCGCAGGAAATCCTGATGAACCTGGTTTCCAACGCCGTGAAGTACTCACCCCGGACCGAGCCGGTCATCGTTCGCGTATCGGCGCAGAGCCGTCAGGTGTGCTTCAGCGTCGAGGATCGAGGAACGGGGGTGCCTGCCGAGGAACAGCCAAAGCTGTTCGATCGGTTCTTTCGCGGCAGCATATCGCGGAGCGTGCCCGGGGTAGGTGTCGGACTGGCGACCTCCCGCCGGCTGGCCGGCCTGCTGGGCGGCGAGCTCGTCTTCGCCAGCCGTGCGGGGATCGGATCCTGCTTTACCCTGAAACTGCCCGATGAGTGGCTGGGCGCGGCGGATGTACCCCGGGACGACAGCGCTTCCTGAGACGCAGCGCACCGGGGACCGATCATCGCCTGCTGCTCACGCCCGGCTACTGCTTGCCGATCCGCTGCACGACCTTGGCCATGACCTTGGCGTCTGCGGCCACGAATTGGGCGAACTCGGCGGCATCCAGATACTGGATCGGCGTACCGGCGGTGCCGATGGTCCGGATTACCTTCTCGTCGGCGGCGGCCTTGCGGGAAGCGTCGCGCAATCCGTCGATCACCGGCCCGGGCGTGCCGGCCGGCGCGAACAGGCCGGCCCACTGCGAGAACGTCACCCTGGCGCCCAGTTCGGTGAGGCTGGGCACGTCGGGCAGCGCGGCGAGCCGGCCGGTGCCCCAGTGCGCGAGCACCCGCAGCTTGCCCGACTTGACATGCTGAACGACGGTGGCCGGGCCGGTGGCCAGCGCGTCGACCTGCTCGCCGAGCAGGCCCACGATCGCGGGACCCGCACCGGTGTAGGGCACATGGACCATGAAGGTGCCGGTGGCCTGCTTGAGCATTTCCATCGGCACGTGCATCGTGCCGTAGTTGCCCGAAGAGCCGAAGGTGAGCGCACCCGGCCGTGCCCTGGCGTCGGCGATGAAGTCGGCATAGGTCTGCCAGGGGCTGTCGGCCCGCACCGCGAGCACGGTGGGGTCGGCGGTGAAGCGTGCGATCGGCACCAGCTGGTTCAACTGGTACATCGGCGAGCGCTGCAGGACCTTGTCGGCTTCGGGAATGATCGTGATCGACGACAGCGCCAGCAGCAGGGTGTAGCCGTCGGGCGTGGCCTTCGCCGCATGGGCCATGCCGATCCCGCCGCCTGCGCCGCTGCGGTTCTCCACGACGACCGACTGGCCGAGGTAGCGGCCCAGGGCGTCGGCCACCGGCCGGCCCACCGTGTCGGCGACACCACCGGGCGGAAAGGGCACGACCAGGGTGACCGGCCGGGCCGGATACTGCTGGGCCAGCGCCGGCCCGGCAATCGGGGTGAGGGCCGCGAGTGCGCCGATGCCGGCGAGGGCCGTGGTCATTGCGCGGCGGCGGGGGGATCTGGGCTGCACGGTTTCGGTCTCCTGTTTCGTTCTGGGGCGGTTCGCCGTCACCGATGATGAGGGCACGGGCGTGATGACACAAGATCCTGATCCATCTCCTGTAACATCGTCCGATTCGCCGTGGGGAAGCCGGCACGACCGTGTCCGGCCATTCTCCGTCGGCGTCTGAATGACAAGCATGAAGAGCACCTATCGCGCGATGCAAGCCAGCCGGCCCGGCTTCCTCGAACTGATCGAGCCTGTCCAGCTTTGCCTCGACCAGCCCGTCACGGGAGCAAGCCGCGACGGGGGCTGTGCTGAAAAGATGCGCTCTGGCGCTGCGAAGTCCCGCGTGGTCCTCACCATGGGGAGCCTGGATTGACCGCCGCCGTCCAGCCGGGATCGCAGGCAGCCCACCCTCCCATCCTGTCGGAGCGCGACCAACGCGGCAACATCGCCCGCCTGACCGTGGCGCAGGCGCTGGCCGGGGCGAACACGGTGGTGACCTATGCCACCGGCGCGATCATCGGACACATGCTGGCGCCGGACAAGGCGCTCGCAACGCTGCCGATTTCGATCTTCGTGGTCGGCATGGCCGCGTGCATCCTGCCGTTCGGTGCCGTTGCCAGGCGTTACGGCCGACGCACGGCTTTCCTCGCCGGCACCGGCTGCGGCGTGCTGACCGGCCTGCTGGCGGCGCTGGCGGTGGTGCTGGGCTCGTTCTGGCTGTTCTGCACGGCCACCTTCCTGGGCGGCGCCTATGCAGCCGTGGTACTGACCTTCCGCTTTGCGGCGGCCGATGGCGTCGCGGCACCGCGGCGTGCCCGGGCGCTGTCCTTCGTGATGGGCGGCGGCATCCTGGCCGGAATCGTGGGGCCCCAGCTCGTCACCTACACGATGTACCTGTGGCCGACGCACATGTTTGCCGCCACTTATGTCGCCCAGGCTGCCGTGGCGGCGCTGTCGGCCATTGTCCTGTTCGGCGTGCGCCTGCCGATGCCGGGCGCGGCCGCAGTGGCCGGCGGGCGGCCGCTGAGCACGATCGTGCGCCAGCCGCTGTTCATCATCGCCGTCGTGTGCGGCGCGGTGTCGTACATGTCGATGAACTTCCTGATGACGGCTGCCCCCCTGGCGATGCAGTTGTGCGGCCATCCCCAGGAAAGCGCCAACCTCGGGCTGCAGTGGCACGTCATCTCCATGTACGCACCGAGCTTCTTCACCGGGCGGCTGATCACCCGCTTCGGCACCGGCCGCATCGTGATGGCCGGTCTGCTGCTGATCGGACTGTCTGCCGCAGTCGGCCTGACGGGGATCGACGTCGGCCATTTCTGGCTGACCCTCATCCTGCTCGGCCTGGGCTGGAACCTCAGCTTCATCGGCGCTTCCGCCCTGGTGCTGGAATGCCATCGGCCCGAGGAGACGACGCGCGTGCAGTCGCTCAACGACTTCATCGTGTTCGGCACGATGACGGTGGGCTCCTTTGCTTCCGGCGGCCTGCTGGCGACTTATGACTGGGACATGGTGCTGTGGGTGTCGTTCGTGCCACTGGTGCTGGCCTTGATCGCCCTGAGCCTGACCGGTTCGGCGAGAACCCCCGGGCCGACGACAGGCACGCGATGATCGGAGTCGGCCCCCCGATCCGAGTCGGACCGCCATGATCGGAGTCGGACCCTTCTCCATCCGGGTCGTGGTCGTCGTCTCGGCCATCGGACTGGCCTGGCTGCTTGCCCGGGTGGCGACCAGACGCCTCGCCCCCGGCGAGTCTTTCAAGGCTGCGGGCAGCCTGGTCCTCGATGCAGCATTCTGGGGAGTGCTCGGTGCCCGCCTGGCCTACGTCGCCCGCTGGTGGGAAGAATATTCGGCAGCGCCGCTGTCCATGCTCGCCATCGGTGACGGCGGCTTCACCTGGTGGGCCGGGGTGCTGGTGGCGCTTGCCTTCGTTGCCTGGCGCACCCGTTCGCACCGGGCGCTGCGCCGCCCGGTGCTGGCCGGCATGCTGACCGGCCTGACGGTCTGGCTGGCCGCAGGCGCCGTGCTCGGGCTGCTGCAGCGCGCCGCGCCGCCCTTGCCCGAGCTGCAGCTGACCACCCTCGATGCGCAACGCGTCGACCTGAGCGACTACAAAGGCCGCCCGGTGGTGCTCAACCTGTGGGCGAGCTGGTGCCCGCCTTGCCGCCGCGAAATGCCGGTGTTCGAACGGGCTCAGAAGGCATTTCCGGACATCGCCTTCGTGATGGTCAACCAGGGCGAGACGGCAAGCCAGGCCAGCGACTTCCTGAGGCGTCAGGGACTGGCGCTCAGCGACGTGCTGCTCGATCCCTCGTCAAAGGCCATGCAGGCAACCGGCGCGCGCGGCCTGCCGACTACCCTGTTCTTCAATGCCGACGGGCGGCTGGTCGATTCACACATGGGCGAGCTGACGATGGCCCGACTCAGAGAGACTGTGTCGCGCCGCTTTTGATGAGATCGCCCTGACCACGAGAGCAGGGTGAACGAACACGAACAGAGGAATCAGACTTGATGCTGAAGCAACGTCCATACCGATCGTTCATCGCCATCCTGAGCCTGGTGTTGGTAACTGCCTGCAGCCCGGACCAGAACGCGAGCGCCGACCGGCCCGGGGTCGCGGACCGGCCTGCGGTCGTCCAGGCGCTGGAGGCCCAGGGCTTCTCCGACGTGCAGGAGTTCGATCCCGGCAGTGGCCTGCGCGGCTTTGCCGGCATGGCAGGCGATCATCCGGTGGCGGTCTATGTAACCGACGACGGCAATGCCATCATCGGCACGCGCTTGAGCAAGGAGGGCGAGCCGCTCGACGAAGCGACGCTCCAGGAGCTGGTCGCCCGGCCGATGGCGCAGCGGACCTGGGCACAACTGGCGTCGGCCACCTGGGTGCGGGACGGCCAGGCCGAGGCCCCGCGCATCGTCTACACCTTCAGTGACCCCAACTGCCCATACTGCAACCGCTTCTGGGCGGCCGCCCGGCCCTGGGTCGATTCCGGCAAGGTGCAGCTGCGGCATCTGCTGGTCGGCGTCATCCGGGCGGACAGCGCCGCCAAGGCCGCGGCGATTCTCGAAGCCGCCGATCCTTCAGCCGCGTTGCTGGAAAATGAACACCGATTTACCCAGGGCGGGATCGAACCGGTCGAAGCCGTTTCCGAATCAGCGGGCGAGACGCTCGAGGCGAACCAGTTGCTGATGGCGTCGCTGGGCTTCCGCGGGACGCCCGGCATCGTCGTGCTGGCCGCCGACGGCATGCTGAAGAAGTACAACGGCATGCCGCAGGGCCGGCAGCTGGACGAGGTGCTGGGGCCGCGCTGAGGAGAGCGCCGTCAGTGATCGAGGTGCGGAACTCGGTCAGGCGAAATCGTTCGGCACCAGTATTTCGCCTTGCATCAGCCGGCGCGCGGTGCGCGGGAAGCTGAGCGTTTCGAAGGCCAGTTGTGGCGGATCGCTGGCCGGGTCGAGCATGACCTTCACCTCCATCACACCCAGTGGGTGGCCGATCCGCAACCAGGCGGTCTCAGTCGTTCCCGCCGGGAGCACCTTGTTCAAGACCGATCCTGGTACTCGAGAGACCGCTCCGGAGCACATCGACCCCGATCCGGCCATGCTGTCATGGCATTTTCCCAGGAAGACCAGGCGTTCGCGCGCATCGATGGTGCGGGCGTCCTGAGTCTGGCCATTGACGTCCACGTAGTCCGCCGGCGGGGCGACCAGGACGGCCAGTGGCAACCCCGGAAGATGATGCTGTTTCCAATGGTCGTAGAGGCCGATCAAGGTGCCGGCCTTGCCCTGGATTTCGCCAATGGTTTCGATCAGGGCATGGTCGTTCGTGATCGCGTCAGGCAGTTCACTCCCGGTCAGCCCCAGATCCTTGGCAGCAAGGAATACACATGGGTTCACCACATCTGCAATGGTGACTTCGATCTGGCGGCCATCCTCGAGAGTGATCCGGTCCAGGACGTTACCGGTCGGCAGCAAATGGCCGGTCTTCGAACCGACCGTACCCGCGTAGTCCATCAGGATCTCGGCACCCGTGCCAGGAACTCCGGCAATGGCGCAATCACCGATCACGCGTGCCTTTCCGCTTGCCACCTGTACCTTGGCAACGAGGATCTTTTCGGTATTGGTGTTGAAGATGCGCACCGTGGCCAGCGGCTGGTCGGCGGCCACCAGTCCTTCGTCAATCGCGAACGGGCCCACTGCGGAAGAGATGTTTCCGCAGTTCCCATCATGCACCACCAGCGCACGATCTACATCCAGTTGTGCGAAGGTGTAATCCACGTCGGCGTCGGGGCGCTCGGACTTTCGAATGATGGCCACTTTCGAAGTCACGAGCCGGGATCCGCCCATGCCATCGATCTGCAGCACGTCGGGCGTGCCCATCGCGCGAAGAAGGAACCGGTCACGACGCGAGCCGGGTGGCGGCAAATCCTGTTCGTGGAAGAACAAGGCCTTGCTGGTGCCACCACGCATCAACACGCAGCGTACGGAGATCTGGTCCGGAGTGTCGCGGCTCATGCCTGGCCCCTCAGTCCACCTGGGCGCCGGATTTCTGGACGGCGCGCGTCCAGTTCGGAATTTCCGCGGTGATTACTGCCTTCAGTTCGTCACTCGTGCTGCCGAGCTCGTAGACGCCGGCGGCCTGCATGACCCGCTGCACAGCGGCATCCTGCCCGGCCTTGACCAAGGCGGCATTGAGTTTGGACACGATCTCCGCGGGGGTGCCCGCCGGGACCACCATGGCAGACCAGGCAGCAACCTCGTAGTTCCTGACGCCCTGTTCGTGGATGCTTGCTACGTCGGGCAATGCGACGTAGCGGTTGGTCGAGGAAATTCCCAGCGCCTTGACCTTGCCGGACTTGATATGCGGAATGGCAGCCACCACGCTTTCCATCATCAGTGGTACGTGCCCGCCAATGACATCGTTCATTGCAGCGGGGGATCCCTTGTAGGGAACGTGGACGAGCTGGATGCCGGCGGCGTCGTTGAACAACTCCATCGCCAAGTGGGCGGTGATGCCGCTGCCTCCGGACGCGTAATCGATCTTGCCCGGTTGCTTCTTTGCCAGTTCGATCAGTTCACGCACATCGTTTGCAGGAAACGAGGGGTGTGCAACCAGCACCACGGGTGCCTTGCCGAGCAGGCCGATCGGGGTGAAGTCCTGAAGCGTATTTCCGTTCGCCCCCGGCTTGTTGTCCACGATGATGTTCTGGCCGAGTTCTCTCGACATGGCTTCGGCAAAGGTGCGCGCCATCATGTCCACGGACTGGCCAGCGGGGTAGCCAACCACGAAACGGATCGGGCGTTCCGGGTAGCTGGATTGTGCGGTCGCCGGGAGGGTGGCGACAGCGGTGAGAGAGGCGGCAAAGGCCAAGACGATGCGACGATTCATGTAGCTGGTGACCAGAAAATCGGAATGCATGCCCGCAACAGAGCGTTTTTATTGATTGATTCCCAAGAGTAGAATGCGAATCGAACTTATTCATATAACTGCAGGGAAGGTCGATCTCATGCGTGCGCTCGTCTGCAAGCCGCGACTCAACACCATCGTTCTGGCCCTGCTGGCGGCCGGCCTGAGTTCCACAGCGAACGCCCAGTGGGCTGCGCCGACTGGCGAGCGTTCCGGTGGCACGTCACAGGATCTGCCGGCGGTCATCGTCACCGACAAATACGAGCGCGAGGACCTGCCGGTTCTGGCGCCGGGGCGCAAGGCTGCCCAGGGGGCTCGGCTGGGCATCCTCGGGGCGACCGCCATCGTCGATGCGCCGGTGCACGTCAATGCCTATACCCGCCAGCTGGCTGAAGACTGGTCGGCCCTGTCTCTGCAGGATGTTCTGGAGAATGAGGCCGCAGTCGTCTTCACGACCAACCAGGGGCACCTGCTGCAGAACTTCAATCTGCGCGGCCTGGATGTGACGGCGATGGACATCGCGACCAATGGCCTGTACGGGATTGCGCCGGCCAACTCGGTGCCGATCGAGATGTTCGAGCGCGTGGAAGTGATGCGCGGCCCGAACGTGTTGCTGTCGGGGATGCCGCCGCTGGCCAGTGTTGCCGGTTCCGTCAACATGGTCACCAAGCGTGCGCTGGGGAGGCCGATCGCCGATCTGACCGCGACCTGGATATCCGATTCCTACCTGCAGCTGCATGCCGACGTGGGCCGTCGGTTCGGCCCCGAGCAGCGCCTGGGGCTGCGCGTCAATGGCGTCTACGGGTCGGGCGACATGGGCGCCGATGGCGAGAGCCAGGAACGCAGGGTCGGTGCGCTGGGCCTGGACTACCTGGGAGACCGGGCCCGCTTCTCGCTCGATCTGTACGACAGCGTCAACAAGATCGAAGGCGGCAGCCCGGGCATGTTCAACTTTCTCGGCAACGCGGCCAATCCCGGCGTAGGCGTGCTGCTGCCGGCGCCCAAGGGTGACGTGAACATGTTTCGCGGCACGCACGGCCAATACGACAATGGCGGCCTGCTGGCCCGTGCCGAGCTCGATTTCACGCAGGATTGGCAAGGCTACTTTGCGGTGGGCGGCTCCGAGGCCGAGGGCAAGGGCCTGCTGTTCGGCACTCGCGCTTTCGTGACCGGTATGGATGGCACCACCCGCGGCGCCATCTACCACGTGCATACCAAGTCGGAGCGTCGCACGGCCGAGGCGGGGTTGATCGGCAAGTTCGATACCGGCAGCGTCAAGCACCGGCTGCAGCTGTCGTTCAACATCCTCAAGCACAAGGAGGGCACGGTCAACACGGCCTGCAACTACTGCTACACCACGAACATGTATGCGCCGGTCACGCCGGTCTTCCCGGCGGCGCCGACCTGGCGGAACTACACCACCGAGAACGAATTCCGTTCGGTGGCGTTGGCCGACGTGATGAGTTTTGCCGACGACAAGGTCCTGCTGACGATCGGCGCGCGTCACCAGACCGTCAAGACGCCCATGGTGAGCGGTGCTTCGTCCGACTACAGCGAAAGTCGCCTGTCTCCGATGATGGGCGTGGTGGCGCGTCCCTGGGGCAACGCGGTCTCGCTGTACGCCAATTACACCGAAGGCCTGGAGCCCGGCCGGACCGTGGGGGTCGGCTTCGCCAACGAGGGCGACACGCTGGAGCCCGTGCAGACCAAGCAGGGCGAGATCGGCGTGAAGCTGCAGCACGGGCAGGTCACCCATACCCTGAGCGCCTTCCAGATCAGGAAACCTTCGGTGATCACGAATGCCGCCAACTTCCAGGTGGCGGATGGTGAGCAGCGCCTGCGCGGGCTGGAGTGGAGCGCCTTCGGCAAGATCTCGCCGACGCTGTCGCTGCTCGGTGGCATCGAGTACATCAAGTCACGCCAGCTCAACACCGATCGGGAGAACTACGGCGTGCCGAAGCTGCGCGTGCGGATCGGCGCCGACTGGGAGACACCTGTTCAGGGGTTCTCCGTTGGCGGTCGTGCGATCCACATGGGTTCGCAATGGGCGGATTCCGGCAACCGGATGCGCGTGCCGTCCTGGAATCGTTTCGACCTCGTGGCGAGGTACGAGACCAAGTTCGGCACAACCCCGGTGCGTTTCAACGCCAGCGTGGAGAACGTGGCGGACAAGAACTACTGGATCGGCATCTTCAACGACGGTTTCGTGATGCCGGGCGCACCGCGCACGTTCAGGCTGTCGGCAACCGTGTCGCTGTGACGATCGTATCCGTCTGAGTTTCCTTGCCCGTGTTCACGATTGCCGGCTTGGCCGTCACTGCGCTGGCCTGCCTGTGCCTCTATGCAGCGTCGCCGAACCAGAAGCTGTGGGCGACAGCTTGGCCTGCGCGACCCGCGCGCGTCGCGAGCGCAGGCCTGCTGATGTCGGCCTGGCTGGCCTTTGTCCGGGACATGCAGTATCTGACGGCCACATTTACCCTGCTGACCACGCTGATGCTGGTGCTGGTCGTACTGCCCTATGTCGGAGCCTGGCGCCATGCCCGGCGCGCCCACTGAGTCCACCCCTGCCCGGCGCGCCCGGCCGGTACCGATCCGTCCCGACTGGGTTTCCAAGACCCTGGCCGGGGTGCTGCTCGGCTTGAGCCTGGCGCTGACCTGCAGCGGGCTGCTGGCGGCCTTGCTCATCGGCATGCCGGTGCCGGTGAGCGGGCAACTGGCCATGTGGCTGGTGCCGCCCGTGTGGCTCGGGGTGTTGTCATTCGTCTACTTTTTCTCCAGCGGCCTGCGTGCCTGGCTGTGGCTAGGTGGCGTCAATGTCCTGGCCCTGGGCATCTGGTGGCTGGTTCGCCCAGGGGGTGTGGCATGAGGGCGGACTTCATCCGGATCTACAAATCGGTCCACACCTGGACCGGCATCGTCAGCGGCATGGCCTTGTTCATCGCCTTCTATGCCGGAGCGCTGACGGTCTTCAAGGAGCCGATCCGGGATTGGGCGACGCCACCCGCTGCCATCCTGCAGCCGGTGCCGATGGACGAGGTCCAGTCGCTGATCGTGCAGACCCTGGCGAACACGCCGGCCACCGGGCGCGGCGCTGTCGTCCGGCTGCAGGGTGATCAGGCTGTCCCGCGCCTGGAGTGGACGGTACGGGATCCGAATGCCGACGACCACGACGACAGCGCCGCTCGCCACTATGAGGCCCGGCTGGATGCTGCCGGTAAGGTGCAGGTGAGCGAGCAGCAGCCTTCCCGTCTCGTCGAGTTCATCGACGTGCTGCATCGCGTGGTCGGGCTGCCGGTTGATTCGGACCCGAACCGCTGGGTGATGGGGGTGATCTCGGCCCTGTACTTCGTGGCGCTGGTGTCCGGGGTCGTGGTGCTGCTGCCGTCGCTGGTCAAGGACTTCCTTGCATTTCGCGTGGGCAGGAACCTGAAGCGGATGTGGCTGGATGCGCACAACGTGGTCGGCATCGTCAGCCTGCCGTTCCACATCGTCATGGCCTTGAGTGCCGTGGTGTTCGCTTTCCATGATCAGATCTACGCGGTACAGGATCAGCTGGTGCACGAGGGCAGGTGGGCGCAGGCGTTCGCCGGGCCGCGTGGAAATCCCGCCGAAGCGCCGGCCCGCAACCCTGCCGAGATGCTGACACCCACGAAGCTGGTGCGCATTGCAGAAGTGGCTTCGCCCGGCTTCGAGCCCAGCGGCCTGCAGTACTCCCGGGTGACCGGACCAAGGCCCACGGTGAGGGTCTGGGGCAAGCATCCGGAGGGTATCTCGCCGCGTGCCCTGGGTGGCTTCGCCGAGATCGACCCATACAGCGGTGAGCTGCTTTCAGCTGACTACCTGTCCGGGGCGCAGAGCACGCCCAATCTGATCATCAGCAGCTTCTTCGCCTTGCACATGGCATCGTTTGGCGGCCTGGCCGTGCTGTGGCTGTACTTCCTCCTGGGTCTCGCAGGGGCCTGGCTGTTCTACGGCGGCAACCTGCTTTGGGTAGAAACCCGGCGCAAGGCCCAGCGCCGGGGGGCGGACATGCCGGTGCAACGGCGCGACACGGCCATCATGGCGGCGGCCACCGTGGGGGTGTGTCTTGGCTGCATGGCGGGCATTTCCCTGACCATGGCCGCCGCCAAATGGCTGCCGGGGCGCGTCGACGATCTGGCCGCCTGGCATGTGGGGATCTACTACGGTGTGTTCTTCGCCAGCGTGGGTTGGGCATTCTGTCGGGGCGCGGCACGGGCGGCCGTGTCGTTGCTGTGGCTGACGGCAGCCTGCACGGCAGCGATTCCGCTTTCGTCACTGCTGGGCTGGCTGGCGCCGGGCTCCGGTTCGTGGGCCGATGGCGCACTGCTGGGCGTCGACCTGACCGCGCTCGCCGGGGCGCTGGCACTGGTCTGGATGGCGCGGGCCACGGCGCGGCGGGTGCGAAACGGACCGCAGGACAGCGTCTGGTCGGTGCGCCGGCGGGAGGTGGCCGCTACTTGAGCGTTGCGGTGGTTTCGATGGCCAGCGCCAGCGCTTGCTGCGCAGCAGGCACCATGGCGCTGCCGTGGTCGGCCCCGGGGAAGGTGGCCAGGCGCAGTTCCAGGTTCGGTGCGCGACGCAAGCCATCGGCAAGCGCGCTCAGAAGTTCCACGTTGCGCTGGCCGCGTGTGCTGATGGCGCGGGCAGGGTCGGCAGGTGGCCGGGCCTCCAGTTCGCCCTGGCTGACCAGCAGGTTCAGTGGCGGCGCGTCGACACGCCTGCCGGCCAGGAAGCGCTGCTGTTCCTGCAGGATGAATCCATCGCGCCACCACAGTGACGGGCTCGCGGCGACATAGTTTCGAAAACCGCCCGGCCGCGTGAACAGCGCGTGCAGCGCGCACAGTCCGCCATAGGAGTGCCCGAACAGCGTCTGGCGGGCGTCGTCGATCGGCGCGGTGTCTGCCACCAGCGGGCGCACCGTGGCGTCGACGAAGTCGAGGAAGGCATCGGCCCCGCCTTCGCGGCGGCCGCGCTCGTCATGCACCGGGCCCGGCGCGGGCGGCGTGTAGTCGTAGCTGCGCGCGTCGAGGTCGAGCACCTGCGCGCCGGCGTAGCCCAGGCCCACGATCACGGCACCCTGCGTCGGCACGCCCGGCCCGCGCGCGAAGCGGTTGCGCATCAGCTGCGCGGTGAGGGCGAACAGCAGGTTTCCATCGAGCACGTAGAGCACGGGGTAACCATGGGCCGGGGGCGGTGCCGGCGGCACGGCGATCATGATCCGATGGACATGCCCGCCAGCGACCATGTCGATCTGTCGACTGTCCGGCAGCGTCACCGGGGGCGCACTCTCCAGCGCGTTCTTCGACCTCGGTTGTAGCGCGCAGCCCGGCAGGGCCAGCGTGGCGGTGCCCAGCCCCAGCAGGCTTCGACGGGAGATCGCCCAGGGGGCGGCAGATGCAGCGGGTGTGGCGGGTGCCATGGGCGGGATAGCCGGGGCGGATGGAACGGGCGGGGGCACGAGCGATGAGCGCAGGAGCCGGTGGCGAAGGTCAACCGACGGTACACCGTGAGCGCCCCGATCGGCAAGATGACTTCCGGCCGAAACCAAGGCCATCCGGATGAACATCGTCCGGCCGAGCGCCGTCCGGCCTAAGCGCTCCGTGCAATGGCGCGCCCGCCCGCCTGATCTCAGGATTGCTCCCGTGACCGCACGTTCCGGTGCGTCACGTCCCGCCAACCAGGAGCACACCATGAGTCAGGGTTTCTCTTTCCAGCGTCGTCGCCGCCACTTCGGGCAGGGCATGACCGAGTACATCGTTGTCGTTGCATTGATCGCCGTTGCGGCGATCGGCATCTACACCTTGTTCGGCCAGACCCTGCGCAACCAGACGGCCGGCCTTGCCCTCGAGATGTCGGGCCAGGACGCCGGAGCCGCGATCGGCAATGCGCAGAACAACGCCAACACCGCCTCGAACAACGCCGATCAGCGCAAGGGGCTGGACAACTACAACCTCAGCAATCGCTGAGCCCGGCCGGAGCACCGTGCAATGGCTCGAATCCTCGTGGTTCCCCCGGGAGGGCGTCTGCCGCTGCGGCGCCGGCCGGTGCGCCGTGGCGGGCTTACGGCCCGGCATGAGCGCGGCCAGGCCCTGGCGCTTGGCCTCGTCCTGCTGTTTGCCGCGGTGCTCGGCCTGTTCTTCGGCCCGCTCGGGATGATCTACTCGACCGGGATCGGCGCGCTCATCATGTTCATGGTGAGCCTGGTGCTGTTGCCGCTGACGCTCGGCGCCGGCGCCCTGTTCACCATCCCCGCCTGCGCGATCTGGGCGGCGCACGCGGCCACCGAGCACAACAAGAAGCTCCGCGAGCGCGCGTACCTCCAGCTGCAGCCCGCCGCGCCGCAGGTCCAGTACCTGCCGCCGGCGTCGTCGCCGCGATCCTAGAACAGCGAGCCCTGCGCGGGCTGCTCGTCGGCGAGCGGGGCGATGCACTCGGGGTCGTCGTGGTCGGCGCGGTTGACGTGCGGCGACACCAGCTCGCCGATCCAGTCGCCGACGCGCGGCACGCCGAGGAGCGCGTGGGCCGCGGCGGCGTCGAGCGAGGGATCGAGCCACGCCGCGTAGGTGGTCGGAGCGAGCACGACGGGCATCCGAGCGTGGATCGGCGCGACGAGCTCGTTGGCGGGGCCGGTGATGATCGTGAAGCTCAGCTGCTCGCCGGCCTCGGTGCGCGCGCGCGCCCACAGCCCGGCGAACGCGAAGAGGCGCGGCGGCTGTGGGTGCAGGTACACGGGCTGCTTGCGCGGGCGCTTGCGGTCGTCGAGCTTCTTCCACTCGAAGAAGCCATCCGCCGGGACGAGGCAGCGGCGGCGATCGAGGGCGTCGCGGAACATCGGCTTGTCCTCGAGCGACTCGCTGCGGGCGTTGATCATGAGCGGCGGCTTGCTACCCGGCCGGCCCGCCCAGGACGGGATCAGACCCCAGCGCATCAGCTCGATCCGGCGCTCGCCGTCGCGCAGGATCACGACCGGCGCGGGCTGGGTCGGCGCGACGTTGAACCGCGGTCTCCACCAGTCGCCCTGCGCGGACTCGCCGAGCGTCGCCTCGAGATCCTCGACGAGCCCCTCCGGGCGGGTGAGCGTGTAGCGTCCGCACATCGCGGTGGTAGCTTAGCGCCCGTCGCATGACCGAGCAGCGTAAGGGCCTGCTCCAGGGTGTCCTGGCCTATGGCCTCTGGGGCGTCATCGCCGCGTACTGGAAGCTGCTCGATCACGTCGATCCCGTGGAGCTGGTCGCGCATCGCGCGGTGTGGGGGATGCTCGCGTTCCTCGCGCTCGTGCTCGCGACCGGCCAGCTCGGGGTGTTTCGGGTGGCGCTCGCCACCCCGCGCACGCTCGGCGTGATGGCGATCT
>JBAYOD010000041.1:0-18283 GCA_041678445.1 Burkholderiaceae bacterium | reverse complement strand
CTCGGCTGCGCACAAGGCGCCGGCCAGGCCAAGCCCCCCGCACCTCGGCCGGCGACGTCGTGCCATTCGACGGGAAACCCTCCGGGGCCACGGCAATCCGGTTTCGGGCAGCGAGGACCTTGCCGGCTCGCTGGCGGTCATCACGCCAGCCGGATGCGCGCAGCCCGATCGGGCTGCCAAGTCCGATTCGTAGCCGAGTCAGGTTTGCCGCCGAATCAGGTTCCGGTCGTGCAGCCCGGCCGTACCGAGATCGCTTTGCGTTCGATCCCAGGCCACCGTCTGCCAGGACGCGGGGCGAAGCTTTCGGCGCACGCCTTGTGCGCAGCCGAGGAGCGCAGGGCTCGTGGCCTGCGCGCGTAGCGCGCACCAATAATCTGACTTGCCGCCGACTGTCTGAGCGTAACGAGCGCCGCGTAGCGGCGAGAGTGCAGCGAGTTTCGGCGGCAGGCCACGAGCCCGAAGCACCGCAGGGCACCCCGCGCAGCGGGGCAAGCACCCGGCGTGCGCCGAAAGCTTCGCCCCGTGCCCTGGCCCCCGGCATGCGCCGAAAGCCTCGTCCCGCGTCCTGGCCCGCCGTGCCGCTTCTCGTTCGAACGCGAAGGGGTCGTGAGCCGGAGCGGGCGCGCTGTCAGGCAGCGAGCGGCACGCACTGCTCGCCGTCGGCGATGCAGATCCGGTTGCGGCCGATCCGCTTGGCGTGACGCAGCGCTTCGTCGGCGCGGGCGATCGCCTGGTCGAGCGAGCATTCGCGCGCCTCGAACGGGGCGATGCCCACGCTCAGCATGATGTCGATCCGGCTGCGGTCGGACAGCGCCAGCGGCGTCGAGGTGATCCGGGTATGCAGCCGCTTGGCGAGCGCGAGGACGGTTTCGCGATCGGCTCCGGCGATCAGCAGCGCGAATTCATCGCCGCCGTAGCGCCCGAGCACGTCGGACGGACGGGCCTCGGCCCGGCAGAGGTCGGCCACCATCCGCAGGACGCGGTCGCCGGCAAGATGGCCCCATTGTTCGTTGACCGCCTTGAAGCGGTCGAGATCGAGCATCAGCAGCCAGAGCCGGCCGTCGTCGGCATAGGCGCGGTCGTACAGCTGGCTGATCCGCCGGAAGAACTCGCGGCGGTTGCACAGGTCGGTGAGCGAATCGTGGCTGGCCAGATAGTGATGGGTGCGTTCGCTGCGATCGAGCCGGCTGATCAGCTGCATCGCGCTCCAGGCCAGCGGGGGGGTCAGCAGCGCCGGGACCAGTGTAGCGATCATCAGGCTGACCGATGAGGCCGTGGAACTCATCGCATAGTGGATGGCGAAGGTCAGGCCCAGCGATCCGGCCATGCACAGCACGGTGAGTGCGGCGACCGACCGGCCGACACCGAAGCGCACAATCATCCGACGCAGCAGGCCGAAGGAATCCGGTCGATCGGGTAACGCAAGACTGTCGATGGTTTTGTTGAACATGGCACGGTCTCTTGCGGGCATGTGTGCATTTTCCCCCATTCCGCCCGGAATCGTCTGCCGTTCGGCGCCTTTGCAGATGCCGTCTGGCCAGGCGATCGATGATCCGGAAGCGGTTTCAGCGGAAGTCCCGGCTGACGGTGACGAGGCTGCCGAGCAGGGCCGAATCGTCGAACAGTTGCCAGGCAATCAACTGGGCGATGCTGCCCGCGCCATCATTGCTGCGTTGCAACATACCACGAACACGCAACAGACGGGCCGAGAGCAGCGCGTTGCGGTGGCGTTCGAATACCCGGGGGCGCACGATCAGGTCGATGGCTCCGGTTTCATCCTCGAGTGTGACGAACAGGGTACCGCCTGCGGTTTCAGGGCGCTGCCGGTGGGTGACCAGGCCAGCTGCCATGACCGTGCGCCGGTCGGGCATCCGGAGCAGGGCGGCGGCCGTTTCGAGCGACCATCGGGCGAGCCGGGGCCTCAGCAGTTCGAGTGGATGGCGACCCATCGGGATGCCCAGCGAGCGGTAGTCGGCAACCGTGTCCTCACCGTCGCTCGGAGCGGCCAGCTTCGTGCGGGGCTCGTGCACTGGCGCGTCGGCGAGCAGGGCCGGAGCGCTGGCGACGGCGGCGACTTCCCAGGCTGCCTGCCTGCGGTGGCCGGCCAGTGCCACCAGGGCGTTGGCATCGGCCAGGCAGCGCAGCGCATGGGCGTCGAGGCCGGCAGCGCGGGCCAGATCGTCGGTGTCGTCGAAGGCAGGGTGCTCCGGCCGCTGCCGACGGCGGGCCTTGCGAGCGGCCAGCAGGCGCTCGCCGGCACTGCGGGACAGTCCGCGCACCTGTTGCAGCCCGAGCCGGACCGCCGGCTGCGACTGGCCGCGCGCTTCGAGCGTGCAGCCCCAGTCGCTGTCGAGCACGTCGACGCCGAGCACCTCGACGCCGTGGGCGCGTGCATCCCGGACCAGCTGGGCCGGCGCGTAGAAACCCATCGGCTGACTGTCGAGCAGGCCGGCCAGGAAGGCTGCCGGTTCGTGGCACTTGATCCAGGCCGAGACATAGACCAGCAGCGCGAAGCTTGCGGCATGGCTTTCCGGGAAGCCGTACTCGCCGAAACCCTGGATCTGCCGGAAGATGGCTTCGGCGAAGGCGGCCTCGTAGCCGCGCCGGGTCATTCCCTCGATCAGGCGCTCGCGGAAACCACCGAGATCGCCGCGGCGCCGCCAGGCGGCCATCGCCCGGCGCAGCGCGTCGGCTTCGCCGGCGCTGAAACCGGCCGCCAGCATCGCGATCTGCATGACCTGTTCCTGGAAAATCGGCACGCCCAGCGTCCGCTCGAGCGCGGGGCGGATCTCCTCGCGCGGGAACACGACCGGTTCCAGCCCCTGGCGGCGGCGCAGATAGGGATGGACCATGCCGCCCTGGATCGGGCCGGGGCGCACGATCGCCACCTCGATGACCAGGTCGTAGTAGCGCTGCGGCTTGAGCCGCGGCAGCATGCTCATCTGTGCCCGTGATTCGACCTGGAAGACGCCGATCGCGTCGCCTTTCGACAGCATCTCGTAAACGGCCGGATCCTCGTGAGGGATGTCCTGCATCCGGAACGGCCGGCCCCGGCGCGCCGAGATGAAGTCGAGCGATCGCCGGATGGCGGTCAGCATCCCCAGGGCCAGGACGTCGACTTTCAGCAGACCCATGGCTTCCAGGTCGTCCTTGTCCCATTCGATGACGCTGCGTCCGGGCATTGCGGCATTCTCGACCGGCACCAGCCGGGTCAGGCGATCGCGCGCGATGACGAAGCCACCGGTGTGCTGCGACAGATGGCGGGGAAAGTCATGCAGGGTGGCGGCCAGCGACAGCCACAGCCGGGCCGTGCGGGAGTCGGGGGACAGCCCTGCATCGCTCAGGGCCCGGGGCTGCAGCGAGCGCTCCCACCACTGCCGCGAGCGGGCCAGCGCCGTGATCGAACGGGCGTCGATGCCGAGCGCCTTGCCGACGTCGCGCAGCGCCGAACGCGAACGGTAGCGAATCACGGTGGCGGCCAGCGCGGCGCGTTCGCGCCCGTACTTGTCGTACACATACCGGATGACCTCCTCGCGGCGCTGGTGCTCGAAGTCGACGTCGATGTCGGGGGGTTCGGCCCGCTCGCGGCTGATGAAGCGCTCGAACAGCAGATTGCCGCGGCCCGGATCGACCTCGGTAACCCCCAGGCAGTAGCAGACCGCCGAGTTGGCCGCCGAGCCGCGGCCCTGACACAGGATGCCGCGGCTGCGCGCGAAGGCGACGATGTCGGCGACGGTCAGGAAATAGGGTTCGTAATGCAGTTCGGCGATCAGTGCGAGTTCGTGGTCGATCTGCCGCTCCAGGGTGTCCGGCAGGCCGTCGGGATAACGGCCGGCGGCGCCGCGCAGGGTCAGGGTCCGCAGCCAGCTCGCCGGAGTCTCGCCGGATGGCACGATCTCGTCCGGGTACTCGTAGCGCAGTGAATCGAGCGAGAACCGGCAGCGTTCGGCCAGCACGAGGCTCTCCGCGAGCAGTTCTTCAGGGTAGAGCCGGGCCAGCCGCAGCCGGCTGCGCAGATGCTGTTCGGCATTCGGGGCCAGCGCCCGGCCCAGTTGCCCGACCGGTACGCCGAGCCGGATCGCGGTCAGGACGTCCTGCAGGGGTTTGCGTGAACGCAGGTGGCAGTGCACGTCGCCGGCCGCCACCAGCGCGAGTCCGCTCTGCCCGGCGGCATCGCGGGCAGCGGCCAGCAGTGCCGCATCGTGGCCGCGCGCATGCAGGCCGATGCCGATGCGGCCGTTCTGATCGAAGCGTTCGCGCAGCCAGCGCGCAGTGGCCGCGAACGGGCCGGGGTCGCAGATCGCTGCCGCCGGCGGCGGGATCAGCAGGGCGAGGCAGCCGGCGATGCCGTGCTCCAGGTCGGTCTCGATGAGCCGGTAGCGGCCTTTGGTGGCACGCATCCGCGCGGTGCTGATGAGCTCGGAAAGGTTGCCGTAGCCGTCGCGATCGGTGGCCAGCAGGACCAGCCGGAAGCCCGGCAGGTCGGCGGCAGCCGGGTCGGTCAGGGCCGGTAGGGCGAATTCGGCACCGATGATCAGGGGCAGCGAAAGCTCGCGGGCGCGCAGATGGGCGCGCACCACACCGGCCAGCGAGCATTCGTCAGTGATGGCGAGCGCCCGGTAGCCGAGCGCCCGGGCCCGTTCGACCAGTTCCTCGGGGTGGGAGGCGCCGCGCAGGAACGAGAAGTTGCTGACGCAGTGCAGCTCGGCGTAGTCGACCATCTGGTCATGATACTGTTTATTTGAACAGTATTACAGTTGCCACGGGCCGCCTGCCTGCCGGCCATTTACCGATGATCGGAATCGGCGCTGCGATTGATGGCAGTCAACACGGATGGCCGCAACGATCGCCGACAATCATGAGACATCCTTGGAGAGACGAATGCCCCTGTCGAATGAGCAGACTGCCGGACTGCTCGCCACGATGCGCGAGCGCCTGGCGGTGCTCGAGGAAGAGATTTCCCGCAAGCTCGGGAACAGCACCGACGATCTGAGTGCTTTCGATCGTGTCGGCGATACCGGCGATCTCGCCCAGGCAGTCATCAGCAGCGAAGTCGATCTGTCGGAGGCGCTGCGCGATATCGACGAGTGGCGCGCGCTGCGGGGTGCGATCCGGCGCATCGAAGAGGGGGCTTACGGCTATTGCACCGACTGTGGCATCGAAATCCCGCTGGCCCGGCTGCAGGCCCAGCCGGTTGCCCTGCGCTGCATCGACTGCCAGACCCGGGCCGAACAGCCGGGGGGCTCCGGCTCCTGAACCTCGGGTTGCTAGCCGAAGCAGCCATGCAGGAACCAGCCGCCGGCGGCGTCCCTGTGCAGGCGTTCACGATAGATCCACAGCAGGCGGTGGGCAGGATCCTCGGCGACGAAATAATCGCGCTGGACTGCCGGTTCGTCCCACCACCCGCTTTCGATCCGCTCCGGGCCGGCCAGCAGGCTCAGCGGCCCGTCGCGAAATGGTCTGCCCTGCAGTTCCACCAGGGGCTGGGGGAATTCGAGCAGCCACAGCGGTCGCGGCAGGCCGGGAACACAGTCGGCCGGGACCTGTGTCTGCGTCTGCGTCTGCGGAGCGAGCCCGGCCTGGTGCGGTGAAATGCGGTGTCGTGGCGTGCGACTGGCCTGATCCAGTCCCTGACGCAGTCGGGCGAGATCGATCGGCGCGACTTGCCAGGCGCTTTCGGGCCGATGGTCGGACACGGTTTGCAGGCCGTGGAGGCGATCGTGGCCGAGCCGGGCCTGCAGGCGTTCGAGCAGGGGCGCGATCGCTTCGGCCAGGCTGAGCGGATCCGGGAACAGCGAGCCGCTGCTCAGCCGTACGGCGTCGATTTCGCTGCAGCGCAGACACAGGCGGGTGGCCGGGGCCGGCAAGGTCGTTGCAGCCAGCCTTTCCTTGAGGACGGTGTTCAGCCGGCTGGCCTGCCAGGTGGGCTCGGCCAGTCCGGGCGCGATGATGGTGTCGGCGAACTCGTCATGGCCGATGGCCAGCTCGAAGCGGCGAGCGCCGAGCTTGCCGGCCTGCAGCCAGTGGCAGAGTCGTTCGACCAGCAGGGCAGCGGCCCGCTGCAGCGGGGGCGCCGAGTTGATATGGGCCTGGAGTTCGAGCCGCTGCTCGAAGCAGGGTGCCGGCGTGTGACGGGGTCGGGGGTCGGGGCGCCGGCCCAGCGCCTCATCGAGCTCGTCGAGCAGGGCCGGCCCGAAGCGGCGGGCAAGACCGCCGCGCGGCAAGGCCAGCAGCGAGGCGATCCGGTACAGGCCGGCGGACTCGAGGGCGTCGATCTGCCCGGCCGCCGAGGCAAGCAGTCTGACTGGCAAGGGCCCCAGGCTGGCCGGCAGGTCGGCGGGCTCGCTGCACCGGGCGCCGTCGCGCCATGCCGCCAGCAGCGAAGCTGCCCGGGGGGTGGGTGCCGAAGCCATGGCCACCTGGCCCTGGGCGTGGCCCTGATTCCGGGCAGGGTCCGGTTCGATGTCGGCCAGCATCTCGCGGAGCCGGTGTTCGAGGGCATCGATGCCGCCGAAATAACGCAGACTGGCGCCAGTCTCGAGCAGCAGCCCATCCGGCGGGTCGAGGCTGACCGCGGACGTGAAACGCATCATCCGGGTGGCCAGCAGCGACAATGAATCGTTGGCGCTCAGCGCCGTCGGGCTGAAGCGCAGGCAGTGCCAGAGCATGGGCGGCCGTGGCAGTTGCAATCAGGTTTCAGGAGCGGCTCAGGAGAGCCTCGGGGGTGGTCTGCGATGTATCGCTGCCTGCGGGCAGGTTGCTGGTAGCCCGGCTGGTTGGCAGGCGGATGGCCGTCGAGGGCACGGGCAACTCGATCGTCAGCGGGTGGCTGATCACCGGGCCCCGTCGCTTCAGGATGCGGACCGACAGGCATTGCTGCGGGCGTGGCAGCAACAGGAGGCGCAACGGGGCCGGCGAGGGCTGGAGCTGTGCGGCGGGTTCACGCAGCAGGAAGACCGGGCCGCCGGCGCCGCGCGCCGCTGCCTGCATGCGCCGCAGATGTTCGGGCCGGCAGCGCTGTTGCGGCAGCCAGGCGAGCAGTGCGCCGAAGCTGGCGCTGCGCAGCACCTGTTCGATTGCCCAGAGGCGATCGGCGGCATTGGGCGCCTGGATGACCAGGAGGTGATCGGTGTCGATGCCGAATCCGGCCAGGGCCGGTGCGTAGGGAAGCATCGGGGGCGCGAGGAGGATCACGATGCGCCGCTCGCGGGTGAGCTGGCGCAGCGGCGGCACCAGCAGCCGGAATTCGCCGATGCCGGGGCTGCCGACGATGAGTTCGGTCAGCATGCCGGCGGGCCAGCCTGCTCCGGGCAACTCCGCATCGAGCAGGCGGTAGCCGGTGGGCAGGGTTTCGACGCCGGCCTGGGCGAGCTGGCTGGCCCGCCACAGCGATCCGGGTGACAGGAGGTCGGCCGGCGGGTCCGGCAAGGCGGTGTTGTTCGGGTCAGCTTGCCGGGTCATCGGACGGGCGTGCGGCTTCAGAGCCCGTGGCCGGTACGGACCAGGCCGACGCCGATGCCTTCCAGCGCCAGGGCTTCGTGGCGGGTATCGACGACGATCGGCGAGAAATCGGGGTTCTCGGGCAGCAGTTCGACGATCGGACCGCGTCGTTGCCAGCGTTTGACGGTGACCTCGTCGTCGAGCCGGGCGACGACGATCTGGCCGTTGCGTGCCTCGCTGCTGCGCCTGACGGCGAGCAGGTCGCCGTCGAGGATGCCGGCATCGCGCATGCTCATGCCGCGCACTTTCAACAGGTAGTCCGGACGCTCGGCGAACAGGGCGGGGTCGAGGGTGTAGCTGGTTTCGATGTGCTCCTGGGCGAGGATGGGGCTGCCCGCCGCCACCCGGCCGACCAGGGGCAGGCTGAATCCGATGCCGACGGCCTGGGGCGAAGCCTGTCCGTCGTCGGCGATCTGCAGCAGCCGGATGCCCCGGGAAGTGCCTGAAGCGAGTTCGATGACGCCCTTTCGCGCGAGTGCCTTCAGGTGTTCCTCGGCCGCGTTGGCCGAGCGGAAGCCGAGTTGCCGGGCGATTTCGGCCCGGGTGGGCGGGAAACCGGTATCGGCGATATGGTGACGGATCAGGGCAAGGATTTCCTGTTGTCTGGGAGTGAGTGCGCGCATCGGAGGGCTCGGCAGAGGAGGCAGGTCGGAAACTGTATTTTCGTACAGTATACGTCCGGCGATCAAGCCCTGTTTTTTTATCCGGCCGATCCGGAAATTTCTGTGCAGCCCCCGGCATTTGTGGCACAGTCATCAAGGGCCATCCTGTCGACAGGGGCCCGGGAATTGCATTTCACGGTCTGCTGCTCCGGTTTTCCCCGAAATGCAATGTTCGAAACGGTTCGAGGATTTGCAAACCCGATGGGAACCAAGATCTACGTGGGCAATCTGCCCTGGCGGGCCACCGACGCCCAGCTCTCCGAGCTGTTCGGGGTCCATGGTGAAGTTACCGATGCCCGCATCGTCACTGATCGTGAAACCGGCCGTTCCCGCGGCTTCGGCTTTGTCACGATGGCTGCGGCCGAGGCTGCACAGGCGGCCATCCAGGCCTTGAACGGCCACTCGCTTGAGGGCCGCAGTCTCGTGGTCAACGAGGCTCGCGAACAGGCGGGCGGCGGCGGCTTCGGAGGTGGCGGGCGCCGCTCGGGTGGCGGAGGCGGCGGCCATGGAGGCGGTGGCGGCGGCTACGGGGGAGGTGGCGGAGGAGGGGGCGGCGGTGGCTACCGCGGTGGCGGTGGTTACGGCGGCGACCGCGGCGGTGGTTATGGCGGTGACCGCGGAGGCGGCGATCGTGGCGGCTATGGAGGTGATCGCGGTGGTGGCGGCGGTGATCGCGGCGGCTACGGCGAGGGTGGCCGTGGTGATGGCGGCGGCCGCGGCGGGCCTCGACGGGCCCGGCAGTTCGGCCACTGATCCTGTTCACTCCTGAAGCGCTCCGGGCGCTTCAGGATCACCGGTCGGTGGCCGCGGATGCGGTTGCCCGCCCGCCCCGCTTCGGGATGCAGCCGACGTATCCGCCGGGCTTACATCCCGGAATAGTTCGGTCCGCCGCCGCCTTCCGGAACGACCCAGACGATGTTCTGGAGCGGATCCTTGATGTCGCAGGTCTTGCAGTGAACGCAGTTCTGCGCGTTGATCTGCAGGCGGTCCTTGCCGTCGTCGTCCTTGACGAACTCGTAGACTCCGGCCGGGCAGTAGCGCTGCTCGGGGCCGGCGTAGACGGCCAGGTTGGTCTCGACCGGGATCGAGGGGTCGCGCAGGGTCAGGTGGATCGGCTGGTTTTCTTCGTGGTTGGTGTTCGAGATGAACACTGACGACAACTTGTCGAAACTGAGCTTGCCGTCGGGCTTCGGGTACTGGATCGGCGTGGATTCGCTGGCTGGCTTCAGATAGGCGTGATCGGGCTTGGTGGTGTGCATCGTCCACGGCGCCTTGCCCTTGAAGACCACCTGGTCGATGCCGACCAGCAGAGTGCCCAGCCACAGACCCTTGCCCATTGCGGGCTTGAAGTTGCGGGCGCGATACAGCTCGTCGTAGAGCCACGACGCCCGGAAGGCTTCCGGATAGGCGGTCAGACGGTCCTGGCTGCGTCCGGCCGCAAGGGCGTCGAAGGCGGCTTCGGCAGCCAGCATGCCGGTCTTGATCGCCGAGTGGCTGCCCTTGATCCGCGACCCGTTGAGGAAGCCTGCGTCACAGCCGATCAGGCAGCCGCCCGGAAAGGTGAAGTCGGGCAGCGAGTTGATGCCGCCGGCGGTGATGGAACGGGCCCCGTAGGACAGCCGCTTGCCGCCTGCGAGGAAGGCGCTGATGGCCGGGTGGGTCTTGTAGCGCTGGAATTCCTCGAACGGCGACAGCCACGGGTTGCTGTAGTTCAGGCCGACCACGAAGCCGACCGCCACCTTGTTGTCTTCGAGATGGTAGAGGAAGGAGCCGCCGTAGGTGTCACTGGACAGCGGCCAGCCGGCGGTGTGGATGACCAGTCCGGGCTGGTGTCTGGCCGGGTCGATTTCCCAGAGCTCCTTCAGGCCGATGCCGTAGCTCTGCGGGTCGCGGCCGGAGTCGAGCGCAAACTTCGAGATCAGCTGCTTGCCGAGATGGCCGCGCGAGCCCTCGGCGAAGAAGGTGTACTTCGCGTGCAGTTCCATGCCTGGCTGGAAGGCGTCGGTCGGCTGGCCATCGCGGCCGACTCCCATGTTGCCGGTTGCCACGCCCTTCACCGAGCCGGCTTCGTCGTAGAGGATCTCGGCCGCTGCGAAGCCGGGATAGATCTCGACACCCAGGGCTTCGGCCTGTTCGCCGAGCCAGCGCACGACGTTGCCCAGGGCGACCACGTAGTTGCCGTGGTTCTGGAAGCAGGCCGGCAGCATCCAGTTCGGTACCTGGCGGGCGCCGCTTTCGGACAGGAACAGGAAGCGGTCTTCACTGACTTCGGTGTTCAGCGGCGCCCCCTGGGCGCGCCAGTCGGGAAACAGCTCGGTGATGGCCCGCGGGTCCATGACCGCGCCCGACAGGATGTGGGCGCCGATCTCCGAGCCCTTTTCGAGCACGCAGACGCCGATCTCCGTGCCTTTTTCGGCAGCCAGTTGCTTCAGCCGGATCGCTGCGGCCAGCCCGGCCGGTCCGCCGCCGACGATGACCACGTCGAACTCCATCGAGTCGCGCTGGACGTCCATGTTTTCTCCGAAGATGCGTGTTGGATGCATTCGCCAACTCCGATTGTCCCGGAAAGAGATATCCGGGTGCAAACTCGATTCGGATAACATCGGGCACCAACCATGACCGTACGGGGATGACTGTGACGACTTCGTTCGACCTTACCGGCAAGACCGCACTGATCACCGGCGCCTCCAGCGGGCTGGGGGCGCGCTTCGCACGCCTGCTGGCCGACAACGGTGCGCAGGTCGTGCTGGCTTCACGCCGCGTCGAGCGGATGAAGGAACTGCGCGCCGAGATCGAAGCGGCCGGTGGCGAAGCACACGTGGTTGCGCTGGACGTCACCGACAACGCGATGATCGAAGCCGCGATCGCGCAGGCCGAGACCGACGCCGGCCCGATCGACATCCTGATCAACAACTCGGGTGTCAGCACGACCCAGCGGCTGGTCGATGTGGCGCCCGAGGACTACGACTTCGTGTTCGACACCAACACCCGCGGCGCCTTCTTCGTTGCCCAGGCCGTGGCGCGGCGGATGATCGCGCGGTCCCGGGAAACGCCGGGCCGTCCGGCGCGGATCATCAACATCGCATCGGTGGCCGGCATCAAGGTGCTCGCCCAGATCGGCCTGTACTGCATGAGCAAGGCCGCGGTGGTCCAGATGACCAAGGCGATGGCGCTCGAATGGGGTCGCTACGACATCAACGTCAACGCGATCTGCCCCGGCTACATCGAAACCGAGCTGAACGCCCACCACTGGCAGACCGAAGCGGGCCAGAAACTGGTCCAGGTGCTGCCCCGCCGGCGCGTCGGCAAGCCCGAGGATCTCGACGGCGTGATCCTGCTGCTCGCTTCGGAGCAGTCGGGTTTCATCAACGGTGCGGTGATTGCCGCCGACGACGGCCTTGCGCTCTGAGCCGTTGCCGGGGAGTGTGAACGATCGATGACGGTGCGGAGAAGACAGTGAGCAATGCAGTGCCCGACACCGGCGGCCAGCAGGGGAGTGTCGTCCACGAGATCGAGATTCCGATCCGCTGGGGTGACATGGATGCGATGGGCCACGTCAACAATGCCGTCTACTTCCGCTATCTGGAGCAGTTGCGGATCAGCTGGTTCGACGCGCTGGGCCTCGGCCAGCAGGGCGACCCGCAGGGCCCGGTGATCGTCAACGCGCATTGCAGCTTCCTGCGCGAACTGCGCTATCCGGGCGTGGTGCAGGCACGCCTGTCGGTCGGCACGATCGGCCGCACCAGCTTCGAGACGCTCGCCACGCTGTCGCGCAGCGACGACCCGGACACCGTCTATGCCGAAGGCGGTGCCAAGGTGGTCTGGGTCGATCGCGCGCAGCGCAAATCGGTGCCGGTGCCCGAGGCGATCCGCGCTGCCGGGGCCGGGGGCGGGTCGAAGCCTGCTTGACCGTTCGCCGGGACAGGCCCGGTCGACCCGCCGGGCCCGGGTTCAGACGCCCGTCACGTCGAGCGGACAGCCTGTCCTGGTGACGATCTCTTCCTTCGAGACACCGGGCGCCAGCTCGACCAGCTTCAGGCCCTTGTCGGTGACCTCGATGACACCGAGGTCGGTGACCACGGTGTTGACGACGCCGACACCGGTCAGTGGCAGCGAGCAGGTTTCGAGCAGCTTGTGCTCTTCGCTGCCGTCCTTTTTCTTGGCCGTGTGTTCCATCAGCACGATGACACGGCCCACGCCGGCGACCAGATCCATCGCGCCGCCCATCCCCTTGACCATCTTGCCGGGGATCATCCAGTTGGCCAGGTCGCCGGTCTGGCTGACCTGCATTGCGCCCAGGATGGCCAGGTTGATCTTGCCGCCGCGGATCATCGCGAAGGAATCGGCCGACGAGAAGATCGACGAGCCGGGCAGGGTGGTCACGGTCTGCTTGCCGGCGTTGATCAGGTCGGGGTCGATTTCGTCCTCGGTCGGGAACGGGCCGATTCCGAGCAGTCCGTTCTCGGACTGCAGCCAGACCTCCATGTCGTCCGGCACATGGTTGGCGACCAGCGTCGGCAGGCCGATGCCGAGGTTGACGTAGTAGCCGTTCTTCAGTTCACGGGCCGCGCGCGCGGCCATTTCGTCTCGGGTCCAGGCCATGATGGCGTTCTCTCCTCAGCGTGCCGTGCGGACGGTGCGTTGCTCGATGCGCTTTTCCGGCGACGCATTGTGCACGAGCCGGTGCACGTAGATGCCGGGCAGGTGGACGTCGTCCGGATCGAATTCGCCGGTGGGCACGATGATCTCGGCCTCGGCGATGGTGATCCTGCCGGCCATCGCGACGTTCGGGTTGAAGTTGCGCGCCGTGCGGCGAAAGATCAGGTTGCCCGAGTGGTCGGCCTTCCAGGCCTTGACCAGGGCGATGTCGGGCACCAGCGAGCGTTCCATCACGTATTTGCGACCGTCGAATTCGCGCACTTCCTTGCCTTCGGCCACGATCGTGCCGACCCCGGTCTGGGTGAAGAAGGCGGGGATGCCGGCGCCTCCGGCGCGCAGCTTCTCGGCGAGTGTGCCCTGCGGGGTGAATTCGAGTTCGAGTTCGCCCGCCAGGTACTGGCGCTCGAACTCCTTGTTCTCGCCCACGTAGCTGGCGATCATCTTGCTGATCTGCCGGGTCTGCAGCAGCATGCCGAGACCGAAGTCGTCGACCCCGGCGTTGTTCGAGATGCAGGTCAGATTCCTGACGCCGCTGTCACGCAGCGCCGCGATCAGGGCTTCGGGGATGCCGCACAGACCGAAACCGCCGACGGCGACCATCTGGCCGTCTTCAACGATGCCGGCCAGCGCATCAGAAGCACTCGGATAAAGCTTGCTCATCGGGGTCCTCGGTGGGTCGTCAGAAGGCTTCCGGGCTATGGAAGTGTCCCGGATTATATAAGCGCCGCACATCGGCGCCCGCGAACCCCCGCTCAGGCGTGCGGTCCGTGCCCGTCGGCTGGCTATAATCGCGCTTTACCGGCGGACCCTTCATGACCAAATTCGTTTTCGTCACCGGTGGCGTGGTGTCCTCCCTGGGCAAGGGCATCGCTGCCGCGTCGATCGCCGCGCTGCTCGAGTCGCGCGGCATCCGGGTCACCCTGCTGAAGCTCGACCCGTACATCAACGTCGATCCCGGCACGATGAGTCCATTCCAGCACGGCGAGGTCTTCGTCACCGAAGACGGCGCCGAGACCGACCTGGACCTGGGCCACTACGAGCGCTTCGTGTCGGCGCGCATGCGCCGCACGAACAACTTCACGACCGGCCAGATCTACGAGTCGGTGATCAAGAAGGAGCGGCGCGGCGAATACCTCGGCCGCACGGTGCAGGTGATCCCGCACATCACCAACGAGATCCAGGCCTTCATCGAGCGCGGTGCCGCGGTCGGCACGCCGGATGCGGCACAGGTGGCGATCGTGGAGATCGGCGGCACGGTCGGCGACATCGAGTCGCTGCCGTTTCTCGAAGCCGTGCGGCAGATGAGCCTGAAGCTCGGCCGCGGCAACTCCTGCTTCGTGCATCTGACGCTGGTGCCGTTCATTCCGTCGGCGGGCGAGCTCAAGACCAAGCCGACCCAGCACTCGGTCCAGCGCCTCAGGGAGATCGGCATTTCGCCCGACATGCTGATGTGCCGGGCCGATCGTCGCATTCCCGACGAAGAGCGCAGCAAGATCTCGATGTTCTCGAACGTGCCGCTCGATTCGGTCATCTCGGTCTGGGACGCCACCAGCATCTACAAGATTCCGCGGATGCTGCACGAGCAGGGTGTCGACCGCACGCTGTGCGAGATCCTCCGGCTCGACACCCGGCCCGCCGACCTCAGTGTCTGGGATCGCCTGGTGCATGCGCTCGAGCACCCGGAACATGAAGTCCGGATCGCGATGGTCGGCAAGTATGTCGACCTCACCGAATCGTACAAGTCGCTGTCCGAGGCTCTGGTCCACGCCGGCATCCACACGCGCAGCCGGGTGTCGATCGATTACATCGACTCCGAGCGCATCGAGGCCGAGGGCACGGCGATGCTCGAAGGCTTCGACGCCGTCCTGGTGCCGGGCGGCTTCGGCAAGCGTGGCGTCGAGGGCAAGATCGCGGCGATCCGCTTCGCCCGCGAGCGGGGCGTGCCCTATCTGGGCATCTGCCTGGGCATGCAGCTGGCGGTCATCGAGTTTGCGCGCAACGTCTGCGACCTGCAGGACGCCAACAGCACCGAGTTCAATCCGGACACCCCGCATCCGGTGATCGGCCTGATCACCGAGTGGCTCGATCGCGAGGGTCGGCTCGAGCGGCGCGGCAACGACTCCGAGAAGGGCGGCACGATGCGGCTGGGCGCGCAGCGCTGCCCGATCGTGCCGGATACGCTGGCCGCCGAGATCTACGGTGAAACGGTCAACGAACGCCATCGCCACCGCTACGAGGTCAACAACCGTTACGTGCCGCAGTTCGAGCAGGCTGGCCTGGTGATCGCCGCTGCCACCCCCACCGAGCGCCTGACCGAAATGATCGAACTGCCGCGCAGCGGGCCGCTGGCCCATCCGTGGTTCATCGGCGCCCAGTTCCACCCGGAGTTCACGTCGACCCCGCGCGATGGTCATCCCCTGTTTCGCGCCTACATCGAGGCGGCCCTGGAACGGGCGGCCCTCACCCGGGCGACCCTGCCCGGGGCGGCCCTGCCCGGGGCCGTCCACACCGGCAACGGAGTCGTTGCGTCATGAGACTGTGCAATTTCGAAGCCGGCCTGGACCGGCCGCTGTTCCTGATTGCCGGGCCTTGCGCCATCGAGAGCCTCGAACTCGCCATCGAGACCGCCGGCCGGCTCAAGGAGATCACTTCGGCACTCGGTGTGCCCTTCATCTACAAGTCGTCGTTCGACAAGGCCAACCGCAGTTCAGGCGCCTCGTTTCGCGGCCCCGGGCTTGACGAGGGTCTGAAGATCCTCGACACGGTGCGCAGCCGGATCGGCGTACCGGTGCTCACCGACGTGCACGAAATCGACCAGATCCGTCCGGTGGCCGAGGTCGTCGATGTGCTGCAGACGCCGGCCTTCCTGGTCCGTCAGACCGATTTCATCCGGGCGGTGGCCAGTGCCGGGCGCCCGGTGAACATCAAGAAGGGGCAGTTCCTGGCGCCGCACGACATGGTCAACGTCGTCGACAAGGCGCGCCAGGCGGCGCGCGAGGCCGGAGGCGATGGCGACAACATCATGGTCTGCGAGCGCGGCGCCAGCTTCGGCTACAACAACCTGGTCTCCGACATGCGCAGCCTGGCGATCATGCGACAGACCGGTTGCCCGGTGGTCTACGACGCCACCCATTCGGTCCAGTTGCCGGGCGGCCAGGGCAGTTCGTCGGGGGGGCAGCGCGAGCACATCCCGGTGCTGGCGCGGGCGGCAGTTGCCGCCGGCGTGGCCGGCCTGTTCATGGAAACCCATCCCGATCCGGCGCGTGCGTTGTCCGACGGCCCGAATGCCTGGCCCCTGGCACGCATGGCCGGCCTGCTGGCAACGCTGTGTGCGCTCGATGCGCTGGTCAAGCGCGACGGCTTCGCCGAAACCGATTTCACCAACCCTGGGGAGCAACGATGACTGCCTATGTGATTGCCGATGTCAAGGTGTCCGACCCCGAACGCTACAAGGGCTACATGGCGCTGAGCCCCGGTGCGGTCGCGGCGGCCGGCGGCCAGTTCGTCGTGCGCGGCGGCCCCCACCAGGTTCTCGAAGGAGACTGGCGGCCCAACCGGCTGGTCGTGGTGCAATTCCCGAGTTACGAGAAGGCCCAGGCTTTCTATGATTCGGTCCTGTATCGACAGGCGCGCGATGCGCGGGCCGGCGCCACCGAGTTCTTCAACATGGTCGTGGTCCAGGGGGCGGACGAGCAATGAGTGCCATCGTCGACATCATCGGCCGGGAAATCATCGATTCACGCGGCAACCCGACTGTCGAGTGCGATGTCCTGCTCGAGTCGGGCGTGCTGGGTCGGGCAGCCGTGCCCTCGGGAGCGTCGACCGGCTCGCGCGAGGCGATCGAGCTGCGTGACGGCGACGCCTCGCGCTGGCTGGGCAAGGGCGTGCTGGGAGCGATCGAGAACATCAATACCGAGATCTCGGAGGCCATCATGGGCCTGGACGCTTCGGAACAGGCCTATATCGATCGCACGCTGATCGACCTCGACGGCACCGAGAACAAGGCGCGGCTCGGCGCCAACGCGACGCTGGCCGTCTCGATGGCGGTGGCGCGCGCCTCCGCCGAGGAATCGGGCCTGCCGCTGTACCGCTACTTCGGCGGCTCGGGCGCGATGGCGCTGCCGGTGCCGATGATGAACGTGATCAACGGCGGCGCGCATGCGAACAACAACCTCGACATGCAGGAGTTCATGATCCTGCCGATCGGGGCGCCGAGCTTTCGCGAGGCGCTGCGCTGCGGAGCGGAGGTCTTCCACGCCCTGAAGAAGCTGCTGCACGATCGCGGCATGTCGACCGCGGTCGGTGACGAGGGCGGTTTCGCACCCAGCGTGAAGAACCACGAGGCGGCGATCCAGTTGATCCTAGAGGCGATCGCGGCGGCCGGCTACGAGCCGGGTCAGCAGGTGGCGCTCGGGCTCGACTGCGCGGCGTCCGAGTTCTTCCGTGACGGGCGCTACCAGCTCGATGGCGAGGGGCTGTCGCTGGCCTCGGGCGATCTGGTCAATCTGCTGGCCACCTGGTGCGATCGCTATCCGATCGTTTCGATCGAGGACGGCATGGCCGAGAACGACTGGGAGGGCTGGAAGCTGCTCACCGATGCGCTGGGCGAGCGTGTGCAACTGGTTGGCGACGACCTGTTCGTCACCAATACGAAGATCCTGCAAAAGGGTATCGACGAAGGCATCGCCAACTCGATCCTCATCAAGATCAACCAGATCGGCACGCTCACCGAAACCTTCGCGGCCATCGAGCTGGCCAAGCGCTACAACTACACGGCAGTCGTCTCGCACCGTTCGGGCGAGACCGAGGACACGACGATCGCCGATATCGCGGTCGCGACCAATGCGCTGCAGATCAAGACCGGCTCGATGAGCCGCAGCGACCGGATCGCCAAGTACAACCAGTTGCTGAGGATCGAGGAGGATCTCGGCGACATTGCCAGCTACCCGGGCCGGTCGGCGTTCTACAACCTGAGGTGAGGCGGGCCGATGCGCACGCTGGCCGTGATCCTGTCCGGGCTGCTGGTGCTGATCCAGTACCCGCTGTGGCTGGGCAAGGGCGGCTGGCTGCGCGTCTGGGAACTCGACCGCCAGATCGCCCAGCAGCGGGTGGTCAACGGCCGGCTGGCGGCCCGCAACGATGCGCTGGCGGCCGAGGTCGACGATCTGCGTGAAGGCCGGCAGGCCGTCGAGGAGCGCGCCCGCTACGACCTCGGCATGATCCGCCCGGGTGAGATCTTCGTGCAGATCAACGAGAAGCCGGACTGAGGCGGTTTCGCGTGCGAACGATGGGGCGGGCCAAGGTACGGGGGCTGGGCGGGGGTCCGGCGCCGGGTGCTTGCCCCTGCTGACGCAGGGGTTCCCTGTGGTGCTCGGTCTCGTGGCCTGCCGCCGAACTCGCTTCGCTCCCGCCGCTTGCGCGGCGCTCGCTGCGCTCAGACATGCGGCGGCAAGTCAGATTGT
>JBAYOD010000040.1:0-18433 GCA_041678445.1 Burkholderiaceae bacterium | reverse complement strand
TTGCTGACCCTGGCCATGATCGTGGCCGTGTTGGTGATCGTGGCTGTGTTTGTGACCGTGATCGTGGGCGCGCACCGGCAGCGGTGAAACCAGTACACAGGCGGCCACGCTCAGGGGCAGGGCGGCGCGCAGGAAGTGATGAAGCGGGAAGGGCATCGGATGAAGCGGGAAGGGCATCGGCTTGTCCGTCCGGAGATCTGTGAGGGGTGCTCATGCACGAGGATCATTCGGTAATGATAGGTCATTATCATATATGAGTGCGTGCCTGACCCCTGCTCAATCGAAGCTCAGATCACCGTCCGCCTTGACTTCTCGCAGCGAAAACACAGAGTGCATTTCCTTCACGCCGGGGATCGACCGCAGGCGCTTCAGTGCGAACTGGGAGTAGCTTTCCATGTCGTTCGTCAGCACGTGCAGAAGGTAATCGTACTGACCGGAGACGTTGTGACAGGCGATGACCTCCGGGAACGCCGATACCCGTCTTTCGAACTCTCGACAGGTGGCTTCCGTATGGTTTTCGAGAAGGATGCTGACGAAAACCGTCGTGCCCAGCCCCAGCAGGTGCCGGTTCAGGACAGCCTTGTAACCTCGAATGAGACCAGTCGATTCGAGCCTCCTGAGTCTTTTCCAGCAGGGCGAGGCCGACAAGGCGACGCGCTCGGCCAGTTCGGAGTTGCTGATCCGCCCCGCCTTCTGCAATACCCGGAGGATCTCGATGTCCTTTTCATCGATGGCAGCTCTTGAGAAAGAATTTTTCATTGAATAGATAAATTGAAGAAGATTATTTCATTGATGTGACTTATCAGAGTCTAAATGGAAATTTATTCGAGCGAGCAGGAGCTTAATATTCCCGGATGCCGCCGGTCATCACGCCGCGGTCGCCCAGGCCCTCATCCGAACACTGATCCGACTCGACATGACGCACGCCAAGTACCACAGGAAATCCATCGGAGGCCAATCCTTGCATCCCGAAACGCTGATGATGTCGTACGGCTACGACCCCTTTCTGTCGGAAGGCGCCGTCAAGCCGCCCATGTTCCTGACCTCGACCTTTGCCTTCCGTACGGCCGAGGACGGGGCGGAGTTCTTCGATATCGTGTCCGGGCGCAAGCCGTTGCCCGAAGGTGAGAAGGCGGGTCTGGTCTACAGTCGCTTCAACCATCCCAATCTCGAAATCGTCGAAGACCGGATGGCCGTACTCGACGGTTCCGAAGCGGCTGCAGTGACCTCGAGCGGGATGTCGGCCATCACGGCGGTGTTTCTGGCGTTCCTGAGGCCCGGAGACCAGATGGTTCAGTCTGTTCCGCTGTACGGTGGCACTGAAACACTGATCGCGAAAATACTTCCCGAATGGGGTATCGGTGCCCATGGCGTCGACCACGGCCTGTCCGCCTCATCCTTCCGTGGCGCAATGGAGGCGGCTGCGGCCAAAGGCCCGCTTCGTCTTTGCTATGTCGAGACGCCCGCGAACCCGACCAACGCTCTGATCGATCTGGATGCGTTGGCAGGCGAAGTTGCAGCCTTCGAGAGCCGCCATGGCTATCGGCCGCTCATCGTTTGCGACAATACGCTGCTCGGGCCGGTGTTTCAGCAGCCCAACCGGCAGGGGGCCGATCTGTGCGTGTACTCGCTCACCAAATACGTTGGCGGGCACAGTGATCTCATTGCCGGTGGCGTGACGGGTCGCAAGGATCTCATCGCCAAGGTCCGGGCAATCCGAGGCGCCTTTGGCTCGCAACTCGATGCCCATTCGTGCTGGATGATTTCACGTTCGATGGAGACGATGGTGCTGCGTATGCAGCGAGCCGCTGAAACAGGCACAGCGATCGCGCACTGGCTGGCCGGGAACCCGCACCAGACTGTCAAGGTTCTGCATCCCGATCTGATCACGGACGCTCACTATCAGGCAGTCTATCGTCGTCAGTGCACCGGCCCTGGGTCCACCTTTTCCTTCGTGCTCGAGGGTGGCCGGGCCCGCGCTTTCCGCTTCATCAATTCCCTGCGCCTGTTCAAGTCGGCCGTCAGCCTGGGTGGGACCGAATCGCTGGTGTGCCATCCTGCCTCCACCACCCACTCAGGCGTGCCGGCCGAACTGCGCGACAGCACCGGTTTGTCGGAGGGTTTGATCCGGGTGTCGATCGGTCTCGAGCATGTGGACGACCTGATCGCCGACCTGGACGGTGCCTTTCGGAACAGTTGACGGTACCTTTCGCGACCGCTGAGCCTGCCTGCTGGACAAGTACGGAATCCAGCCCCACAGTGGGCGCCGTGATTTTCCTGCCGGCCTCGTTCCAGCGGAACCACAGACTCGGATAGCGAGCCATTCACAAAGGAAGAACCGATGTTCCTGCACAAGCGTTCGATCACGACAACTCTCCTGCTGGGCACCTGCTGCCTGCTGGGCATGGGTGCCGCAATGGCCCAGACTTTCCCGGAGAGATCCACTCCGATCAAGATCGTCGTGGCTTATCCGCCCGGCGGTTCTTCGGACTTCGCTGCTCGCACGATCGCGGCCCAGATGGCCAAGAACATGCAGCACTCCGTGCTCGTGGAGAATCGCCCCGGTGGCACGACCATCGTTGCCGGTACTCACGTTGCCAATGCCAAACCGGACGGCTACACCCTGTTGATGGCCAGCGGAGTGACCCAGGCCTCGCTTCCCGGTTTGCACCGGAAACTGCCCTTCGACGTCGAGAAGTCGTTTTCGCCGATCAGCAACTTCGTCGATTCACCGCTGGTCTTCAGCACGCACCCGAGCCTGCCGCCCACGACGCTCAAGGAGTTCATCGACTACGCAAAGGCCCGACCCGGGGAGATCAGCTACGGCTCGGCGGGCATCGGCAACACCTTGCATCTGGCGACCGAGGCCTTTCAGGATGCCGCCGGGGTGCAGATGAGGGAAGTGCCGTTCAAAGGCGCATCCCAGTCGATCATCAGCCTGCTGGCCGGTGACATCGACGTGATGTTCGATCTGGTCCAGACACCGCTGCCCCACATTCGGCGCGGCACCCTCAAGCCCCTGGCGGTGACCAGCGCCAAGCGACTCGACGCACTCCCCGATGTGCCCACCGTGATGGAGGCGGGCGTGCCCGGGTTCACGTTCGTCACGTCGCTCGGTCTTCTGGCGCCCGCCGACACGCCGGCTGACGTCATCCAGGCCTTGCATCGGGAGATCGTCAAGGCAACGCAGGATCCGGACGTCCAGCAGAAATTCGCGGCGCAATCGATGATCGTCCGGAGCAGTGATTCCCCGGCTGCCTACGAGACGGAATTGAAGTCTGTTATCGACCAGGTGGATCGCATCCTGAAGAGAGCCGGCGTATCACCTCAATGAAGCATCTTCCGCCCGGGGACCGGTGGTAGCCGGGCAATTTTCGAGCGAATTTCAGGAGCATCCCGATGAACAAGATGGAGCGCCTCAAGGCGGCGATCAACGGAGACCCGGTCGATTGGCCACCTCTGCTCGCATGGGTCCACTTCCTGTCCGATCACCTGGACACCCGGCGTGTGGTCGACCTGCACTTGCAGTCGATGGAGGCCTATGACTGGGACATCATGAAGGCCATGAACGACTATCGGTATCCGGTCCCGGAGGGCGTCGTCGACCTGGTATCGGCAGACAGCCTGAAGCAATACAAGCGGCTGAGCATGGACGAACCTCCCTTCGCCATGCAGTTGGATCTCTTGCGACAGTTGCGCGATGCAATCGGAGCCGATGTGCCCCTGATGGACACGATTTTCGAGCCGCACCAGCAGATCCTGCGTAACGTTGGTTATGACCAGTCGGAGAATCTGATGGCGCATGGCGACCGGATCCTGCCGGCGCTGGAAGCGGTGACGCAGACAATGTGCGACTACGTGCGTGCCTCCCGCGAAGCGGGAGCCGACACCGTATTCGTGACCATCAACGGCGGCATCCCCCGGGGAATACCGCGCGGCGTCACGAGAGAACAGCACGAGCGCTATCAGAAACCCTTCACAATGGAGATTCTGAAGGCGGCTGAAGGCATGGTGCGGATCCTGCACGTTCATGGCAGCTACCTGCAGATGGATCGCATCGACGGTTATCCCTACGAGGCGCTGAGCGTTGCGACCAAAGGGCCGGGCAATCCCAGTCTGACCGAACTGCGGCAGATCACGGGCAAGTGCATCATGGGTGGGCTCGACGATACCCGTCTGCATGAGCGCTCGCTGCCCGAACTCGAACGAGAGATCGATGAGGCGGTGGCAGAGGCTGGCCGCGAGAAATACATCCTGGCTCCGGGCTGTACGATCGCCTCGTTCACGCCGCAGCGCACACTGAAGTTCCTGCGTGAACATAGCCGGCGGGTCTGAGCTGCTTGCGGCGCTACAGGGGCCGCCCGGGGTCTTCCCTCGGCGGCCCACATGAGCCATCATCGCCACTCAGAGGAGATGACCGGAGTAATCGAGTGGAAGTCGTGAGCCGGATCCACAGCCGTCCTGCCCTCGACTGCGGTGCATTCCTGCGCCGGGCGTCGTCCGGATGCGTTCGAGGTGTTTCGGGCCTGTTGCTGGCCGCCTTGCTCATCCTGCCTGCCGCGCCTGTCCACGCCTCGGGCAAGACCCTCCGCATCTGCGACGATACCGGCTGCTCGGACCGGCCGCGCGAGTCCGCCACCTTCGACTCTGCCACGATCGTTGCCGAGACTGATAATCCCGAACAGGCCCGCCGCCTGGCGGCGTTGACCGAACTGGCCCGCAAGGATCCGCGTGCCGCCTACGACCTCGGCCTGCGCTATTTCCGCGGTGACGGTGTCCGGCAGAACAGCTACCTGGCCATCGAATGGATGCGCGATGCCGGCGAGCGCGGCAACCGGGCGGCGCAGAGCGCGCTGGGGCGTTTCTATCTGGCTGGGCTCGAAGAGATGGGGTCCGATCCCGCCGAAGCCGAGCGCTGGCTGTCGCTGGCCTTCGCCGGGGGGGACCGCGAGGCCGGCAAGCTGCTCGAGCAGGCCCGAAAGGCGAAGGAGGATGAGCAGGCCCACTATCGCTGGCGGATCGAGAACCGTGACCGCTGGCTCGAACAGTGGAGCAGCGGCTATTCGTATCGCTGGCACTGGCGGGCAGACGGCTGGCACGATTACCGATAGCGGGCAGGCTATCATCCGCAGTCTGTCGGTTGCGCCGGTTTCGACCGCGGTTGCCCGACTTTCTCCAAGCATCAGACACCTCACCGGAAGGGGACGCTTCGATGAAGAACACGCGATACACCTCGCTGCGCTGGGCCGCTCTGGCCTCGACCCTGGTCCTGGCCGGCTGCGTCACCCCGGGTGGCGGGACGATTTCCACCGGCACCAGCTCGACTGCGGTGTCCGGCGCCGCGGCCGGTGGCACGAGTGCCGGGGCCGACGCCTCGCTCGAACGCTGCAGCGAGCCGCTGGGCACGCTGGCCGTCGATGACGGCCGCGGCAAGGAGTGGTACGCCAGCTTCGGCGCGGCCACCAAGGTGACGTCGATCGAGCCGTTGTTGCGGCTGGCGGTCCAGCAGTCGAACTGCTTCGTGATCACGGCAATCGGCAATGCCCGCACCGACAGCCGGCTGTCGGCGATCACCGACAAGCAGCGCAACTCGGGCGAGTTCCGCGCCGGGTCGCGCCAGCAGAAGGGCCAGCGCGTGGCGGCCGACTATTTCATGGAACCGTCGATCATCATCGACAACGATTCCACCGGCAAGGTGGCCGGCGCTCTGGGCGGCTTCCTCGGCCGCGGCTTCGGCGCGCTGGCCGGGTCGCTGGAGTCGAAGGCGTCGGTGGTCACTCTCACGCTGTTCGACATCCGTTCGTCAGTGCAGGTCGCGATCTCCGAGGGCAATGCCACGGCCACCAACTATGGCGCCGCGCTGGGCGCCTTCGGCAGCCGCGGCGCGGCCGGTCTGGGTGGTTTCTCGCGCACGCCCGAGGGCAAGGCCACGGTGGCGGCCTTCGTCGACGCCTACAACAGCATGGTCGTGTCGCTGCGCAACTACAAGGCGCAGGAAGTGCGCGGCGGCCTGGGCCGCGGCGGCCGGCTGAAGGTCGGCAACTGATCCTGTCGGGCTGGCTGCGCCGCCTGGGCGGCGGCGCGGCCAGCGCCTTCACTTCCACAAAGCCATGTCCGCTTCCCGCTGACCGGCATCCTGGGCAGCGTCGGAAACGTGCGAGTCTTGCGTTCGCTGGTGACCGGTGCAGCACCGCTGTCGGTCACGCAGATCGCCCGTACATCGGGCCTGACGCCGCGCGGCGTCAGGCTGGTGCTGGCGGCGTTGGCGCAGCGGAAAATCGTGCTTGCTCACGGGGCCGGGCGCGCTGTCGTGCATAGGCTCAACGGGTCTCATCCGTTCGCGGCGGCGTTGACCGCGCTTTTCCACGAGGAGCCGCAGCGGTGGGAGCACCTGCTCGACGCGGTGCGCGACAGGCTGGCGCGTCAGGGCGCGGCCGTGCCCGGCGCCTGGCTCTATGGCAGTGTCGCGCGCGGCGAGGATACGCCGGGCAGCGATATCGACATCGCGCTGCTCGTGGCCTCCCCCGAGGTGGCCGACCAGTTGCGAGAGGAACTGATGCCGGTCGAGGACGAGCACCAGGTGCACTTCTCGCTTGCCGCGCTGACGACACAGGAACTGCGCGCGCTGGCGGACGACGATCCGTGGTGGTCGGAGGTCGTGCGCGACGCCCGCGTGCTGAAGGGTCCGGCGCCGGACTCGGCGAAGCGCCGGCTCTCGAAGGCAGCCGCATGACCAGCCAAGGTCCGCGAAAGTCGATGGCCGAAGATCATTCGCCCGCACGACTGTTGCAGGCGCGCGAGTTCCATCAATCGGCACGCGACCTGGTAGCAGGAGAAGTTCTTTCGCCGGTTGCTGGGCCGTAAGGACGAAGTGAACTACGGTGTGCGCAGCACCACACTGGAAGAGGCTCAACGGCTGCTTGCAGAACTGGACGAGTTCGCCTTCTGGGCCGAGGCACAGTTGTAGCCTCACAGCAGCACGATGTCGTACTGCTCCTGCGCATAAACGGTTTCGACCTGCAACGCGATCCGCTTGCCGATCGCATCGCCGAGCGTGGCCAGGGGTTGTGATTCCTCTTCGAGGAACAGGTCGATCACGGTCTGGGCGGCGATGATGCGGAATTCCCGGGGGCTGAACTGGCCGGCCTCGCGCTCGATCTCGCGCAGGATCTCGTAGCAGACGGTGCGGGCGGTCTTGACCTGGCCCTTGCCTTCGCAGGTGGGGCAGCGTTCGAGCAGGACGTTGGCCAGCGATTCGCGGGTGCGCTTGCGGGTCATCTCGACCAGGCCGAGCGAGGTGAAGCCGTTGACGCTGGACTTGGTGCGGTCGCGCGCCAGCGCCTTGCGCAGTTCCTGCAGCACCGCGTCGCGATGCTCGCTGCTCGACATGTCGATGAAGTCGACGATGATGATGCCGCCGAGGTTGCGCACCCGCAGCTGGCGGGCGATCGCGTGGGCGGCTTCGAGGTTGGTGCGGAAGATGGTGTCGTCGAAGTTGCGTCCGCCGACGTAGCCGCCGGTGTTGACGTCGATCGTGGTCATCGCCTCGGTCTGGTCGATGATCAGGTAGCCGCCGGACTTCAGCGCGACCCGGCGCGACAGGGCCCGGGCGATCTCGTCTTCGACGCCGTGCAGTTCGAACAGCGGGCGCTCGGCGGTGTAGTGCCGCAGCCGTGGCGCCATCGACGGCATGTAGGTCCGCGCGAAGGCTGACAGCTCGGCCAGCGCTTCGCGCGAATCGACCAGGATGACGGCCGTTCGGTCGGTGGCGAGATCGCGCAGCACGCGTTCGCCCAGGCTCAGTTCCTGATAGAGCAGCGACGGCGCCGGACGCTCGCGGCTGGCGCCCAGGATCTGCTGCCAGCGCTTGCGCAGGTAGTCGACGTCGGCCGCCAGCTCCTCGTCGTCGGCGTCCTCGGCCGAGGTGCGGATGATGAAGCCGCTCTTCTCGTCTGCCGGCAGCAGTGCCTGCAGGCGGGCGCGCAGCGCTGCCCGGCCGGTCTCGTCGCCGATCCGCTGCGACACGCCGATGTGCGGATCCTGGGGCAGGTGCACGAGGAAGCGCCCGGCGATGCTGATCTGGGTGGACAGCCGGGCGCCCTTGGTGCCGAGCGGATCCTTGATCACCTGGACCAGCAGCGGCTGACCTTCGAACAGCAGCTTCTCGATCGGTGTGGCGTTGCCGTTGCCCGGCGCGCTGGCGCGTGATTGCCAGAGGTCGGCCACGTGCAGGAAGGCCGCGCGTTCGAGTCCGACGTCGACGAAGGCCGACTGCATCCCGGGCAGCACCCGGGAGACGCGGCCCAGGTAGACGTTGCCGACCAGCCCGCGGGTGGCGGCCCGCTCGATGTGGAGTTCCTGCATCGCGCCTTGCTGGATGACCGCGACGCGGGTCTCGTGGGCGGCGTGATTGACGAGGATCTCTTCGGTCATCAGGTCGTGGGTCGCGGGGTTCCGTCGCCGCGCAGCAGGCGCGCGGTTTCGTAAAGGGGCAAACCCATGATACCGGAGTGACTGCCCTCGATCCGGCGCACGAAGCATGCTGCCATGCCCTGGATCGCGTAGGCGCCGGCCTTGCCCCGCGGTTCGCCAGTGGCGACGTAGCGGGCGATCTCGACGGCGCCGATCCGGGCAAAACTGACGCGCGAAACCTGGATGCGGTGCTCGGTCCGGGGGCCGCGCACGACGGCCACCGCAGTCAGCACCCGGTGTGTGCGGCCGGACAGGGTGGCCAGCATGGCGCGGGCATCGTCGTCGTCGACCGGTTTGCCGAGGATGCGACCACCGACGGCGACGGTAGTGTCGGCCGTCAGGATCGGCGCCGGCGGCAGCGCGCGCCGCTGCAACCGGGCGCGGGCCGCCGCGGCCTTGGCGAGTGTGACCCGGGCGACGTAGCGGGTCGGGGATTCGCCGCTGCGCATGGCTTCGAGCGCCTCGCTGTCTTCGTCATCGTCGGGCAGCAGCAGTTCGAAGCGCACGCCGGCCTGCGTCAGCAGTTCCTGGCGGCGCGGGCTGGTCGAGGCAAGGTAGATGAATTCGCTGGGCAAGGTCGGCTCACGAGCTCACGGGGTACGGGGACGCGTGGACACGCGGCGATCGGCTCAATCGCGATGGTAGGGGTGGCCGCTGAGCAACGACCAGCCGCGGTACAACTGTTCGGCCAGCAGCACGCGCACCAGCGGGTGCGGCAGCGTCAGGCTGGACAGGCGCAGGCTTTCGTCGCTGCGCATCTTCAGGGTTGGGTCCAGGCCGTCGGGTCCGCCGATCAGGATGGCCACCGGCCGGGCGTCGTCGCGCCAGGCGTGCAGCCGGGCGGCGAAACGCTGGGTGTCGACGTCGGCGCCGCGTTCGTCGAGCGTCACGATCCGGCTGCCGCCGGGCAGGGCCGCTTCGATCCGGGCCGCTTCCCGGCGCAGCCAGGCGGATGCCGTGCCGGTGCGCGAGCGGGGCTCGGCGCGAACCTCGCGGAACTCCACGGTGAAGCCGGCCGGCAGCCGCTTCAGGTAGTCGTCGACGGCGGTGCCGACCCAGGCGGGCATGCGCGTGCCGACCGCGATCACGCGGATCAGCATCGCCGCAGGCCCGGCATCAGGCCGCCGACGGCTTGGCGGCAGCCTTGCGGGCGACGGGCTTCTTCGCGGTAGCCGGTTTCTTCGCTGCGGCCTGCTTCCTCGCTGCGGCCGGCTTCTTCGCAGTTTGCGCCCTGTCGGCGGCGCTCTTGAGCCGCACCGGCTTGTCGCCCCAGAGCTCTTCGAGCCGGTAGTAGTCGCGCACGGCCGGCTGCATGATGTGCACGACGGCGTCGCCCAGGTCGACCAGCACCCATTCGCCGCCGTCGTCGCCTTCGAGCGAGATCACCTGGCCGCCGGCCTGCTTGACCTTGTCGCGCACGTTGGCGGCGAGCGCCCGGGTCTGCCGGTTCGAGGTGCCTGTGGCGATGACGACGCGATCGAACAGTTCCGTCTGTTCGACGGTGTTGAAGACCCGGATGTCCTGGGCCTTGACGTCTTCGAGCGCATCGACGATGACCCGTTGCAGTTTCCTGATGTCCATCCGTGTCCGGTCTGTGGAGACAGTCTGTGGAGGCAGTGCCGGCTTCAGGCCGGCGTGCCGCGATTCTGATAGAGGTGATTGCGCCGAATATAGTCGAGAACCGGCGCCGGCAACAGTTCGGCGGCTTGCTCGTCGCGGGCGAGGGCGGCGCGCAGCAGGGTTGCCGACACCGCGACCGGTGCCATCCTGAAGAAGACGATCGAACCGGCCGGCGCATCGGGCAGCGCCTCCCGGCCATGCTCGGCGATCAGTGCTTCGAGCGGTGGGTCGAACTCGCTCAGCCGGTGCGGGCCGCGCCGGGTGGCGGCGATGTGGGCATGGTCGAGCAACTCGCGATAGCGGTGCCAGCTGGGCAGGTTGCGCAACTGGTCGCCGCCCATCAGCAGGACCAGGGCGGGTTCGGCGCCCAGTTCGGCGCGCAGTTCGAGCAGCGTGTCGATCGTGTAGCTGGCGCCCGGGCGTTCGAGCTCGCGCGTGTCGACGCGCCAGCCGGGCGTGTCGCCGATCGCCTGCTGCAGCATCGCGAGCCGGTGTGCGCCGGAGCTCGCGGTGGGCGCCTTCTGCCACGAGCGTCCGGTCGGGATGAAACGGATCTCGTCGAGCCCGAGTGCCAGCGCGGCGGCACGGGCCAGCGCCAGGTGACCGACGTGGACCGGGTCGAAGGTGCCGCCGAGCAGGCCGATGCGCAGACGATGCAAGCGCTCAGGCCCAGTCGCGCGGAGTGAGGAAGTCGGCAAGCCGCGCCTCGGGCGTGCCGGGTTCCGGCTGCCAGTCGTAGCGCCAGTTCGCCACGGGCGGCATCGAGCACAGGATGGACTCGGTGCGGCCGCCCGACTGCAGGCCGAACAGCGTGCCGCGATCGTAGACCAGGTTGAACTCGACGTAGCGGCCGCGCCGGTAGGCCTGGAAATCGCGCTCGCGCTCACCGTAGGGGTGGGTGTGCCGGCGCTCGACGATCGGCGCGTAGGCGTCGAGGAAGGCGTCGCCGACCGACCGGGTCATTCCGAAGGCGCGCTCGAAGCCCGGTTCGTTCAGGTCGTCGAAGAACAGTCCGCCGACCCCCCGGGCCTCGTTGCGGTGCCGGAGGAAGAAATAGTCGTCGCACCACTTCTTGAAGCGGGGGTGCCAATCGGGGCCGAAGCCCGCCAGCGCCTGCCGGCAGACCCGGTGAAAGTGCACGACGTCGTCTTCGAAAGGGTAGTACGGCGTGAGGTCCATGCCGCCGCCGAACCACCAGATCGGGGCAGCCTCGTCGCCGCCGGCGATGAAGAAGCGCACGTTCATGTGCACGGTCGGCACGTAGGGATTGCGCGGATGCAGCACCAGCGATACGCCGGTGGCCTCGAACGGACGCCCGCCGAGGCCGGGGCGCTGCGCGCTCGCCGAGCCGGGCAGGCGGTCGCCGCGCACCTGCGAGAAGAGCACGGCGCCACGTTCGAAGACCTCGCCGTTCTCGATGACGCAGCTCAGCCCGCCGCCGGAGCCGGGCGCGCCCGCCAGGCCCGAGTCGCGCTGCCAGGCGTCACGCAGGAAACGGTGGCCGTCGAGTGCTTCGAGGCCCGCGACGATGCGCTGCTGCAGCCCGGCCAGCCAGTCGCCGACCTGGCCGGCTTCGGGCGCGCCGATCGGGGCGGCGCCGGCTGCGCCCGCCAAGGGGGGGCCGGATACGGGTTTGCTCATCGCGGCTGGACCGGCCGGCCGATGGCGCGATGGCCGATGTCGCGGCGATACTGCATGCCGTCGAAGCGCAGCGAGTCGATGGTGCGATAGGCGCGTGACTGGGCGATCTTCACCGAGTCGCCGAGTGCCGTCACGCACAGCACGCGGCCGCCGGCGGTCAGCACCCGCTTGTCGTCGGTGGTCGTGCCGGCGTGAAAGACGATGCAGTCCTCGCCGAACTCGTTGCCGTGGGCGGGCAGGCCCTCGATCGGGTCGCCCTTGCGCGGCGCGTCCGGATAGCCGGCGGCGGCCAGCACGACGCCGAGCGCGGTGCGGCGATCCCATTCGATCTCGGTCTGGTCCAGCGTGCCGGCCAGCGCGTGCTCGAAGACGTCGACCAGGTCGCTCTTGATGCGGGCCATGATCGGCTGGGTCTCGGGGTCGCCCATCCGGCAGTTGAATTCGAGTGTGCGCGGGCGGCCGCTGGCGTCGATCATCAGGCCGGCGTAGAGAAAGCCCGTGAACGGGATGCCGTCGGCAGCCATGCCCTCGACCGTGGGCTTGATGATCTCGCGCAGCACGCGTCCGTGGATGTCGGGCGTGACCACCGGCGCCGGCGAGTACGCACCCATGCCGCCGGTATTGGGGCCCTGGTCACCGTCGCGCAGCCGCTTGTGGTCCTGGCTGGAAGCCAGCGGCAGCACATGCCGGCTGTCGACCATCACGATGAAGCTGGCTTCCTCGCCGGCGAGGAATTCCTCGATGACGACGCGCGCGCCGGCCTCGCCCATGCTGGCGCTCACCAGCATGGCATCGATCGCCGCATGGGCCTCGGCCAGCGTGGTGGCGACGACCACGCCCTTGCCGGCGGCCAGGCCGTCGGCCTTGATCACGATCGGCACGCCGCGCCGCGCGACGTAGTCATGGGCGGCCTGCGGGTCGGTGAAGGTTTCGTAGTCGGCGGTCGGGATGCCATGGCGCTTCATGAAGGCCTTGGCGAAGTCCTTCGACGATTCGAGCTGGGCCGCCGCGCGCGTCGGGCCGAAGATTCTCAGGCCCCGGGCGCGGAACAGGTCGACGATGCCGGCGGCCAGCGGCGCTTCGGGGCCGACCACCGTGAAGGCGAGCTTCTCGCGTTCGGCGAAGGCCGCCAGGGTGGCCGGGTCGGTGATCGGCAGGTTGACGATGTTGCGCTCGCGCGCGGTGCCGCCGTTGCCGGGGGCCACGTAGACCAGCGGTGCCCGCGGCGAGCGCGCGATCCGCCAGGCCAGCGCGTGTTCACGGCCACCCGAGCCGACTACGAGGATCTTCATGATGAGGGATCGGTTTCGTCGAATTCGGCGTTGGTATAGATCTGCTGGATGTCGTCGAGGTTCTCGAGCGCGTCGAGCAGTTTCTGCATCCTGACGGCATCGTCGCCGGTCAGCAAGGTGGTGGTGTCCGGGCGCATGGTGATCTCGGCCACGGCCGGTTCGAGCCCGGCTTCTTCGAGGGCCGTCTTCACGGTGCTGAAATCGGCCGGCTGGCAGAGGACTTCGACCCCGCCCTCGTCATCGGTGAGCACGTCGTCGGCGCCGGCCTCGACCGCGATTTCCATGACCTGCTCTTCGGAGGTACCCGGCGCAAACAGGATCTGGCCGCAGTGCCGGAACAGGAAGGCGACCGAACCGTCGGTGCCCAGGTTGCCGCCGTTCTTGGACAGGGCGTGGCGCACTTCGGCGACGGTGCGCGTGCGGTTGTCAGTCAGGCAGTCGACCATGACGGCCGCGCCCCCGATGCCGTAGCCCTCGTAGCGGATTTCCTCGTAGTTCTGGCCGTCGAGGCCGCCGACGCCCTTCTGGATCGCACGCTGGACGGTGTCCTTGGGCATGTTGGCGGCCGAGGCCTTGTCCAGCGCGAGTCGCAGCCGCGGATTCGTGCCGGCGTCGCCTCCGCCCAGTTTGGCAGCCACCGTGATTTCGCGGATCAGGCGGGAGAACAGCTTGCCTCGTCTTTCGTCCTGCCTGTTCTTGCGATGCTGGATGTTCGCCCATTTGGAGTGACCCGCCATCTACTCTAATTCCTCATCTTTGAAGCGCCGTTAAACTAGGGACTTTACCATTCGGCCCCCGAAACCTCCTGCCGGTATGCTCGGCCAGCGTGCCCAGGAAGGAGCTCCGTCATGCCCGAACCGCTCGTCATCGCCCGCCACGGGGATACCCCCATCCAACTGCTGCCTGCGCTGGCCAACCGGCACGGGCTGGTCACCGGGGCCACCGGAACCGGCAAGACCGTCACGCTGCAGGTGCTCGCCGAGCGTTTCTCGGCGCTCGGCGTGCCGGTGTTCGTGGCCGACGTCAAGGGAGACCTGGCCGGGATCTCGCAGCCCGGCGCGGATTCGCCGAAGCTCGCCGAGCGGCTGGCCCGGCTGGGCTTCGAAACCCCCGCATTCAGCGGCTTTCCGGTCACCCTGTGGGACACCTACGGCGAACAGGGCCATCCGGTCCGGGCAACGGTGTCCGACATGGGGCCGCTGCTGCTGGCCCGCATGCTGGGCCTGAACGAGACTCAGGAAGGGGTGCTGCACCTGCTCTTCAAGGTGGCCGACGAGCAGGGCCTGCTGCTGCTCGACATGAACGATCTGCGCGCGATGCTGCAGTTCGTCGGCGAGAACGCCCGCGAGTTCAGGGTCCGCTACGGCAATGTGTCGGCGGCCTCGATCGGCGCGATCCAGCGCTCGCTGCTGGTGCTCGAGCAGCAGGGCGCCGACCGCTTCTTCGGCGAGCCGATGCTCGATATCGACGATCTGCTGCAGACCGGTGCCGACGGGCGCGGCGTGATCAACATCCTGGCCGCCGACCGCCTGCTCAGCGCCCCGAAGCTGTACGGCGCCTTCCTGCTGTGGCTGTTGTCCGAACTCTTCGAACACCTGCCCGAGGTCGGCGATCGCGACAAGCCCCGGCTGGTGTTCTTCTTCGACGAGGCCCACCTGCTGTTCGACGATGCGCCCAAGGCGCTGCTCGAAAAGATCGAGCAGGTGGTGCGGCTGATCCGCTCCAAGGGCGTAGGTGTCTACTTCGTCACCCAGAACCCGCTCGACATCCCCGAGTCGGTGCTGGGCCAGCTCGGCAACCGGGTCCAGCACGCGCTGCGCGCCTATACCCCGCGCGACCAGCGGGCGGTGCGCACGGCGGCCAGCACCATGCGCCAGAACCCGGAGATCGACACCGAGAAGGCGATCACCGAGCTGGGCGTCGGCGAGGCCCTGGTCTCGATGCTCGACGAGAAGGGCCGTCCGTCGGTCGTCGAGCGGGCCTGGATCAGCCCGCCCGCCTCGCGGATCGGGCCGATCAGCGACACCGAGCGCAAGGGACTGCTGCGTCGCTCGATCGTGGCCGGCATCTACGATCAGACCGTCGATCGCGAATCGGCTTTCGAGATGCTGAAGGCGCGCGCCGAAAGCGAGGCTGCCGAACGCGCCGCCGAAGCCGCGGCCAAGGCCGAGGCGAAAGTCGAAGCCAAGACCGCGACGCGGGCCGGCGGCCAGGCCGGTTCGGGCGGTGCGCTGGGCGGTATCCTTGGCGACATCATCGGCGGCGGAGGCGGCCGCCGGCAGTCGACGGTCGAGGCGATGGCCAAGAGCACGGCCCGCTCGATTGGTTCCACGCTGGGCCGCCAGATCGTTCGCGGGGTGCTCGGCACCCTGCTCGGCGGCACCAAGCGGTAATGATTTCAATCCAGAGCAAAGAGCAAGGAGACCTTGACGATGGACCTCGGTATCGGTGGTAAATGGGCGCTGGTTTGCGGCGCCAGCAAAGGCCTGGGCTATGGCTGCGCACTGTCGCTGGCCAAGGAAGGCGTGAACGTGGTCATCAACGCCCGCTCGGCCGGGCCGCTCGAAGAGGCGCGCAAGCGGATCGCCGGCGAAACCGGTGTCGAAGTGCGGGCCGTGGCCTGCGACATTACCACCGAGGCCGGCCGCAGCGAGGCGCTGGCCGCGATGCCGCAGGTCGACATCCTGGTCAACAATGCCGGCGGCCCGCCGCCGGGAGATTTCCGCAAGTTCGGTCGCGACGACTGGATCAAGGCGGTCGAGGCGAACATGCTCACGCCGATCGAACTGATCAAGGCCACCATCGATCCGATGATCGAGCGCAAGTTCGGGCGCATCGTCAACATCACGTCGAGCGCGGTCAAGGCGCCGATCGACATCCTCGGCCTGTCCAATGGCGCGCGCTCGGGCCTGACCGGCTTCGTGGCCGGCATCGCCCGCAAGACGGTCGCGCACAACGTCACCATCAACAACCTGTTGCCCGGCATGTTCGACACCGACCGGCTGCGCGGCACCAACCAGGCGGCTGCCGAGGCGGCCGGCATCACGCTCGAGGAGGCCGCCGCCCGCCGTCAGAAAGCCATTCCGGCCGGCCGTTTCGGCACGCCCTGGGAGTTCGGCCAGGCCTGCGCCTATCTGTGCAGCGCGCAGGCGGGGTATGTGACCGGCCAGAACTTCCTGATCGACGGTGGCGCCTACCCCGGCACTTTCTGAACCTGCCTGCCTGCCGAGCCTGGCTGGCCTGGCACCTGTTTTCCGGGCACCTCTGCCCGCGGGAGAAACGAATGAGCAAAGCGATCCGGATCACCGAGACCGGTGGCCCCGAAGTGCTGAAGCTGGTCGACGTCGAGGTGGGCGCACCCGGGCCCGGCGAGGTGCAGGTGCGCCACGCGGCGATCGGCCTGAACTTCATCGACGTCTATTTCCGCACCGGGCTCTACCCGGTGCCGCTGCCCGCCGGGGTCGGCCTGGAAGGCGCGGGGGTGATCACGGCCGTCGGCGACGGCGTCACCGGCTTCGCGGTCGGCGACCGGGTCGCCTATTGCGACCGGCCGCCGGGCTCATACTGCGAACTGCGCAACATGGCGGTCGGGCCGCTGGTCAGGCTGCCGGAAGCCGTCGCCTTCGACACGGCCGCCGCGATGATGCTCAAGGGGCTCACCGTCGAGTATCTGTTCCACCGTACCTTCAAGCTGCAACCCGGCCAGACCATCCTGTTCCACGCCGCGGCCGGCGGGGTCGGCCTGATCGCGATGCAGTGGGCCAAGGCGCTCGGGGTCACGGTGATCGGCACGGCCGGTTCGCCGGAGAAGGCGGCGCTGGCGAAGCAGCACGGTGCCGACCATGTGATCCTGTACCGCGAGGAGAATGTCGTCGAGCGGGTGCGCGAGCTGACTGACGGCGCGATGGTTCCGGTGGTCTACGACTCGGTCGGCAAGGACACCTTCCAGATGTCGATCGACAGCCTGCAGCCCTTCGGGACGATGGTCAGCTTCGGCAACGCCTCGGGGCCGGTGCCGCCGATGCCGTTGACGGCGCTGAAAGGCTCGCTCTACATCACCCGGCCGGGGCTGATGGCCCACACCGGCAACCGGGCCACGCTGGCCGAGATGGCGGCCCGGCTGTTCGAGGTGGTCGGTTCGGGCAAGGTGAAGATCGACATCGAGCAGCGCTATGCGCTGGCCGATGCGGCCCAGGCGCATCGCGACCTCGAAGGCCGGCGCACCCGCGGCTCGTCGATCCTGTTGCCCTGAGCGGCGCGCTTGCACGGCGGCACGAGCCCCGGCGGCACGAACCTCGGCGGCACGAACCCCGGCGGCACGAACCCCGGCGATGAGCCGGTGGCGCTGGCGCCGGACACGCCGCGGCGCTTCTCGGGCGTTGCGCGCGTGTTCGGCGACGCCGGCTTCGCGAGGATCGCGGCTGCCCACGTCTGCGTGATCGGGCTGGGCGGGGTCGGCTCGTGGGTGGCCGAGGCGCTGGCCCGCTCCGGTGTCGGCCGGCTCACCCTGATCGATCTCGATCACGTCGCCGAGTCCAACCTGAACCGGCAGGTGCTGGCGCTGGAGTCCACCCTCGGTGCCGCCAAGGTCGACGCGATGCGGGCCCGGATCGCCGACATCGCACCGCAGTGCCGGGTGGTGACCGTGGATGACTTCGTCACCCCCGACAATGTCGCGGCCTGCGTACCGGCCGACGCGATCATCGTCGACGCGATCGACCAGGTCCGCTCGAAGGCGGCGCTGATCGCCCTGTGCCGGCAGCGCCGGCAGACGCTGGTGGTCTGCGGGGGCGCGGGCGGGCGCGTCGACCCGCTGCGGCTGCGCCGCGGCGACCTGGCCCAGGCCCAGGGTGACCCGCTGCTGGCCGCGCTGCGCGCCCGCTTGCGCCGGGAGCAGGGATTCACGCGCGAGCCCGGCAAGCGCTTCGGGGTCGAAGCAATCTACAGCGACGAGCCGATGACCGGAGGGCGCGCGGCAGGCGGGGGTGCCGCCCTGTCCTGCGCCGGCTACGGTTCGCTGGTCACGGTGACCGCGGCGATGGGGATGGCTGCGGCGGCGCGGGTACTGGCGCTGGCCGGCGCTGCGCCGCGCTGAGCGGGCTGGTTCGCGCGGGCGCCATCGTACGCTTCATACGGCTTCGCGTTCGAGCGTCCGGGGCGGGCCAAGATGCGGGGGGCTTCGCCTGGCCGGCGCCGGGTGCTTGGCCCCGCTGTGCGGGGCTGCCCGCGGTGCTCGGGTTCCTGGCTGCGCGGCGTGACTCGCTTCGCGCCCGCCGCTTGCGCGGCGCTCGCTGCGCTCAGACAGGACGCCGCGAGAATGAGGATGGCGTCGCGCTGCGCGCGACAGCCAGGAACCCTGTGCGCCTCGGCTGCGCACAAGGCGCCGGCCAGGCGAAGCCCCCCGCACC
>JBAYOD010000039.1:0-18555 GCA_041678445.1 Burkholderiaceae bacterium | reverse complement strand
GCCAGGCATCCAGGAGGCGGCCGGCGGCCTGTCGTGCGTGGGTGTCATCGATCATCAGCGGATCTCTCCATCAGGTTGGGGACTGGCGGGGGCCGCCGCCAGCCGGGTCGGCAACAGGATCAGTGCGGCGGCGCCCAGCACGGCCGCGAAGCCGACGAGATCGAGCAGGCCGGGCTGCTCGCCGATCAGCGCCATCGCGCCGAGCACACCGACGATCGGAATCATCAGCGTGGTCAGTGCCGAGGTGGCGGCGCTGGTGTGCTCGAGCATGTGGAACCACAGCACGTAGGCCAGCGCGTTGGAAAGCACGACGTGATAGACCAGCGCGCCGGCGATCGTCGCATCGAAGCGGAGCAGCGTCGGCTGCTCGCCGGTGGCCAGCATGCCGAGGGTGGCGCAGCCGGCGCCGACGGCGAGCTGCCAGCCGGTTGCGACGATGCGGTCGCCGTGGATGGGGCGCCATTTCAGGAAGACGGTGCCGGCCGCCCAGCTCAGCGCGGCGATCAGCGGGTAGATCAGGCCCAGGCTGGCCTGGCCGCTCGTGACGACGGGCCAGGCGAGCAGGGCGACGCCTGCCAGGCCGGCGATGAGGGCGGCTGCCTTGCGCCGGTCGAGCTTCTCAGCGAGCAGCAGCCAGGCGAGCAGCGCCGTCCAGGCCGGCATCGTGAAGGTGAGCACGGCGGCCCGCGAAGTACTGGTGGTCAGCTGCGCGAAGGCGGTCGCGATGTTGAAGATGGCGATGTTCAGCACGCCTGCCACCACGACACGCGCGGTCATGCCCGGCATCAGGCGCAGCGGCCGGCCGAGGGCAGCGGCCAGTGCCAGCAGCAGCACGGTCCCGCAGGCCAGGCCGGCGGCGCGCAGCGTGAACGGCGGCAGGGCGTCGAGGGCGACGCGCACCGCTGGCCAGTTCAGGCCCCAGATCAGCGCCAGCGCGAAGGGAATGATCCGCATCGGGGGGATTGTAGGGCCTGGCCGGGGACAGGCACCCGGCGTGTGCCGAAAGCCTTGCCCCCTGGGGCCTGCCGCTGCTTGGCGTTCGAACGCGAACGCGAACAGGGATCAGAGAACCGGGATCAGAGGGCCGTGTAGCCGCCGTCGACCAGGTGGTAGCTGCCGGTGATGAAGCTGGCACGCGGCGACAGCAGGAAGGCGGTGAGCTCGGCAACTTCTTCGGAGCTGCCCAGCCGGCCGATCGGATGCAGGCTGACCAGGTGCTGCTTGGTCGCCGCATCGAGCGCATCGAGCAAGGGGGTGTCGATGTAGCCGGGGCCGACCGAATTGACCCGGATGCCGCGCGCACCGAATTCGGCGGCGGCGGTCTTGGTCATGCCGAGCACGCCGTGCTTGGCCGCGACGTAGGCCGAGGAGTTCATGCTGCCGACGGAACCGAGGATCGAGGCCATGTTGACGATGGCGCCGCCACCCGAGGCCAGCATGGCCGGGATCTGGTACTTCATCGAATAGAAGACGCTGTTCAGGTTGACTGCGATGACCCGGTGCCAGTCATCGAGCGACTGGTCGGGCAGCAGCGCCAGGGCGCCGCCGATGCCCGCGTTGTTGACGGCCAGGTGCAGGCCGCCGAAGCGCTCGACCGTGGTTGCCACCATTGCCTCGACTGCGCCCGGGTCGGTGACGTCGATGGTGTGCGCGATCGCCTTGCCGCCGGCATCGACGATCTTCCCGGCAACCTGTTCGGCGCGCGCCGCATCGAAGTCGGCGACCAGGACGGCAGCGCCGCGGGCGGCCAGCAGGTTTGCCACGGCGGCGCCGATGCCCGAGGCAGCGCCGGTGACGATGGCGGCCTTGTCGGCGAATTCCAGCTGGGCTCGATCGGTCATCGGTTTCTCCGAAAAAGTCAGGAAGGTTCCGACCGATTGTGCCGCCGATCGAGCCTGGTCGGGGCGATCCCGGTCAAGGATGGGTACACGGGCTGCGGGCTTCGGCGCCGAGGATCAGGGATCAGGAATCAGGGATCGGGGTCGGAGGATGGCGACAGGCACAGACCCATCTGGCTCACTGCGACGACCGCCTGGGTCCGGTTGCGCACGCCGAGGGCGCGCAGGACCGCGCTGACATGGACCTTGACTGTGCCTTCGGCGAGATCGAGCCGGCGGCAGATCAGCTTGTTGGGCAGGCCGTTGAGCATCAGCCTCAGCACGTCGCACTGGCGTCCGGTCAGCCCGAGCGAGCGCGGATCGACGCGTTGCGCTGGCGCTGGCCGGGGTTGTCCGGGGGCGGCACCTGCCGTTCCGACGCCGATCGCCGTATGGTCGGCGACGATGGTCGTGGCGTGCTCTGCGGCGCCTGCCGGCAGCAGCGGGCCGCTGCGCACTGGCCATGCCTCGTGACCCAGCGCCTCGCGGGGCAGGTAGACGTGGCCGGTGGCAACCAGCTGGAGCGCGTCGGAGATGGTGTCGGAGTGGCTCGTCTTCGGGATGTAGCCGGCGGCGCCGAGGTCGATGCACTTCAGGATCGTTTCACGGTCGGTACGCCCCGACAGGACGATCGTCGGCAGGCCGGGGCGCAGATCCCGGAATGCCTTCAGGCCGTCGAAGCCTTCGCAGTCGGGCAGGTGCAGATCGAGCAGGGCGAAATCCCAGTCGGTCTCCGACTCGAGCAGGCGGGTGGCCGCGGCGAATGAATCGGCCGTGTCGATGCGGCTGGCCGGTTCGAGCGCGGCGAGCGTGTTGCGGACGGCATCGCGGATCAGTGGATGGTCGTCGACGATCAGGGCCGAAACGCCCTGGCTGCTGGAATCCCCCATGTCTCCCTCTCCCGGGTTGGCGCGCCTGTCGCCCGCGGGGCGTGCTCAGGTCTTGACGCCGTTATGGGGCCATTGTCCGCGACAGCGGGGTTCGAGTGTCAAGTGGCCGGGGGTCTTAGCATGGCCATTGGCCGGGGGCGGATTCGGCTTAATCCATGAGGTCTAATCCACCCGGGATAGGCTGATCGGTTCGCGATACCGGTCGGAGGCGCGAATCGGGTGCCTGCGGCAGCTCGTCCGGACCGGCGGTGCACCGACCGGTCGCAACGGTAGAATCCGCGCATGGCGAATCCGGACATGGCAATCCCCCGCAAACCGGCCTGGCAGCACGACTCGCATCGCTTCTGCGTGGCGCCGATGATCGATTGGTCGGACCGGTTCTGCCGCGGCTTTCACCGCATGCTGTCGCGGCGGGCACGCCTTTATACCGAGATGATCACCACCGGCGCGCTGATCCACGGTCCGCGCGAACGGCTGCTCGCCTTCGGGCAGGCCGAACATCCGGTGGCGATCCAGCTCGGCGGCTGTGAGCCGGGCGAGCTGGCCACCTGCGCCCGCTGGGCCGAGCAGGCCGGCTATGACGAGGTCAATCTGAACTGCGGCTGTCCGAGCGAGCGTGTGCAGCGGGGCGCGTTCGGTGCCTGCCTGATGGCCGAACCCGGTCGGGTGGCCGACTGCGTGAAAGCCATGCGCGATGCAGTGTCGCTGCCGGTCACCGTCAAGCACCGGATCGGGCTGGATCGGGTCGAGGACTATGGTTTCGTGCGCGACTTCGCAGGCACCCTGGCCGATGCCGGCTGCGAGCTGTTCATCGTCCACGCGCGCAATGCCTGGCTGAAGGGCCTCAGTCCGAAGGAGAACCGGACCGTACCGCCGCTGCGCTACGCGGTCGTGCACCAGTTGGCCCGGGATTTTCCAGACTGCCGTTTCGTGCTCAATGGCGGGCTGCGCAGCCATGATGCCGCGCTGGCACAGCTGCGCGAATCCGGGCTGGCCGGCGTGATGTTCGGGCGCGAAGCCTACGAAAACCCGTGGATGCTGGCCAGCGTCGACCTGCTGTATTTCGACCAGACCGGGCCGGCGGCGAGTCGCGAGGCGGTCGTCGAGCAGATGCAGCGCTATCTGGCCGACGAGGCTGCGGCGGGAACGCCGCCACGGGCGATCACCCGGCACATGCTGGGTCTGTTCAACGGCCTGCCCGGAGCCCGGCGCTGGCGCCGCACCTTGTCGGACCCGGCCGCACTGGACCGGGAAGGCGCCGGAATCCTCGCGGCCGGACTGGCCGCGCTCAGGTCGGCGCCGAGCGCCGTTTCGACCTGACGTAAGCAAGGATCGCCGCGAAGGCGATGCCGGCAAGCGCCGTTTCGAGCGCGGCCAGCGGGACGCTCGGTCCGGTATCGGAGCTGACGCGGACCAGCCCCTCGCACAGGTACAGCAGGATGCCCATCGACCACCACTGGTAGGTGCGCACGGTGCCGCGCGCGATCGGCGGGATGGCCAGGGCCAGCGGCAGCACCTTCAGCGACAGCAGCCAGGCGCCCGGGCGCAGCGGGGCAAGCCAGATCTCCCAGGCCAGGCCGAGCGCGATCAGGGCCAGGAAGCAGGCCAGGACGATGCGGCGCAGGGTCTGCGACGACATTCGCTCAGGCGCGGGGCCCGAAGTCAGGCGCGAGGCCCGAAGTCGCGCAACGCGGTCAGTACAGCCTGCGGTTTCTCGGTCATCAGGGCATGGCCGCAGTTGGCGATCTCGACGACTTCCGGCGCTGGCAGGCCGTGGCTGGCCAGGGCTGCTGCACAGCGGTCGATCAATGGCCGGGCGGCCCGCGGTGGCGTCATCTGGTCGCGCTGGCCGACGACGAAAAGCACCGGGCAGCGCAATGCGTCGGCGCGCTCGAAGCCGGCCTGATAGGCATTGCAGGCTTCGAAGTCGTTGAGCAGCACCCCCGGTTTTTGCCGGGCCATCAGTTGCCGGTTCTGGTGCCAGATCGAGAAACCGGGGGTCGGGTTGGCGGGCGGATCGTAGAGCGAGAAATGCGACCAGCGGTTGATCATGTCGAAGGCGCGCGGCTCGTCGTTGCGGGCGGCATCGAGCAGCACATCGGAGACCGGCATCGGGAACACGCTGCCGACCAGCGCGATCCGGTCGACGCGCGCCGGCGCGCGGGCCGCGGCGTCGAGCGCGATCAGCGAACCCATGCTGTGGCCGACCAGCATCGCCTTGCCGGTGACTCCGGCGGCGTCGAGCGCGGCCAGCAACCAGTCGGCCATGGCCTCGATGGTGGGCAGCAGCGGACCGTCGCTGCGGCCGTGGCCGGGCAGGTCGACGGCCAGCACCGAATACCCGTGGTGGGCCAGGTAGCGGGTCTGGAGGATCCAGACGCTGTGGTCATGCTGGGCGCCGTGCGCAAAGGCGATCACCGGGCGCGAGGCATCGAAGGCACGTCCGCCGGTATAGGCGTAGGCGCGTCGTCCGTTGACTTGCAACCACATGGCGTCAGCCCTTTTGCGCCGCACGGAAGGCGGCTTTCAGATCGGAAATCAGATCGTCGGCGCTCTCCAGACCGACCGACAGGCGCAGCGTGCCTTCGCCGATGCCGGCGGCTTTCAGCGCGGCTTCATCCATCCGGTAGTGCGTGGTCGAGGCCGGATGGATGACCAGCGAGCGGGTGTCGCCGACGTTGGCCAGGTGCGAGAACAGTCGCAGCGCCTCGACGAAGCGCCGGCCGGTGTTGCGATCGCCCTTGAGCTCGAAGCTGAAGACGGCGCCGCAGCCGCGCGGCATCAGCCGTTCGGCCAGTGCGTGGTCGGGGTGTGAATCCAGCGCCGGATAGGCGACCCGTTCGACCATCGGATGAGCGGCCAGGAACTCGGCGATCCGGCGCGCGTTGGCCACGTGCCGGTCCATGCGCAGCGACAGGGTCTCGATGCCCTGCAGGATCTGGAAGGCCGCCATCGGGCTCAGGCAGGCGCCGAAGTCGCGCAGCCCCTCACGGCGGGCCCGCAGCAGGAAGGGCGCCACCGTGGATTCCTCGGAGAACACCATGCCGTGGAAGCCGTCGTAGGCTTCGGTCAGCTCCGGGAACTTGCCCGAGGCGTCCCAGTCGAAGCGGCCCGAGTCGACCAGCAGGCCGCCGATCACCGTGCCGTGGCCGGACAGGAACTTGGTGGCCGAGTGGTAGATCAGGTCGGCGCCATGCTCGAACGGGCGGAGCAGGTAGGGCGTCGTGAAGGTGGAGTCGACCAGCAACGGCACCTTGTGAGCATGGGCGATCTCGGCCACGGTCGGGATGTCGAGGACGTCCAGTCCCGGATTGCCCAGTGTTTCGCCGAACAGCAGCCGCGTGTTCGGGCGCAGCGCGGCGCGCCAGGCGTCCGGGTCGCGCGGGTCGACGAAAGTGGTTTCGATGCCGAAGCGCGGCAGCGTGTAGTGGAGCAGGTTGTGCGAACCGCCGTACAGCGCGCGCGAGGCGACGATGTGCGAGCCTGCGCTGGCCAGGGTGACCAGCGCCAGATGCAGGGCGGCCTGGCCGCTGGCTGCGGCGATCGCGCCGACGCCGGCTTCGAGCGCCGCGATGCGCTCCTCGAGCACGGCCACGGTCGGGTTGCTGATCCGTGAGTAGACGTGGCCGGACTGCTCCATGTTGAACAGGGCGGCCGCCTGCTCGGCGTCACGGAAGACGAAGGAGGTCGACAGGTAGATCGGCGTGGCGCGGGCCCCGGTCGCGGGGTCGGGAACGGCGCCGGCATGCACGGACAGGGTGTCGAAGTCCTGGGGGTCGATTTGGCTCATGGGGCGGATTCTACCGGCAGATCAGCCCGGTGATTCCGGCGGGGAGTGCCGGTCGTCGGCTTGCAGAGTACGGGCAGCCGATGGACGGGGCGTTCCTCTTGGTCGGAAGCCGATCCGGAGCGACAATGCAGGTCTAACCCCTGGGCGCTCACCCCATCATGGTCGACGCAAGCATCATTCAAGAGCACCGTCCGATCTACCGCATCGCGACAGCCGGTCTCGATCCGCGCGATGTCCGGCTGATCGAGATCGTTTTCAAGCACAGCGAGTACAACCGCTTCGAGTTCCTGCTCGACGATGGCTCGGATCCGCGGTCGATCGATGTGCTGCTGGTCAACACGGCGACTCCGGAAGGCCTGCAGGCAGTCAGTGCGGTACGCCGACAGCCGCGCCAGATCCCGGTGATTGCTGCCGTGCCGCGCGGCGTGCCGAGCCCGGCACGGCACGCGATTTCGATCGACCGCCTGACGCTGCAACTGCTGCCCATCCTGAACAAGGTGGTCGAATCGGAACTGCTGTCGCCGGAGACCCAGCCGATGACGGTGCCGCTGCCGCAGGACGGGCCGCGCCTCGCCGAACACTGGCCGCCGCCGGTCGGCCGGCCGGCCATGCCGGGTTTTGCCGTACCCGACGGGAGTGTGGCGCCTGGTCGAGTGCCGGCCACCAATGCTGCGCCGACCGGCACGGCGACGGTCGTCCGTCCGCCGGCCGCTGTGCCGGCCCCGAATCCTGCGGAACCGCGGGCGGCGGCGTCGCCAGCCGCCGTGCCCGCCCGTCGTGCCGGCGATTCCGGTTCGCGCCCGGTTCATGCTGCGGCAGCCGGCGAGGCGGCCGCGCCGGGAACCGTGACGGCCCGTGCCCCGGCCACGCAGGTCGGGTCGGCGGGCGCCGCGCCGGCAACCCAGCGGTTGGCCGCAGCAACGGCGGCGGGATCTGCCCCCGATGCCGGGGCGCCGTTGCCGGCCGGGCGCCGGCCTCGCATCCTGGTCGTCGACGACAGTCCGACCGTACGCCAGCAACTGGGTCTCGCGCTGACCCGCATGGGTTTCGTCTGCGAGATGGTTGCGCGCGGCGAGCAGGCGCTCGAGCGGCTCGCCGCCAGCCGCTATGATCTCGTCATGGCCGATGTGATGATCCCGGACATGGATGGTTATCGCCTGACCAAGGCGATCCGCAAGCAGCATCGCGGCGTGCCGGTGCTTATCCTGAGCAGCCGTGGGTCGGCTTTCGACCATGCGCGCGGCATGCTTGCCGGCTGTCGTGCGTATCTGGTCAAGCCGGTGCCTTTGCGCGAACTCGATGCCGCAATCCTGAAAGTCCTCAAGAAGTCGATGCCGGCTGCCGAACTCGAGCCGCTGCTGCGCAATGCGGCCGCTGCAAGGACCGCGGCGGCACGCCTGGCGGCCGCTCGCGCGCAGCCGGCGCGCGCGCCGGGGTCGGCCGGAGTGCCCGGTTCGGCCGATGCACGCGCCTGAGCCGCAGGCGCAGGACTCGCCTCGTACACGCCGTTTCGGCGTGCGCATCGACGGCCTGCCGGTCGTGTTGCCGGAAGGTCTGCTGCTCGAATTCCTGCCGCGGGCCGTGGTCTGGCGCCTGCCGCTGGCTCCGGCCCGAGTTGCCGGCCTGATGCAGCTGCGCGGTCACCCGCTGCCGGTCTTCGACATCGGCCGCACGATCGAGCCGGGCCACTCGCATCCGGCCGTGCTGATCATCGGCGAGCCGGCCCGGGCCCTGGCCCTGATCGTCGACGAAGCGCCCCAGCCGGTCTGTCTGCAGCCCCCGGGGCCGCCGGGATCAGCGGCCAATGGTGATGCGGACGCCGAACCGCATGCGGACGCCGAGCCGTCTGACACGCTGCTGCGCGCGCTCGCTGGCGATTTCATCTGTCCGGAAGCCCTCGGCGACGCCCGGCGTGACGAGTCGGACCGACTCTGGTGGCCGCTCGACCCGGCCGTGTTGGGTGCAAGCCTGGCCAACGAGACGGCCGATGTCTGAGCGCCGTGTCCTGTTGCCGGGCGCTGCGGCGCTGCTGGCGTTGGTGGCCCTGGCGGTCATCGTCTTCGGTGACCCGATGGCCTTGCGCTGGCTGCTTGCGGGCCTGCTGGCCGCCGCCGTCGCCCTCGCGGCACTGGCCGCCCGGGCGGCCGCAGGCGTTCGGCCAGCGGCTGAGCGAGCGTTCGAGGCCTCTGCGGCCGATGAGCCCATCTTCCGGGAGGAACTGGCGGGTCCGATCGAGGCATCGCTGTCGGCCGCCGGCCTGACGGCCCCGGCGGACGGGGCGATGCCGGCCGCCGGATTGATGCAGGCGCTTGGCACGATTGCCGAGGTTGCCCAGGATGTGTCGCAGATCTCGCGCTCGGTGCGCGGGCAGTCCGATCTGGCCACCCGGGCTGCGGCCCGCGAGCAGCGCGAGGTTGCGCTGGCTGCGCGCGAGCTGGCGGCCGCGGCCAGTGCTCTGCTGACGGTGGCCGGGCGGGCGCGCGAAGCCGATGCACTGGCCGGGCGTGCCGTGCAGGCCACCACGGCCGCGGTCGACATCGTCGGCGGGACGCTCGACGGCATTGCCCAGTCGCGCCGGCTGATCCATCAGACCGAAAAGCGCATCAAGCGCCTGGGCGAGCGGTCGCAGGAGATCGGCGAGGTGGTCGGCATCATCCAGGCGATTGCCGAGCGCACCGGAATCCTGGCTCTGAATGCCTCGATGCACGCGGCAGCAGCCGGGGACGCCGGACACAGCTTTGCGGTCGTCGCCGACGAGGTCAAGCGGCTGTCGGAATCGGCCCGCGACAGCACGGCGCGGATCGGCCGGCTCGTCCGCTCGATCCAGACCGAGGCCCACGAGACGACGCTGGCCATGAATCACGCGATTACCCAGGTCGTCGAGATCAGCCGGCTGGCCGATGAGGCGGGTGAGCAGATGAGGCTGACCCAGCAGGAGACCGAGGCGCTGGCCGGTGAGGTCAGGCAGATCGCGGCCACCTCCGATGAGCAGGCCGGTGTCAGCTCGGGGCTGCAGGAGCGCGCCCGGGTGATCCAGGAGGCGAGCACCGAGACCACCCGCCAGCTGACTGCACAGAACATCGAGACGCGCCGCCTGGTCGAGTGTGCGCGGCAACTGGTCGACGAGGTCGGTGTGTTCGGCACGCTGCCCGGACGATGATCGACGCGGCGCGTCTTCATGCACTGGATGCCGCAGCCGTCGCGCTGCTCGGCGCGCTCGTCGGGCCGGGCAGCTCGGGCGAGCGTCTCGGTGCCGGTCTGGGGGCCTTGTCGGTTGCCGCGCACGAGGCCGGGCTCGCGGCACTGGCGGAGCTGGCCCGGCGCCTGGGCGCTGCGCAGTCCGATACCGCGGCCTCCGATGCGCCGCTCGATTGCCAGGAACAGGCCGCCGCCCTGATCGATTTCTGTACGGGTCGCATCGATCCGGACGAGGCCCGGTCATTGGCGGCGGACGATCCGGAACTGGCGACCCGGCTCGCTGACGAGGCGGGGTGGCTGGCCATCCTGCGCAGCGAAGCACCAGCCGGCGATGAATGGCCGGCCGACGAGGCCGGGCCGGCGGCCGCAGCGGGGTCGACAGACGAGGAAGGCCCGGCCGCGGACGAGCCGCTCGTCGGGCACGACGAGCTGGCGCTGCTCGCCGAAGAAGCCCTGGGCTTGCGCGAGGAGCTCGGCCAGGCGGGGGCCGACACAGATCGGTACAGGGTGCTCGGCGAGGGTCTGGCGCGGATCGCCGAGGCGTGTGCGGCGATCGGCCTGCCGATGCTTGCACACCTGATCGACCGCTGCGGCGCCGACCTGCTGAGGACGGCAGACGGGTTTGTCGACACTGAAGCGTCGCCGGCCGATGATGAGGCCATCGCGCCGCCGACGCCGCGGCTCGGGCAGCGTATCGACCGACTGCCCGAAGCCTTGGCCGAGCTGTTCGCTTCGAGCGGGGCGCAGCGCGCCAGCCTGCCGCTGCTGGCGGGCGAAACCGGCGCTTCGGACGGCCGCTCGGCCGTGCTGGCGGCGGTTCACGAGGAACTCGACGGCCTGCAGGTCGTTGCCTCGCGCCAGGTGTCGGTCGATCTGCCGGCGGACGCCGAGGTCGATCTGTCGCTCGACATCCCGGCCGATGCCGATCCCGCGGTCGTCGACAGCCTGCTGCGTGAGCTGCCCTACCTGTCGGGGCAACTCGGCGAGCGGATCGCCGGGCTTGCGGCGGGCGAGGCCGACACACTGGTCGATGCCCAGCGGCTTGCCCACACCTTGAAGGGTTCGGCGAACACGGTCGGGGTGCACGGAATCGCAGAGATTACCCATCGGCTCGAGGACCTGCTGCAACTGCTGGCCGGTCGGTCCGCGCCGGTGAGTCCGGCGCTGACCGATCTGCTCGGCGATGCCGCCGACTGCGTGGCCGAGATGTGCGAGGCCGTTGCCGGCCTCGGCCCGCCACCGTCGTCGGCAGCGGCGGTCCATGCCCGGTTGGTCGAGGCCATTGTCGGCCTGCTCGACGCGGCGCCCCCTGCCCAGGCCGTTCCGTTCGCCGGCGCCCGGGCGCCGGCGGCCGAGCCCCTCGACCCGGAGGCCGGGGCGGGGTCGGAAGGCCCGGTCGCGACCGTTATCGCCGCGGAGATCGGGCCACTCGAAGCATCGGTGCCGGGGCCGTCGCCGGAACCGGCGTCCGAACCGGGGTTGGAGCGTGCGGCCGAATCCGGCGTCCGGGTGCCGGCGTCGCTGGTCGAGCGCATGCTCGAACTGGTCGACGAAGCGGCCATCCTCGTCGCCCATGCGCGTGAGCAGGCGGGTGGACTCGACCGGTCGCGCGCGACGATGCGGCTGGGTGGCGAGCAACTGCAGGATCTGGCCGGTGAACTCGAGCGACTGGTCGACCTGCGTGGCATGGCCCTGAGCGAACAGCGCTCGCGGCAGATGGATGCGCTCGAACTCGACGAATACAGCGATCTGCATACGGTTTCGCGGCGGATCGCCGAGTCCGGTGCCGACGGCAAGCTGGTCGAGCAGCAACTCGGCGAGAACCTGTCGCAGTTGCACGATTCGCTGGCCCGCCTCGAGCGGCTGCAGACCGAATTGCGCGACTGTGCGCTGCGCACGCGCATGGCGACTTTCGGTTCGATTGCGGCACGGCTCAGACGTACAGTCCGGCAGGCCGCGCGAATGGCGGGTCGTGAGGCGGTGCTCGTGCTCGAAGGTGAGGACACCCTGATCGACGCCGGCATGCTGGCCGCGCTCGTCGATCCGCTCGCCCACCTGCTGCGCAACGCGGTCGATCACGGCATCGAGACGCCGGCGGTACGCCAGGCGGCCGGCAAGCCGGCCGGCGGTGAAATCCGTCTGCAGGCCCGGCGTGACGGCGCCTCGCTGATCCTGCTGTGCGCCGATGACGGGCGGGGGCTGGATCCGGTGGCGATCACCGAACGCGCCCGCGCGCTGGGCTTGTGGTCGCCGGACGCTGCCGACGCTGACCGGGCGGCAGCGATGGCCCGATTACGCGAGCTGATCATGCGGCCCGGATTCTCGACGCGCGATCAGGCCTCGCAGTTGTCGGGCCGCGGAATCGGGCTCGACGTGGTGCGTCAGGCCATCGAGGAACTGGGCGGCACGATCGACGTCGACTCGGATCCTGGCCGGGGCACGGCTTTCAGCCTCAAGGTGCCGCTCGGGCTCGCGTCCCTGCCGGTGATGCTGCTGCGTGCGCCCGATCAGTCGCTGGTGCTGGCGTTGTCGGTGCGCGGCGTCACGCGGATCGTGCCGCTCGACGAGCAGGGCGCTGACGGGCAAGGTCCGGCTGCGCCCGACGTGGTGGCCAGCATCGAAGCCTTGCTCGGACTCGATCCGGAAGATTTCGTTGTGTCGACGCCGACCGAGGCGGTCGACAAGCCGCCCGCCCGCTCGGCACTGTGGCTGCAATTGCCCGATGGCCGGTCGGCCGCGCTGCGGGTGCCCGAGCCCGAACCGCCGCGCAGTGTCGTGGTGAGGCCGATGCCGGTGCAGTTGCCGCGCGTGCCCGGCTTCGATGGCGTTGCCGTGCTCGGCGATGGCGCCGTCGCGCCAGTGCTCGATCCGCTTGCCCTGCTGGTCGCCCATGCCGAGGGCCGATTGCGCGCGCGCGCCACCGGGCCGGCCCGCCGTTCGACTGCGCCGCCTGCCGGGCCGATCTGCCTGGTGGTCGACGACTCGGTCAGCGTGCGCCGGACCACCGAGAATTTCGTGCGCGACCTCGGCTTCGATGTCGAAGGAGCGGGTGACGGACTCGAAGCCCTCGAACGGATCAGGCGGCGGGTTCCCGACCTCGTTCTGGTCGACATGGAGATGCCGCGGATGAACGGCCTCGAACTGGTCCGCGCGCTGCGCGCCGATCCGCGTACCGACGCGGTTCCGGTCATCATGATCACTTCACGCTACTCGGAGCGTCATCAGAGTCTCGCGCTGGAAGCCGGGGTCGACGTATTCCTGACGAAACCGTATACCGAGGACGCGCTGGCCTCACGGATCCAGGACTGCTTTGCCGTTTCGCGAAAGCCCGGGATGGGATAGCATCGTCTGACCTGAACAGGATCAGGCTGGAGGCAACCATGCAGGTCAGCGAAGTTCTGCGTGTCAAAGGCAACACGCTGTTCACGGTGGCACCCGACACCATATTGTCCGAGTGCGTCGTCACAATGGCCGAGCACGACATCGGTTCGCTGGTGGTCATGGCCCAGGGGCGACTGGCCGGCATGCTTACCTTCCGGGAGGTGCTGCGGGTGCTGGCCAAGCGCCAGATCGAACACCGTTCAGGGCCGACCCCGACATTCGCGGGGATACGCGCTGGCGAAGTCATGAACGCTTCGCCGCGGGTGGCAGCGCCCGGAATGGAGGTCAACGAGCTGCGCCGCCTGATGCTCGAGCATCATCAGCGCTACATGCCGGTCATGGAAGACGACACGCTGCTGGGCGTGATCTCGTTTCATGACGTGGCCAAGGCGGTGCTCGAAGAGCAGGGGTTCGAGAACCGCATGCTCAAGGCCTACATCCGCGACTGGCCGGCCGAGGTCTGAAGCTGGCGCCAGCGCTTCGGCAGATGAATGCCCGGATTCGTTAGAATCCGGGCATGCGTATCCTGGTCAGCAACGACGACGGCTATTTTTCCCCCGGTATCGAGGCGCTCGCAGCCGTCGCGCGGGAGTTCGGCGAAGTCACGGTCGTGGCCCCCGAGCGCGATCGCAGTGCGGCGTCGAATTCGCTGACGCTCGACCGGCCGCTGTCGGTCAGGTCGGCGGCCAACGGTTTTCTCTATGTGAACGGCACGCCGACCGACTGCGTTCACATCGCAATCACCGGCCTGCTCGAGCAGCGGCCCGATCTGGTGCTCTCGGGAATCAACGACGGCGCCAACATGGGCGACGACACCCTGTATTCGGGCACGGTCGCGGCCGCCACCGAGGGCTTCCTGCTCGGGGTGCCGGCGATTGCATTTTCCAGCGCCCGCAAAGGCTACCCGAATCTCGATGCTGCAGCGGCCGTCGTGCGCGAGGTCGTCGGCCGCTGGGTGCGCCATCCGCTGCCCGGCATGTTGCTGAATGTCAACATACCCGGGTGTCCGGTCGACTCACTGCAGGGCACCCGCGTCACCCGGCTGGGGCGGCGCCACGCCGCTGCGCCGGCGATCCGCGCGCGCAACCCGCGCGGCGAGCCGATCTGGTGGATCGGGGCGGTCGGCGGAGCCCGCGAGGCCGGGCCAGGCACCGACTTCCACGCGATCGAGAACGACTGGGTCTCGATCACGCCGCTCGATCTCGACCTGACCGGCACGCGACAGCTCGCCGAGCTCGAACGCTGGCTCGATCATCCATGACCCGCAAACCCCCTGCGTGGATGGCAACGCTGCCATCCAGCGCCGGTCGCCATGCGCCGGTGGCCAGGCGCAGCAGTGCCGTTGCCGGGCCACTCGCGCCGGCATCACCGACCGGGCTGGGCCTGGCCTCCGAGCGGGCGCGGGCCAACATGATTGCCCAGCTTGCCCGCGGCGGGGTGCGTGATCCGCAGGTGCTCGATGCAATCAACGATGTGCCGCGTCACCAGTTCATCGACCCGGGACTGGCCAGCCGGGCCTATGAAGACGTTTCGTTGCCGATCGGTCATGGCCAGACGATTTCGAAGCCGAGCACGGTCGCCCGGATGATCGAACTGGCCTGCGCCCACCTGCCGCGCTCGCAGCGTGCGGTGGCGCGGGCGCTCGAGGTCGGCACCGGCTGCGGCTACCAGGCCGCGGTCATGGCCAGGATCTTCGGCCAGGTGATCTCGATCGAACGGGTACGCGGTTTGCACGAGCAGGCTCGTGACAATCTGCGCGGGCTCAGGCTGGCCAATCTGCGACTGGCCTTCGGTGATGGCCACCAGGGGGTCGCACAAGGGGCGCCCTATGACGTGATCGTCGTGGCCGCGGCCGGCGAGGCCGTTCCCGAGCCGTTGCTCGAGCAGATGCGTACCGGGGCGCGGCTGGTGGCACCGGTTGCCCGCGGTGATCAGCAGGCCCTGCACCTGATCGAGCGGGTTTCGGACGGGGAATGGCAGCTCACCGTGCTCGATGCGGTACGATTCGTTCCATTGCGCAGCGGCACGATCTGAGAAGATGAGAGTTCATGGAATCGCTCGCGGCAGCCTGCTCGCAGTTCTGGCTGCCGTCGCGCTGGCCGGCTGCAGCAGCCGTCACCCGGCGCCTATCGTTCATCGCCAGCCATTGCCGGTCGAGCCGTCGGTTGCTCCGGTGGCCACGGCCCCCGCAGCGACCCTGCCGCCGGTCCAGGAGCCGGTCATCGAGGGGCCGATCGTCGAATCGGTGACGACGCCGGGCCGTTCCGGAGGGATCGAGGCCCGCCCGTTGCCGGGCAGCCAGCAAGGCGCGACGCCGCAGCCGCTGGCACCGGGCGCGAGCGCCCCGGGTGCTTCGGTGCGTACCGAACCGAGTGCGGCCAAGCTGCCTTATTCGGCCGAAACCCTTGCGCGTCTGCAGCGTACGGCGCCGGCCCCTGCGCCGGCGGCGAGCCCGGCACCCGGTGACGGCAAGCTCGTGTCGTCGGCAGGCAAACCCTCGGCGCGTGGCTTCATCTGGCCCGCCTCGGGGGCGGTGATCCAGGGTTTCGCGGAGCCGCGCAGCATGGGCGTATCGATTGCCGGCCAGCCCGGCGATCCGGTCGTTGCAGCCGCCGACGGCCGGGTGATCTTCAGCGGAACAGGTCCTCCCGGCTACGGCAATCTCCTGATCGTCAAGCATGACGATGACACGCTGTCGGTCTATGCACACAACCGCGCCCTGCTGGTGAAGGAGAACAGCAACGTCAAGCGCGGCCAGCGGATCGCCGAACTGGGCAGCTCCGGCACCGATCGGCCCAAGCTGCATTTCGAGATCCGCCGGCAGGGCAAGCCGGTCGATCCGTCCGCCTACCTGCCGGCACGCTGAGCATGGCGATGACAGGCCGGGTGCCGCCGGCAGGGAGCGCAGGGTGACTCCGACGATCGTCTTCGACATCGAGACCATCCCTGACGCCGGCGGGCTGCGCGGCGCCTGGGGGATCGACGCGGGGCTGTCCGATGCCGAGGTCGTCGAGCAGGCACTGGAGCGCCGGCGCGAACAGACCGGCAGTGACTTCCTGCCGCTGCATCTGCACCGGATCGTCGCGATCGCCTGCCTGATGCACGATGGACGCAGCTTTCACGTCAAGTGCCTGGGCAAACCCGAGGACGGCGAAGGGGCCCTGATCCAGCAGTTCTACGACCTGATCGGGCGCTTCACGCCCCAGTTGGTGAGCTGGAACGGCGGTGGCTTCGACCTGCAGGTGCTGCACTACCGCGGCCTGATCCACAAGGTGCAGGCGCATCGCTACTGGGAATCCGGCGACGACGACCGCGATTTCAAGTGGAACAACTATCTGAGCCGTTATCACAGCCGGCACCTGGACCTGATGGACCAGCTGGCGCTGTTCACGCCGCGCGCCAATGCGCCGCTCGACGAACTGGCCAGGCTGTGCGGCTTTCCGGGCAAGCTCGGCATGGATGGTTCACAGGTCTGGCCGGCCTTCCGGGACGGCCGGATCGACGAGATCCGCGACTACTGCGAAACCGACGTCGCCAACACCTGGCTGGTGTTCGCGCGCTTCCAGCTGATGCGCGGCCTGCTCACGCCCGATCAGTATGCCGCGCAGGTAGAGGCGTTGCGGGCCCGGCTCACGGAGCTGGCCGAGGCCGGTGCCGGGCACTGGCGGGAGTTCGTCGACGCCTGGCCGGCGGCCCTCGCAGTGTGAACAGGCCCTAGCAGCCCGATGAGCACCGTTGCCGATCCTGCGCGGGTCGCCGTACGCGGGGCGATCGGTGAGCCGATCGTCGTCGACATCGCCTCGCTCGATCTGGAAGCCAATGGTGTCGCGCACCACGATGGCAAGGTCGTGTTCGTGCGCGGGGCCCTGCCCGGCGAGCGTGTGCGGGCGGCCATCGTGCGTCGCAAGCCGCGCTTCGATGTCGCCCAGGCCTTCGAGATCCTGCGCGAGTCGCCGTCGCGGGTCGTACCGCGTTGCCCGCATTTCGGCACCTGCGGTGGCTGCTCGATGCAGCATCTGGAGCCGCGTGCACAGTTGGCGATCAAGCAGCGTGCGCTCGAAGACCAGCTCTGGCATATCGGCAGGTTGCGGCCTCAGACGGTGTTGCGGCCGCTGGCGGGCCCAGCCTGGGACTACCGTTTCCGGGCCCGGCTGTCGGTGCGCAACGTCGCGAAGAAGGGCGGGGTCCTGGTCGGCTTCCGGGAGAAGGGGTCGAGCTATGTTGCCGACATGCGCGAATGCCATGTCCTGCCACGCCGCCTGTCGGCGCTGCTGCTGCCGCTGCGCGCTCTGGTCGAGTCGCTGAGCATTCGCGACCGGCTGCCGCAGATCGAGGTGGCGGTCGGCGACACGCCGGTGCCGCATTCCGATTCCGGTGGCAACGATCCGGGGGGCCAGGAAGGTGGCGACCGGCGCCAGGGCGGCGATCCTGGCCATCGGGCTGGCGATCCGGACCTGGTGATCGCCCTGGTGTTGCGTGTGCTCGAAGCGCCGACTGCGGAGGATCGCGCGACGCTGCGGGCCTTTGCCGCACGCGAACAGGTCGAACTCTGGCTGCAACCCAAGGGCCCCGACACGATCAGCCTGCTGTGTACACGCGACGGGGTCGAAGCCGATACCGATACGCGCTCGGAGCTCGGCTACCGGCTTCCCGAATTCGGTGTCGAGATGCCGTACCGGCCGACCGATTTCACTCAGGTCAATCACCGGATCAATGCGGTCCTGGTCGCACGTGCACTGAGGCTGCTCGAACCCCGGGCCGACGAGCGGGTGGCGGATCTTTTCTGTGGCCTGGGTAATTTCACGCTGCCGCTGGCCACGCTGGCGCGCGAGGTGGTCGGGATCGAAGGCAGCCCGACCTTGACCCGGCGGGCCCGGGAGAATGCACTGCGCAACAGACTGGCCGATCGCACCCGTTTCGACACCGCGAATCTGTTCGAGCTGAGCCAGGAGGCTTGGGCGGCACTCGGCCGTTTCGATCGTGTGCTGATCGATCCGCCCCGTGAAGGGGCCATCGAGGTGGCGAAGGCGCTGGCCGCAGATCCGGTCAAGCCGCGGCGGATCGTCTACGTATCGTGCAATCCGGCGACGCTGGCACGGGATGCTGCCGTGCTGGTCCACCAGGGGGGGTTCGAACTGAAGGCTGCCGGTGCAGTCGACATGTTCCCGCAGACCTCGCACGTGGAGTCGATCGCGGTGTTCGAGCCGGCTTCACCGGCCGATGCAGGCGCCCCGGGCTTCGTGGACGCGGCGCTGGAGCGCGGTCTGGCCTGAACGGTTTCGCGTTCGAGCGTCTGGGGCAGGCCAAGGTGCGGGGGGCTTCGCCTGGCCGGTGCCGGGTGCTTGGCCCCGCTGCGCGGGGCTGCCCTCGGTGCTCGGGTTCCTGGCTGCGCGGCGTAACTCGCTGCGCTCCCGCCGCT
>JBAYOD010000038.1:0-18573 GCA_041678445.1 Burkholderiaceae bacterium | reverse complement strand
TGTTTACCCAAACGGACAACGAATAATGGATCTGGGCCTGAAAGACAAAGTTGTACTGATCACGGGCGGCAGCAAAGGCATCGGCCTTGCATGCGCGAGCGCGCCATGCGCGATGAGGCCAGCTTCCTCAGTGCGGCGCGCAAGGAAGGCGAACACGAAACCCGGCGCGTGATTGCCCGGCGCCTGCTCGGGCAGCCCGGCTTCGACGATACCGCCATCGCCCGGATCACCGGCCTGCCCGAAGACGAAGTACGGCAGTTGCGCCTTTCCGTCGGCGCCTGATCGCGCGCGCTCGTCGGCGCCGGCAGCCCCGCCTCGTGGTCGCCGAAGATCAGCGCCGCTGCGGCGGCGCGAGCTGGACGTCCAGCCACTCGATCCAGTGGCGCACCGGCGTGCCGGTGCCGGCTTCCAGATGCGCCAGGCAGCCGATGTTGGCCGACAGGATCATGTCGGGCCGGTCGGCTTCGAGGTTGCCCAGCTTGCGCGTGCGCAACTGCTTCGAAAGCGCCGGCTGCAGGATCGAGTAGGTGCCGGCCGAACCGCAGCACAGGTGCGACTCGCCCACCGGCAGCGGCGGCACGCCGAGCGCCGCCAGCAGGCGCTCGACCGCGCCGCGGATCTGCTGGCCGTGCTGCAGTGTGCACGGCGGGTGGAAGACCAGCCGCTGTGGCGGCTGGCCGGCCAGCCGCTCGCGCAGTTCGGGCACCATGGCCTCGATCTGGGCCGGCAGCCATTCGGCCAGGTCGCGCGTCATCGCCACCACCCGCTCGGCTTTCGGCCCCCATTCGGGGTCGTTGCGCAGCAGGTGGGCGTAGTCCTTGACCATCGCGCCGCAGCCCGAGGCGTTGATCAGGATGGCTTCGGCGCCGTCGTCGAGATGGGGCAGCCAGGCGGCGATGTTGCGCCGCGCATCGGCCAGCGCGCCATCGCCGTCGTTCAGGTGATGGCGAATGGCGCCGCAGCAGCCCGAACGCGCCGCGACCACGCCCTGCACGCCGATGTGGTCGAGCACCCGCAGGGTCGCTGCGTCGATCGACGGCATCATGGCCGGCTGCGTGCAGCCGTCGAGCATCAGCACCTTGCGCGCGTGCTGGCGCTGCGGCAGGCGCCCGGCAGCCCGCCGGGCCGGCACCTTGTCACGCAGCAGCGACGGCAGCAGCGGCCGCACCGTCTGCCCGATGCGCATCGCCGGATCGAACAGCCAGCGCCGCGTCAGGCTCTCACGCAGCACCGTCCGCACCAGCCGCTGGCCCAGCGGGCGCCGGACCTGCTGCTCGACCAGCTTGCGGCCGACGTCGACCAGGTGTCCGTAACGGACTCCCGACGGGCAGGTGGTTTCGCAGTTGCGACAGGTCAGACAGCGATCGAGGTGATCGAGGGTCAGCGCCGTGGCGGGCTCGCCTTCGACGACCTGCTTCATCAGGTAGATGCGGCCGCGCGGGCCATCGAGCTCGTCGCCGAGCAACTGGTAGGTCGGGCAGGTTGCGGTGCAAAAGCCGCAATGCACGCACTTGCGCAGGATGGCCTCGGCTTCTTCGCCGTCGGGGGTGCCCTTGAGCCAGTCCGCGAGGTGGGTTTCCATGTGACGGGCGTCCGTTCAGAGATCCGGGTACATCCGGCCCGGATTGAAAATGCCTTTCGGATCGAACTCGGCCTTGAGCCGGCGATGAATGACGGCCAGCGTCTGCGACAGCGGGGCGAACACGCCCTGGCTGCGGTCGCCGCCGCGGAACAGCGTGGCATGGCCGCCCACCCGGGCGGCGGCATCGCGCACTGCGGCGGGTTCGGCGTCGGTACGCCACCAGCGCAGGGCGCCGCCCCATTCGATCAGCTCTTCGCCGGGCAGCGCCAGCGGGGACGCGGTCGACGGGACCGACAGTCGCCACAGTGCCCGGGCACTGGCCGCCGGAGCGCTGGCCACCGGACTGCCGGCCACCGGAGCGCCGGCCGCCGAAGCGCCAGCCGCAGGATCGCTGCCCACGGCGCTGCCCGGGCCCTCGAAGAACGGCAGGGTCTGTTCGCGTATGGCTGCCCAGAAACGATGGACTTCGCCGTCGAGAACGCTCGCGCCATGCTCGCGCACGAAGATTTCGGCAGCGGCCTCGACGGCGGCCCGTGCACCCGCCAGCCGCAGGGCCAGCGTCCCGCCGACCCAGGCGCTGGCCGACAGCGGCAGCGGCCGCCCGGCCCAGCCGTTGAGCTGGCGCAGCGCATCGCCGCGATCGATCGGCAGCGTCAGCGTCAGGCTGGCCGCCGGCACTGGCAGGACCTTCAGCGACACTTCGGCAATCAGGCCCAGCATGCCGAGCGAGCCGCACAGCAGTCGCGACACGTCGTAGCCGGCGACGTTCTTCATCACCTGACCGCCGAAATTCAGGACCTTGCCCTGCCCGTCGACCAGCGCCGCTCCGAGCACGAAGTCGCGGACGGCGCCGGCCGACATCCGGCCCGGGCCGGACAGCCCGGCGGCCACCATGCCGCCGACGGTCGCGGCGCCGCCGAATGCCGGCGGTTCGAACGGCAGCCACTGGCCCCGTTCGGCCAGGGCCGCCTCGAGTTCGGCCAGCGGTGTGCCGCAGCGCGCCGTGATCACCAGTTCGGTCGGTTCGTAGGCCACGACGCCGCGGTACTCGCCGGTATCGAGCGGCACACCCTGCAGCGGACAGCCATAGAAATCCTTGCTGCCGCTGCCGCGCAGACGCAGTGCCGTGCCGTCGGCGGCCGCGCCGCGGATCCGGTCGACCAGGCGCGCGAGGGCGGCCGCAGCCGTCGAATCATGGGTCGATGGGCCCATCGCTTCAGAACCTCGGTAGATCGGGGAAGGCCAGCCTGCCGGCGTGGACGTGCATCTTGCCGTACTCGGCGCAGCGGGCCAGTGTCGGAATCCCCTTGCCCGGGTTCAGCAGCCCCGGCGGGTCGAAGGCCCGCTTGACGCCGAAGAAGGCCGAGCGCTCGTCCGGCGAGAACTGCACGCACATCGAGTTGATCTTCTCGATGCCGACGCCATGCTCGCCGGTGATCGTGCCACCGTACTCGACGCACAGCTCCAGGATCTCGGCGCCGAACAGCTCGGCACGCTGCCACTCGTCGGGATCGTTGGCATCGAACAGGATCAGCGGATGCATGTTGCCGTCGCCTGCGTGGAAGACGTTCATGCAGCGCAGCCGGTACTTGTCCTCCATCGCGGCAATGTCGGCCAGCAGCCGCCCGATGTTCTTGCGCGGCACCGTGCCGTCCATGCAGTAGTAGTCGGGCGAGACCCGGCCGGCGGCCGGAAACGCGTTCTTGCGGCCCGACCAGAACAGCAGGCGCTGCGCCTCTGAATCCGACACCTGGATCCGGGTTGCCCCCGATTCGCGCAGCACCGCCTCGATGCGCACGATCTCCTCGGCGACCTCCTCGGGTGTGCCGTCGGATTCGGCCAGCAGGATGGCCTCGGCCTCGAGGTCGTAGCCGGCGTGGACGAACTCCTCGACCGCCACGGTCGCCTTGCGGTCCATCATCTCGAGGCCGGCCGGAATCAGGCCGGCGGCGATGATCCCGGCCACCGCGTCGCCGGCCTTGACCACGTCGTCGAACGAAGCCATCACCACGCGGGCCAGCTGCGGGCGCGGAATCAGCTTCAGCGAGACCTCCATCGCGATGGCCAGCATGCCCTCGGAGCCGATGACCGCCGCGAGCAGATCCAGCCCCGGCGAGTCGAGCGCCTCGCTGCCGAACTCGACCGGTTCGCCGGCCACCGTGTAGCCGCGCACCTTCAGCACGTTGTGCACGGTCAGGCCGTACTTCAGGCAATGCACGCCGCCGGAATTCTCGGCGATGTTGCCGCCGATCGAGCAGGCGATCTGGGAGGACGGATCCGGGGCGTAGTAGAGGTCGTAGGGCGCGGCCGCCTCCGACACGGCGAGGTTGCGCACGCCCGGCTGCGCGCGCGCGATGCGCGCCACCGGATCGATGGCCAGGATCCGGTTGAACTTGGCCAGCGACAGGACCACACCGCTGGCGTGCGGCATCGAGCCGCCCGACAGGCTGGTTCCGGAGCCGCGGGCGACGACCGGCACCTCCAGCGCATGGCAGGCCTTCAGGATGCCGACGACCTGCTCCTCGGTTTCCGGCAGGGTGACCACCATCGGCAACTGCCGGAACGCCGACAGCGCGTCGCACTCGTAGGGCCGCAGCTGCTCCTCGCGGTACAGCACCGCATGTGCCGGCAGCAGCTTGCGCAACTGCTCGACCACCTGCTGCTGGCGCCCGGGCGGCGGCGGCGCACCCAGGTCGGCGAATCGGTCTTCGTAAACGGCATTCATGGTTCGGTTTCTCCCGGCACCGGCGAACCCGCCGGTTCCATGCCGGCAGCTGGAAAGATACCCGATCGTGGCCTGGCATACACTGGCCAGCCGTGAGCCCGTCCGCCCCCGCCCCGTCCCGTCCGCTGCGCGGCTATCTGCTGCTGTTCTCCGGCATGGCTCTGGTGGGGACCTACGTGGCGCTGACCAAGCCGCTGACCGCGGTCTTTCCGGTGCTGCTGCTGGCCTGGCTCAGATTCGTGATCGCGGCGGTGGTGATGCTGCCGTGGCTCAGGCGCGAACCCGGCAGCGTCGCGCTCGACGGCCGGCTGACCGGCACTCTGTTGCTCCAGTCGCTGTTCGGCAATTTCCTGTTCTCGATCCTGATGCTGTCCGGCGTGGCGATGACTTCGGCGGCAGCGGCCGGCGTGATCCTGGCCACCCTGCCGGCGGCGGTCGCCCTGATGTCGTGGGCGGTCCTGCGCGAACGGCTCTCGGCGCGCACCTGGGCAGCCGTCGGTCTGGCAGTCGCCGGCGTGATGGTGCTGACCCTGACGCGTGGTGGTACCGGCGGCGCGGCGCAGTCGCTGCCCGGCAATCTGCTGATCCTCGGCTGCGTCTTCTGCGAGGCCGTCTACGTCATCCTCGGCAAGCGGCTCACCGCTTCGCTGTCGGCCAGGCGCATCTCGGCCCTGCTCAACCTGTGGGGACTGGTGCTGATGACCCCGTTCGGCCTGTGGCAGGCCCGCGACTTCGATTTCGGCGCAGTGACCGCGGGCAGCTGGCTGCTGCTGCTGTTCTACGCGCTGGCGGCCAGCATGGTGTCGACCTGGCTGTGGCTGGCCGGACTGCGCCACGTCCCGGCCAGCCACAGCGGGGTGTTCACCATCGCGATGCCGCTGGCGGCCAGCGCCACCGCGGTGATCGCGCTCGGTGAGCGCCTGGGCGCCGGGCACCTGGTCGCACTGGCCTGCGCAGGCGCCGGCATCCTGCTGATCGCCGTCCGGCGTCCCGCCGCGATCCGGCAGCACGGCGGCCGGATTTGACAGCATCGCGGCCGATTGGCATGCTCCCGCGAGCCGGACAACCGCTGTGGAAGAGATTGCGCAGAGCCCAGGCACTGCGCAACGCCGAAGGTGTATCGCCCCGGAAACTCTCAGGCAAAAGGACTTCAGCGGTTCGGCACTCTGGAGAGAAACCGCGCGCTGCGGCGCGTCCGGTTCGCCGAAGGAAACAGACCACCCAGCGGACACGCCGGGCGGTTGAATGTCTCAGGCAAATGGACAGAGGGGGTTACCGGCCGGCGCTCGCTCCGGCTGCCCATCGTTTCACCGGCTTTCGTGCCCGCCGCCCCGTCGGCCGGTCGGCCGGACGCCCAGGGAGCCTATCTTGGACAACCCGACCGATCTGAAATACGCCAGCACGCACGAGTGGGTCCGCCGCGAAGATGACGGCACGGCCGTCGTCGGCATCACCCACCACGCCCAGGACGCCCTCGGCGAACTGGTCTACGTCGAACTGCCCGATGTCGGGCGCCGCGTCGAGCAGGGCGAAGCCTGCGTCGTCGTCGAGTCGACGAAGGCAGCATCCGACGTCTACGCTCCGGTCACCGGCGAGATCGTCGCGGTCAACCCCGCGCTGGCCGATGCTCCGCAGACCGTCAACGAGGCCCCGTTCAGCGACGGCTGGCTGTTCCGGATCCGCCCCGACGACACCAGCCAGATCGACGCGATGCTCGATGCCGCCGCCTATGCGGCCGGCCCCGGCGCTGCCTGACCCCGCTCCGGAGCGATCCTCACGATGATCCCGCACGACCCTGCGGGCGCCAGCGCTCGCGCGCTGTTCGCCGACGATGAATTCCACGGGCGCCACATCGGACCGTCAGACGCCCAGCAGGCAGCCATGCTGGCCGTCCTCGGCCACGACAGCCGCGCGGCCCTGATCCGCGCCACGGTACCGTCCGGAATCCTGCTCGATGTCCAGCTCGATTTCGAAGGCCCGGCCACCGAGCGCGACGCCCTCGCCGAGCTGCGCAGCCTGGCTGCCCGCAACCAGGTCTGGCGCAGCTACATCGGCGCCGGCTACCATGACACGCTGATCCCGGAGCCGATCCGGCGCAACCTGCTCGAGAACCCGGGCTGGTACACGGCCTACACGCCTTACCAGGCCGAAGTGGCCCAGGGCCGGCTCGAGGCGCTGCTGAATTTCCAGCAGACGGTGATCGACCTGACGGGCCTGCCGGTGGCCAGCGCTTCGTTGCTCGACGAGGCCACCGCGGCTGCCGAGGCGATGGCGATGGCACGCCGCGCCTCGAAGTCGAAGTCGATGCGTTTCCTGGTCGACGCCGACGTGCACCCGCAGGTGATGTCGGTGATCCGGACCCGGGCGCAGTGGATGGGCATCGAGGTCGTGACCGGCAACGCCGAAACCCTCGTGGGCCCCGATGCGGGACAGGATGGCGGCGACACCGATTTCTTCGGCGCCCATCTGCAGACGCCGGACACCCGTGGCCGGCTGCGCGACTTCAGCGCCCAGATCGCGGCCCTGCACGGCGCCGGCGCCCGCGTCTCGGTGGGCTGCGACCCGCTGGCCGCGATGCTGGTGCGCTCGCCTGGGGCCATGGGCGCCGACATCGCGATCGGCTCGGCACAGCGCTTCGGTGTGCCGCTGGGCTACGGCGGCCCGCACGCCGGATTCATGGCGGCACGCGAAGACCTGGTGCGCACGATGCCGGGCCGGATCATCGGGGTGTCCAGGGACGCCACCGGCAATCCGGCGCTGCGCATGGCGCTGCAGACCCGCGAGCAGCACATCCGGCGCGAGAAGGCCACGAGCAACATCTGCACCGCCCAGGCGCTGCTGGCCAGCATGGCCGGCTTCTACGCTGTCTGGCACGGCCCGGTCGGCCTGCGCCGGATCGCGCTGCGGGTCAACGCCATGGGACGGCTGCTGGTCCGGCTGCTGGCCGAGGTCGCGGGCAACCAGGCGGACTCGCCGTGGCAACCGCTCCATGACGCCTGGTTCGACACGCTGTGCTTCGAGCCCGGCCAGGCGGCACTGGCCGGCATTCGCGAGCGCGCTGCCGAGCTGCGCATCAACCTGCGCGAAATTCCAGCCGAGGGCGCCGGCACGCAGATCGGCATTGCGCTGGACGAAACCGTCAAGCCTGCCGACGTGGCCGACCTCGCCTACGTGCTGGCCGGCAAGCACCCAGCCGCCGCCGCGATCGAGCGCGCCCTCGACACGCTCGGCACCGACCCGGCCAGCCTGCCGGCCAGCCTGCGCCGCAACGATCCGGTGCTGACCCACCCGGTCTTCAGCCGGCACCACAGCGAGAGCGAGTTCGTCCGCTACCTGAAGAAGCTCGAGAACCGCGACATCTCGCTGGTCCACTCGATGATCCCGCTGGGCTCGTGCACGATGAAGCTGAATGCGGCTGCCGAGATGGCGCCGATCAGCTGGCCCGAATTTGCCGCCATCCACCCCTTCGTTCCGCGCGAGCAGGCGGCCGGCTACACGGCAATGCTCGACCAGCTCGGTCGCTGGCTGGCCGAGATCACCGGTTTCTCGGCAGTTTCCTTCCAGCCGAACTCGGGCGCGCAGGGCGAGTACGCCGGCCTGCTGGCGATCCGCAACTGGCTTGCCGCCCAGGGGCAGGGTCATCGCGACGTCTGCCTGATTCCGGCGTCGGCACACGGCACGAACCCGGCTTCGGCACAGATGATGGGCATGCGCATCGTCATCGTGGCCTGCGACGATGAAGGCAACGTGGACGTCGCCGATCTCGACGCCAAGATCGCCCGCCACCGCGACGCGATTGCCGCGCTGATGGTCACCTACCCGTCGACGCACGGCGTCTTCGAGGACACGATCGTCGAGGTCTGCCGCAAGGTCCACGAGGCCGGCGGCCAGGTCTACATGGACGGCGCCAACCTGAACGCCCAGGCCGGCCTGACCAAGCCCGGGCTGGTCGGCGCCGACGTCTGCCACATGAACCTGCACAAGACCTTCTGCATCCCGCACGGCGGCGGCGGCCCCGGCATGGGACCGATCGCCGTGGCCGCCCACCTCGCGCCCTACCTGCCGACCGATCCGTGGTCGGGCGAGCCCGGCAGCGTCTCGGCCGCTCCGTTCGGCAGCGCGCTGATCACGACGATCTCGTGGATGTACATCCGGATGATGGGCGCCTCCGGCATCCGCAAGGCCACCGAGGTCGCGATCCTGAACGCCAACTACATGGCCGCGCGGCTGCAGGACTACTTCCCGGTGCTGTACCGGGGCGCTTCGGGCAAGGTCGCGCACGAGTGCATCCTCGACATGCGTCATCTGAAGACCGATTACGGCGTCTCGGCCGAGGATCTCGCCAAGCGGCTGATGGACTACGGCTTCCACGCCCCGACCCTGTCCTTCCCGGTCGCCGACACGCTGATGATCGAACCCACCGAGTCGGAATCCAAGCCGGAGCTCGACCGCTTCTGCGACGCGATGATCGCGATCCACGGCGAGCTCGAGAAGATCCGCAGCGGCGAGTGGGATCGCGAGGACAATCCGCTCAAGTGCGCACCGCATACGGCGGCCGAGATTGCCGGCGAATGGACGCACGGGTACTCGCGCGAGGTGGCGGCCTTCCCGCTGCCCTGGGTGCGCGAGGCGAAGTTCTGGCCGTCGGTCAAGCGCGTCGACAACGCCGCCGGCGACCGCCAGCTGATCTGCGGCTGCCCGCCGGTGGCCGACTACGAGGAATGACGATGAGCGATCCGAAGAATGTCCCGCTCGCGGCGATGCATGAGGCCGTCGGCGCCAGGATGGGGCCGTTCGCCGGCTGGAACATGCCGATCCAGTACCCGGGCGGCCTCAAGGCCGAGCACCTGCACACCCGCGAGGCCGCCAGCCTCTTCGATGTCTCGCACATGGGCCAGTTGCGGGTGACCGCGGCCGACGGCCGGCCGTCGACGCTGCACACCCAGCTCGAAGCCGCCCTGCCGGTCGACTTCGACAACTGGCCGTCGGGCCAGCAGAAGTACTCGTTCCTGCTGAACGACAACGGCGGCATCGAGGACGACCTGATGCTCGTGCACCTGCACGACGGGCTGAATGCCGAGGTGCGCCTCATCACCAACGCCGGCAACCGCGAAGCCGACCTGCGCTGGCTCGAAGCCCAGTGTCCGCAGCTGCGCTTCGAATGGATCGACGCCGCGCTGGTCGCGCTGCAGGGCCCGCAGGCCGAACAGGTGCTGGCAGCGCTCGACCCGGCCGCCGCCGCGCTGCGCTTCATGCAGGCGACCACGCTGAAGCTGCTCGGTGCCGACTGCTTCGCCACCCGCTCGGGCTACACCGGCGAGGACGGCTACGAGATCTCGCTGCCGCTCGAGCATGCGCAAGTGATCTGCGCACGGCTGATCGGGCGCGACGAGGTCCGCTGGGCCGGGCTGGGCGCGCGCGACACCCTGCGCCTGGAAGCCGGCCTGGCACTGCACGGCAACGACATCGGACCGACGGTTACGGTGGTCGAAGCCGGGCTGGCCTTCGCGATCCCCAAATCGCGCCGCGCCGGCGGCACGAAAGCCGGCGGCTTCCCGGGCGCCGAGACCATCCTGCGCCAGCTCGCCGAGGGCCCGCAGCGACGGCTGGTCGGCCTGGTGTCGCACGGCGCGATCCCGATCCGCGCCCACACGGCGCTGGTCGGCCCAGACGACGCCCGGGTCGGCGAAGTCACCAGCGGCACCGTGTCACCCTCGCTCGGCCATCCGGTCATGCTCGCACTCGTCGAACGACGGGCGATCGAGCACGCGGCAACCGAACCGCTGCACGCCATGGTGCGCGACAAGCGGCCCCCGGTGCAGATCACGCCATTGCCCTTCGTGCCCAAGCGTTACAAGCGCTGATACCCGTTCGCGTCCGAACGCGAAGTGCAAGGCCGCGCATTCGTGCAAATCTTCTTGAGTGCACAGCAGCAATATGGCTAGACTGCGCGCCAAGGGACGCAACGTCCCTCGCCCTCAGGGGTTGTAACGACACGAACAATGGAGACGACGATGACTCGACACCTGCTGATGGGCCTGGCGACCAGCGCTGCGCTGATGGCCCCGATGCTGGCCCAGGCCGGGCCGACCCTGGACACGATCAAGGAGCGCGGCTCGCTGCGCTGCGCCGTCAACACCGGCCTGCTCGGCTTCTCGGCCCCCGACAGCACCGGGCGCTGGAACGGCATCGACGCCGATTTCTGCCGGGCCGTCGCCGCCGCCATCCTGGGCGATCCGGCCAAGGTCCAGTACGTCGCCACCAATGCCCAGAATCGCTTCACCGTCCTGCAGTCCGGTGAAGTCGATATGTTGTCGCGCAACACCACCTGGACCTCGTCACGCGACACGACGCTGGGCTCGGTGTTCACCGGCGTGCTGTTCTACGACGGCCAGGGCTTCATGGTGCCGAAGAGCCTGGGCGTCAAGAACGCCAGGGAGCTCGACGGTGCCGCGGTCTGCGTGCAACCCGGCACGACCACCGAACTCAACCTGAGCGACTACTTCCGCACCCACAAGATGAGCTTCAAGCCGGTGGTGATCGCCGAGCTGAACCAGATCGAGCAGGCCTTCTTCGCCGGTCGCTGCGACGTCTACACGACCGACATCTCGGGGCTGGCCGCCACCCGCCTGAAAGCGTCGAACAAGGATGACTACGTGATCCTGCCCGAGGCGATCTCCAAGGAGCCGCTCGGCCCGATGGTCCGCCGCGGCGACTGGGAGTTCTTCAACATCGTCAAGTGGACGCTGTTCGGGCTGATCGAGGCCGAGGAGCTCGGCGTGACCGCAGCGAACGTCGACGCGAAGAAGGCCGACGCGAGCAACAACCCGCCGCTGCAGCGCCTGCTCGGGTTGACCGGCGATGCGGGCAAGAGCATGGGGCTGGACAACGACTGGCTGGTGCGCGCGGTCAAGGGCGTGGGCAACTACGGCGAGATGTACGAGCGCAACATCGGTCCGCTCGGCATCCCGCGCGGGCTGAACGCGCAGTGGCGCGACGGCGGCCTGATGTACGCACCGCCGATCCGCTGAGCCGGTTCGCCTGAGCGGTCGCGACCGGGCTTCGGCCCGGTCGCTCGCACCGTCACGCTTCCCCGACGCACAGGAACCGGCTTCCATGCTCTCCAATGAGCGCGTGCGCGGCATCATCTACCAGCTGCTGCTGCTCGCCGCGGTGGTCGGCGTCGGCTGGTATCTGATCTCGAATACGCTGCACAACCTCGCGACGCGGCAGATCCACGTCGGCTTCGACTTCCTGGGACGCGAGGCCGGCTTCGAGATCGCCGAATCGCAGATCGCCTACAGCGCGGCCGACACCTACGCCCGGGCCTTTGCGGTCGGGCTGGCCAATACGCTGTACGTCGCCGCGCTGGGCATCCTGCTGGCCACGGTGATCGGCACCCTGGTCGGCATCGCCCGGCTGTCGTCGAACTGGCTGCTGTCCCGGCTCGCCTCGGCATACGTGGAGACGATGCGCAACATCCCGCTGTTGCTGCAACTGTTCGTCTGGTACGGGATCTTCACCGAGCTGATGCCGCCGGTGCGCCAGGCAATCGCGTTCGGTGACGCGGTCTTCATCACGCAACGCGGTCTCTACTATCCGTGGCCGCAACCGCATGTCGCCTGGCAGGCGGCGGGCTGGGCGCTGCCGGTGGGCATTGCGCTGGCCGGGCTGTGGCGCCGCTACGCCCGCGGGCTGCAGGCCCGCACCGGCCGACAGCTGCCGACTGCGCTGCCGGCCGCCCTGCTGGTGTTCGGCCTGCCGCTGGCCGCCTGGGCGGCTCTCGGCGCGCCGACGGCACTGAGCCTGCCCGAGCTGCGCGGCTTCAACTTCCGCGGCGGCCGCGCCCTGTCGCCCGAGTTCCTGGCGCTGCTGCTGGGGCTGTCGACCTACACCGCGGCCTTCATCGCCGAGATCGTCCGCGCCGGCATCCTCGCCATCGACCGCGGCCAGAGCGAGGCAGCCCTGTCGCTGGGCCTGAGCCGCAGCCAGGAACTGCGCCTGGTCACCCTGCCGCAGGCGCTGCGCGTGATCATCCCGCCGATGACCAGCCAGTACCTGAACCTGACCAAGAACTCGTCGCTGGCGGTCGCGATCGGCTATCCGGATCTGGTGGCGGTCGCCAACACGACGATGAACCAGACCGGCCAGGCCATCGAGGCGATCGCGATCCTGATGGCCATCTACCTTGCGATCAGCCTGCTGATCTCGCTTTTCATGAACTGGTACAACCACCGCGTGCGACTGGTGGAGCGATAGCCGATGAGCGCCCCCGACGAGCTGCCGCCCGCCCGCCCGCCCGACGAGCGCCGCGGGCCCTTCGCCTGGCTGCGCACGAATCTGTTCGCCACGCCGCTGGACAGCGCCCTGACCCTGCTGCTGCTGGCTTTTCTCGCCTGGATCGTGCCGAAGGCCTCCGGCTGGCTGTTCATCGATGCGGTCTGGGGCCCCCAGCCGCTGGCTGCCTGCGACGCCGTGCGTGGCCAGGGCGCCTGCTGGGCGGTGGTCTGGGAGAAATTCCGCTTCATGATGTTCGGCGTCTATCCGTACGAGGAGCAGTGGCGCCCGGCGATCGCGATCGTCGTGCTCACCGGCCTGCTCGTCGTGTCCGGCTTCCGGATGTTCTGGAACGCCTGGCTGGCGGTGATCTGGACCGCCGGCATCGTCGTCACCTTCTGGCTGATGGGCGGCGGGCTCGGCCTGGCGCCGGTGCGCACCGAGCAGTGGGGCGGGCTGCCGGTCACGCTGATCCTGTCGATCTTCGGCATCGCCTTCGCCTTCCCGCTCGGGGTCCTGCTGGCACTGGGCCGGCGCTCGAAACTGCCGCTGATCCGGGCCTTCTGTGTCGTCTACATCGAGGTGATCCGGGGGGTGCCGCTGATCACCGTGCTGTTCATGGCTTCGGTGATGTTCGCGCTGTTCATGCCCGAGGGCATGCGCATCGAACAGCTGCTGCGCGCCCAGATCGCGATCATCCTGTTCGTGGCCGCCTACCTGGCCGAGGCGGTGCGTGGCGGCCTGCAGGCAGTTTCGAAAGGCCAGTACGAAGCCGCCGAGGCAATCGGTTTCTCGTACTGGCAGTCGATGGGCCTGATCGTGCTGCCCCAGGCGCTGCGCATCTCGATTCCGCCCATCGTCAACAGCTTCATCTCGATGTTCAAGGACACGTCGCTGGTCGTCATCATCGGCATCTACGACTTCGCCTACGCGGTGAAGAAGTCAGTGGAAACCGATTTCTCATGGAAGAAGTACTTCATCGAAGCCTTCCTGTTCTCGATCGTCATCTACTGGATCTACTGCTTCGCGATGTCGAAGTACAGCCAGAAGCTGGAGCGCGACCTTGCCCATGACCACCCACGCTGAAGTGCAAGCCCCGTCGACCGGGGCACCGCCCGCCGTCCTGATCGAGAAGCTGGACAAGTGGTACGGCGCATTCCACGTGCTCAAGCAGATCGACCTGTCGGTCGCCAGCGGCGAACGCATCGTGATCTGCGGCCCGTCGGGCTCGGGCAAGTCGACCCTGATCCGCTGCATCAACCGGCTCGAGACTCACCAGGATGGCCGCATCGTCGTCAACGGCACCGAACTGGCCGACGACCTGAAGCAGATCGAGCGGATCCGCTCCGAGGTCGGCATCGTCTTTCAGCACTTCAACCTGTTCCCGCACCTGACCGTGCTCGACAACTGCACGCTGGCGCCGATCTGGGTGCGCCGCAAGCCGCGCGCCGAAGCCGAGGCCGCCGCCATGCAGCTTCTCGAACGGGTGAAGATCGCCGATCAGGCCGCCAAGTATCCGGGCCAGCTCTCAGGGGGTCAGCAGCAGCGGGTGGCGATCGCCCGCGCGCTGTGCATGACGCCATCGATCATGCTGTTCGACGAACCGACCTCGGCGCTCGATCCCGAGATGGTCAAGGAGGTGCTCGACACGATGATCATGCTCGCCGGCGAAGGCATGACGATGCTGTGCGTGACGCACGAGATGGGTTTTGCCAAGGCGGTGGCCGACCGCGTGATCTTCATGGACCGCGGCGAGATCGTCGAGCAGAACGCCCCCGAGGCCTTCTTCGGCAATCCGCAGAACGAACGTACCCGGCAGTTCCTGAGCCAGGTATTGCATCGGTAGAGGTTGCCGGGCCGTGACGAGGCGGCTGCCGTCAGATGTAGGCGACGACCTTGTCGAGCGCGTGCCGCAGATGCAGGGTCAGGCCCAGCGCCGCCTGGTCGTTCGGTGACAGGATGCGCTCGGCAAGCGGCAGCCAGACAGCTTCCTCGAAATGGGCGTGTTCGCCATAGGCCCGGCACAGGCGCTCGACCGCGCCGACGTCGAGGTCGACCTGCCGGCCGCGGGCAATCGCCCGCAGCGCCGGCTCGATGCCGGCCCACATCGCCTCGAGTTCGCGATGCTCGCGCGTGAGCCGCGCGATCAGCGAATCGACCATCTGCCGCTCGTCGCCGGCCGCGGCGCTGCGCGCCACGGCCGGGAAAAGCGCCTCCTCCTCCTCCGCATGATGCTCGAAGACCGCCTCGCGCACGAAGCGCACGATGGTCTCCGCAAACTGTCGGGCCGCCGCCCGGTCGGCCGGATCCACCAGCAGTTGCGGCAGCCGGCTCAAGCGCTCGAAACGCGCCAGGATACCGAGATGGCAGTTCGTGAAGCCGGTGATCGGGTCCGGCTCCGCGATGGCTCTGACGTTCATGATCGTCGCTCGCGAATACGCCCGGGCCAGTCTGCCGCCGGGCTGGCGGCACGACCTTGTCCTGGATCAAGGCCGGGCCGCGGCGCCGTCGGGCGAGCCTCAGTCGAACGCGAAGATCTTGCCCGGATTCAGGATGTTGTCAGGATCGAAGGCGTGCTTGATCCGGCGCATCAGGTCCACCGCGTCGTCGCCGGCTTCGTCACGCAGGAAGCCCATCTTGTGCAGCCCCACGCCATGCTCGCCGGTACAGGTACCATCCACCGACTGGGCCAGGCGCACGATCCGGTTGTTCAACTGCTCGGCCTGCTCGATCTCGGCCGGGTTGTCGGGATCGATCAGCAGCACCGCATGGAAGTTGCCGTCGCCCACGTGACCGAGGATTGCCGTCGGGAAGTCGGCACTGTCGAGGATCTCGCGGGCCCCGACGATGGACTCGGCCAGCCGGGAGATCGGCACGCAGGTGTCGGTCGAGATGGCCCGGCTGCCCGGCCGCATCTGCAGCGCCGCGAAGTAGGCGTTGTGGCGGGCATTCCAGAGCCGGGTGCGATCCTCGGGGCGGCTGGCCCATTCGAAGTCCTGGCCGCCATGCTCGTGGGCCAGTTGCTGGACCAGTTCGGCCTGCTCCTTGACCGAGGCCTCGGAACCATGGAACTCGAAGAACAGGGTCGGCGCCTCGCGCAGCGTCGTCTTGCTGTGCGCGTTGATCGCCCCGATCGAGCGCTCACACAGGAATTCGCTGCGCGCCACCGGCACCCCGAGCTGGATGGTCTGGATCACCGTGTTGACCGCGGCAGTCATCGACGGGAAGTTCACCACGGCCGCCGAGATCGCCTCCGGCACCGGGTACAGCCGCACCGTCACCTCCGTGATCACGCCCAGCGTACCTTCCGAACCGACGAACAGGCGGGTCAGGTCGTAGCCGGCCGACGATTTCCTGGCGCGGGTCGCCGTCCGGACCACCTTGCCGTCGGCGGTGACCACGGTCAGCCCGAGCACGTTCTCTTTCATCGTGCCGTAGCGCACCGCATTGGTGCCCGACGCGCGCGTGGCCGACATGCCGCCCAGCGTGGCGTCCGCCCCCGGATCGATCGGGAAGAAGAGCCCAGTGCTCTTGAGCGCCTCGTTCAGCTGCTTGCGCGTGACCCCCGCCTGCACGGTGACTGTCAGGTCTTCGGCGTTGATCGACAGGACCGCATTCATCTGCGACAGATCGATCGTCAGTCCGCCGTGCACGGCCAGCAGGTGGCCTTCGAGCGAGGAGCCGACCCCGAAGGGGATCAGCGGCACCTTGTTCGCGGCGCACAGCTTCACGACCTCGGCAACCTCCCCGGTCGAATGCGCATAGACGACCGCATCGGGCGGCACCGCCGGAAACGGCGACTCGTCGCGCCCGTGATGGTCGCGCACCGCCTGGGCGGTGCTGAAACGCTCGCCGAAGCGATCCCGCAGCGCGGCGATCATCGATTCGGGCAATGGGCGGCGCAGGGCGCCGGCAAAGGCATAGGGATGGTTCATCGGGATTTCCTCCTGACACCGATTGTAGACTCGGCGCCGGTCAGCCAGGCGGGCGATACACTGCGGGATTGAGCGCTGGCCGGAGTATGACAAGCTTCCGGCGCGCAGGACGAGGGAAATGGGCAATCGGCTTTCGAAAATCACCACCCGCACGGGCGACGACGGCACGACCGGACTCGGCGACGGCAGCCGCACCCGCAAGGACAGCCCGCGCATCATCGCGATCGGCGAGGTCGACGAACTGAACTCGACGCTCGGCCTGCTGCTCACCGAGCCGATGCCCGAAACGATCCGCAGCGCCCTGCTCGACATCCAGCACGACCTGTTCGACCTGGGCGGCGAGCTGTGCATTCCCGGTTTCGAGAACCTCGACGAGGCCCGGCTGGTCCGGCTCGACGAGCTGCTCGAAGTCCACAATTCGACCTTGCCGCGCCTGCAGGAATTCATCCTGCCCGGCGGTTCGCGGCCGGCGGCAATCGCCCACATCGCCCGCACCGTCTGCCGGCGCGCCGAACGCGCCGTCGTCGCGCTCGGCCAGGCCGAAACGGTCCGGCCGCTCTGCCGGCACTATCTGAACCGCCTGTCCGACCTGCTGTTCGTGCTGGCGCGCGTGCTCAACCGCGCAGCCGGCGGCCAGGACGTGCTGTGGGAGAAAGACCGGCGCTGAGCACCCGGCGCGCAGCCTGCGCCCGACGCGCAGCTTCTGCCCGACACGCAGCTTCAGTTGTCGCGCGCGGCTTCCAGATACGAGACCAGCTTCGAGCTGGTCTGGCGCAGCCGGTCGGACAACATCTGCACCAGCTTGAGCAGGATCCGGTTGCCCAGTTCGGGCTCCTCGGCCAGCACCCGCATCAAGGCATCGCGCGACAGCACCGCCATCCGGCTGGGTTCGAGCGTCACGCAGGAGGCAAAGCGCGGTTCGCCGTCGAACATCGACATTTCACCCAGTGCGTGACCCGGGTGGCCGAGCGCGATCCGGGCCGGATAGTCGTAGCGGTTGCGGCGCAGGACATCGATCATCCCGCCCACCAGCAACAGCATGAAATCGCCCGGTTCGCCCTCGTTGATCAGCGTGATTCCCGGCTGCGCATCGTAGATCCGCATGTAGGCGCTGAGCTTGCGAGTGTCGTCGATCCCGAGCCCGGCAAACAGCGGGGTGCGCAGCATCAGGCCGTGGATTTCCTCGGCATGTTCGGTCGCCGGCCCGGCATCGACCAGGCCAAGGCCGGTCAGCCGCTCGTGCGGCGGCAACCAGTCTGGCGGCAACCTGCCCGCCATGCCACCCGTGGCACCCATGGCCGCCGAGGTGTCGTCCGGCAAATCGGCATCGCTCATCTGCATCGACACATCTCCGTGATCAGCGTCGCAGTCTACTGCAGCCCGGCACCCGGCACGACCCTGGCATGCCTGTTCACGCGCCCACGGCGAGCCTGCGCTGACGGACGGCCTGGGCAAGCCCTTCGAGGGCGACTTCGGTGTCGTCCCAGCCGATGCAGGCATCGGTGATGCTCTGGCCGTAGGCCAGCGGCTTGCCCGCCACCAGGTCCTGCCGGCCACCGTTCAGATGGCTCTCGATCATCACACCGATGATCCGCGAGTCGCCATTACCCAGCTGCTCGCCGACGTTCTTCAGCACCGTGACCTGGTTCTCGGCCTTCTTCTGGCTGTTGCCATGGCTGGCATCGATCATCAGCCGGCAGGCCAGCGCCGCCGCAGCCGCCTCCCGGCAGGCCGCATCGACACTGGCCGCGTCGAAGTTCGGCACCTTGCCGCCGCGCAGGATCATGTGGCAATCCTCATTGCCGTTGGTCGAGACGATCGCCGAATGTCCGCCCTTGGTGACCGACAGGAAATGATGCGGCTGCGACGCAGCCTTGATCGCATCGAGCGCGATCCGCAGACTGCCGTCCGTACCGTTCTTGAAGCCGACCGGGCACGACAGTCCCGAAGCCAGTTCGCGATGCACCTGTGACTCGGTCGTGCGCGCACCGATCGCCCCCCAGGCGATCAAGTCGGCGATGTACTGCGGCGTGATCATGTCGAGGAACTCGGTG
>JBAYOD010000037.1:0-18581 GCA_041678445.1 Burkholderiaceae bacterium | reverse complement strand
TCAGGTTCATGTTGCCCGGCATCGGCTCGACGATCACGCAGGCGATCTCCTTGCCGTGCGCGGCGAACAGGGCTTCGACGCTGGCCAGGTCGTTGTACTGGGCGATCAGCGTGTGACGGACCAGGTCGGCCGGCACGCCGGCCGAGCTCGGAGTGCCGAAGGCCAGCGCCCCGGAACCCGCCTTGACCAGCAGGCTGTCGGCGGTGCCGTGGTAGCAGCCCTCGAACTTGACGATCGCGTCGCGACCGGTGAAGCCGCGGGCCAGCCGCAGCGCCGACATCGCAGCCTCGGTGCCGGAACTGGTAAAGCGCACCCGCTCGACGTGCGGGAACAGCGCGCAGATCCGCTCGGCCAGCTCGCTCTCCATCACGTTGGGCGCACCAAAGGACAGACCGTCGCGTGCGGCACGAGTCACGGCCTCGACCACCTGCGGATGAGACTGGCCGACGATCATCGGCCCCCACGAACCCAGGTAGTCGATGTAGCGGCGCCCTTCGACGTCCCACATCCAGGCGCCCTCGGCGCGGGCGATGAAACGCGGCGTGCCGCCGACCGCGCGAAACGCGCGCACGGCGGAGTTCACACCGCCGACCAGGACGCGCTGGGCGCGCTCGAATTCCGAAGCGTTGGTGCTCATTGGATCAGGAAGGTCTCCGCGTGAATGGCGGCCGGCTGGCCGGATGAACAGTCTGGTGAAGCGGGTTGGCGCCTGCGGCAGATTCTACTGCGCAACCGGATGGTTCCGGCCAGAAGGCTCACCATGCCTCCCGCTCTGCTCGACCCCAGGAACGACTTCGTCTTCAAGCGCCTGTTCACCCACCGCCCCGAACTGCTCGCCGGCCTCATCAACGCCGTACGCAGCGAACACGAAGCCCGGCGCGCGATCGGCGGCTTGACCGCACAGGCACACCCTCATACCGCTGAGCGTCTGGGGCTCGATCTGCGCTATCGGCACGCCACTGCCACCCCCAATCCCGACGGCACTCGAATCAGTACCGACAGAAAGGCCGCCGCAGCCGATAACTGATGCCGGATGGTTCAATCCGCTTTCTCGAACCGCTGCCGGAGCAGGCAAACCGGCCCTTGCGGGTATTTGTCACCTTCACGGAACCGGTGGATGAAGCCCTTTCCGGCCTGGCCCTGAGTGCACCGGCGTTGGCCCAGGACTGGCTGCGGGAAGACGAGGACGCCGCATGGGAGCACCTGCAAGCCGCGCAATAGTGTTGCTGCGCTTTCCTTATTCGGATTTATCGGCAGGCAAGCTGCGGCCGGCGCTGGTGCTTGGCGACGCCGGTCGTGGCGACTGGGTGTTGAGGCAAGGCGCTCGCGCTCCGCGCGCTACCGACACTGTCGGCTGCAAGCCGAATCCTTGCGCCCGCCGTGCGAAGCGCCGGCCGTCGAATGTGACCAGCGCTTCGCAGTGCCGGCTCGAAGCCAGATGGAGGGCGTCGGCAAAATCCAGGCCGGCACGCTGTGCGTCGATCGCCCGGGTCGTCGACGTAGAAGCGGGCCAGGATGACGCAGTGGACGGGAGGGTCAACCAACTAGAGCGCCAGATCGACCGTTTCCAGGTGCTCGGGAACCCGCACCGGCCAGCCGAAGGTTTCCTGGATGCGCACCCGCAGCGCATCGGCCGCCTGCGGCTCGCCGTGGACGATCCAGACCTGCTGGGGCGGGCGCTTGATGGCTGCCATCCAGGCGATCAGCTCGTCAGCGTCGGCGTGCCCGGAAAAACCATCGAGCTGGGTGACCGCGGCGCGCACCGGATACCAGGCGCCGTGGATCTTGACCTCCGGGGCTCCGTTCACGATCTTCTCGCCCCGCGTGCCGCCGGCCTGGAAGCCAGCGAACACAACGTGATTCTCCGGCTCGGGCAGCAGCCGTTTCAGATGATGCAGCACCCGACCGCCGGTGGCCATGCCGCTGGCCGAGATGATGATCGCCGGCATGTGCAGGCCGGCGATCGCCTTCGACTGCTCGGGGGTGTTCGCCAGTCGGGCGACCTGGAACATGCCGGCGGTTTCTTCGGCCGACAGGCGATGATAGGCACGAAAACGCCGGTAAAGCCGCGTGGCATCGATCGCCATCGGACTGTCGAGGAAGACCGGCAGATCGGGAATCTCGCGCCGCTGCTTGAGCCGCCAGATCGCATACATCAGCAGTTGCGCCCGGCCGACTGCGAACGACGGGATCAGCACCGTCCCGGCACGCGCCGCGGTATCGCGGATCACCTGCCCCAGGATGGCCTCGGTGTCCTCGTCGACATGCTGGCGGTCGCCGTAGGTCGACTCGATGACCAGCGTGTCGGCCGAGTCGAGTGTGCGCGGCGGACGCATCAGCAGGTCGTTGCTGCGTCCGAGGTCGCCACTGAAGACCAGCGTGCGGCGCCGCTTGCGAAACGTGACGGTGGCCGCGCCCAGCAAGTGACCGGCCGGCCGCAGCACCGCCTGCAGGCCGCCGCTCAGGCCGATTGCGGTATCGAAGGACACCGGTTCGATCAGCGACAGGGCCAGTTCGGCGTCGCGCACCGTATACAGCGGCTCGGCCGGCGAGTGCCTGGAGTAGCCGTGACGGTTCGCGTACTCGGCCTCCTCTTCCTGCAGCCGTGCGCTGTCGCGCAGCAGGATGCGGCACAGTTCGGCCGTGCCACGGGTGGCGATGACTCGCCCCCGGAAGCCGGCGCGCGCCAGCACCGGCAGCCAGCCACTGTGATCGAGGTGCGCGTGGGTGAGCACGACCTCCTCGATCTGCTCCAGCGGCATCGGGAACGGCTGCCAGTTCCGGTCGCGCAGTTTCTTGAAACCCTGGAACAGGCCGCAGTCGACCAGGATCTGCGCCTCGCCGGTATCGATCAGATGGCGCGAACCCGTGACCGTATCGGCCGCACCGGCAAATGTGAGCTTCATGGGGCGGCCTGCTGCGGGCAAAACGGTTACTGGAAGAACTCCTTGACCCGATCCATCCAGCCGCGATGCTGCGGGCTGTGTTTCGGATCCTTGAGCGAGACGTCGAGCTCGCGCAGCAGCTTCTTCTGGTGCTCGGTCAGCCGCACCGGGGTTTCGACGAGGACATGGACGTACAGGTCGCCCGGATAACTGGACCGCAGACCCTTGATGCCCTTGCCGCGCAAGCGGAACTGCTTGCCGGACTGCGTGCCCTCCGGGATCTCGATTTCGGCCCGGCCATCGAGCGTCGGCACCTCGATGCGCCCGCCCAGGATCGCGGTCGTGACCCCGACCGGCACCTCGCAGTGCAGGTCGTCGCCATCGCGCTGGAACACCGGATGATCGCGCACCCGGATCTCGACGTACAGGTCTCCGGGCGGCCCGCCATTGGTGCCGGGCTCACCGTTGCCCGCCGAACGGATCCGCATGCCGTCGTCGATCCCGGCCGGAATCTTGACTTCGAGGGTCTTGGTCTTCTTGACCCGGCCGACCCCGTCACAGGTGGTGCAGGGCTCGGGAATGACCTTGCCGGTTCCGTGGCAGGTCGGACAGGTCTGCTGGATCGAAAAGAAGCCCTGCTGCACGCGCACCGCGCCCTGACCATTGCAGGTGCCACAGGTCTTGGGCTGGGTGCCCGGCTTCGCGCCGCTGCCGTGGCAGACCTCGCAGGCGTCCCAGCTGGGCACCCGGATCTCGGTGGTGTGGCCCCGTGCAGCCTGGTCGAGCGAGATCTCCATCGCATAGCGCAGGTCGGCGCCGCGATAGACGCCGGCCCGTCCGCCCCCCTGGCGGGCAGCCCCGAAGATGTCGCCAAAGATGTCGCCGAACACGTCGGAAAAACCGCCCGCGCCCGCCCCCGGGCCACCGCCGAAGCCGGCGTTCGGATCGACTCCGGCATGGCCGAAGCGGTCGTAGGCTTCGCGCTTCTGCGGATCCGACAGCGTCTCGTAGGCCTCCTTGACCTCCTTGAACTTGCCCTCGGCACTCTTGTCGTCCGGATTGCGGTCCGGGTGATACTTCATCGCCAGCTTGCGATAAGCCTTCTTCAGCTCGTCGTCACTGGCGTTCTTGGCCAGGCCGAGAATCTCGTAGTAGTCGCGTTTGGCCATCGTTGGCTTTCCGTCTCATCGAATCGCATCGGCCCGGAGCCGGCAACCCTGCCAAACACCGCCCGGATCGGCATGCTTGGCAGGGCTTCCGGCCCCGGGCCCCGGGGTCCTGCGCTGCCCCCGCGGGGGCAGGCACGCAAGCCGGTCAGGCGTCGCGCTTGACTTCCTTGAAGTCGGCGTCGACGACATCGTCGTCCTGCGGGCGCCTGGCCTCGGTCGCACCGTCGCCGTCAGCGGCGCCGGCCTCCCCGGCCTGCTGCTGCAGGTCGGCGTACATCAGCTCGCCGAGCTTCTGCGCCGCCACCATCAGGGCGCTGGTCCTGGCCTCGATCGTGTCCTTGTCATCGGACTTCAGCGCTTCTTCGGCTTCCTTCACGGCCGCCTCGATCTTCTCCTTCTCGGCCGCGTCGATCTTCTCACCGTGCTCGGTCAGCGACTTGCGCACCGAGTGAATCGACGCCTCGGCCTGGTTGCGGGCATTGGCCAGTTCGACCCGCTTGCGATCTTCGACGGCGTTGGCCTCGGCATCCTGGACCATCTTCTCGATCTCGCCTTCGGTCAGGCCGGAGTTCGCCTTGATGGTGATCTTGTTCTCCTTGCCGGTGGCCTTGTCGCGGGCCGACACATGCAGGATGCCGTTGGCGTCGATGTCGAAGGTCACTTCGATCTGCGGCATGCCGCGCGGCGCCGGCGCGATCCCTTCGAGGTTGAACTCGCCGAGCATCTTGTTGCCGGCGGCGACCTCGCGTTCGCCCTGGAAGACCTTGATCGTGACCGCCGGCTGGTTGTCGTCGGCCGTCGAGAAGGTCTGCGAGAACTTGGTCGGGATCGTCGTGTTCTTCTGGATCATCTTGGTCATGACGCCACCCAGCGTCTCGATGCCCAGCGACAGCGGCGTCACGTCGAGCAGCAGCACGTCCTTCTTGTCGCCGGCCAGCACCGCCCCCTGCACGGCCGCCCCGACGGCAACCGCTTCATCGGGGTTGACGTCCTTGCGGGGTTCCTTGCCGAAGAACTCCCGGACCTTCTCCTGGACCTTGGGCATGCGCGTCATGCCGCCGACCAGGATCACGTCCTCGATCTCCGAAGCCTTCAGGCCGGCATCCTTCAGCGCGGTCCGGCACGGCTCGATCGTGCGTGCGACCAGTTCCTCGACCAACGCCTCGAACTTGGCGCGGGTGATCTTCAGGTTCAGGTGCCTGGGCCCGCTGGCATCGGCCGTGATGTACGGCAGGTTGATCTCGGTCTGCTGGCTGGCCGACAGCTCGATCTTGGCCTTCTCGGCCGCCTCCTTCAGGCGTTGCAGCGCGAGCACGTCCTTGGCCAGGTCGACACCCTGGTCCTTCTTGAACTCGCTGATGATGTAGTCAATCAGGCGCTGGTCGAAGTCCTCGCCGCCGAGGAAAGTGTCGCCGTTGGTCGACAGGACCTCGAACTGCTGGTCGCCATCGACGTCGGCGATCTCGATGATCGACACGTCGAAGGTGCCCCCGCCCAGGTCATAGACGGCGATCTTGCGGTCCTTGCCGCCGCCCTTGTCGAGTCCGAACGCGAGCGCGGCCGCGGTCGGCTCGTTGATGATCCGGCGCACTTCGAGACCGGCGATGCGGCCGGCGTCCTTGGTGGCCTGGCGCTGGCTGTCGTTGAAGTAGGCCGGCACGGTGATGACCGCCTCGGTCACTTCCTCGCCGAGATAATCCTCGGCGGTCTTCTTCATCTTGCGCAGCACTTCGGCGGAAACCTGCGGGGGTGCCAGCGTCTTGTCGCGCACCCTGACCCAGGCGTCGCCGTTGTCGGCCGCGACGATCTCGTAGGGCATCAGGTTGATGTCCTTCTGGACCTCCTTCTCGGCGAACTTGCGCCCGATCAGCCGCTTGACGGCATACAGCGTGTTCCTCGGGTTGGTCACCGCCTGGCGCTTGGCCGGCGCACCGACCAGGATCTCGCCATCTTCCATGTAGGCGATGATCGACGGCGTCGTGCGCGCCCCTTCCGAGTTCTCGATGACCTTGGGCTGGCCCCCTTCCATCAGCGTGACGCAGGAGTTGGTCGTGCCCAGGTCGATACCGATGATCTTGCTCATTTCGTGAAATCCTCAGTGTCTGGATGACTTGCAGTTCAGGTGGCGCCGGCAGGCGCGGAATTCAAGCGGCTCCGCCCGGCCGGGCGTTCGGGTTCAGCCCTGGGCAACCATCACGAGTGCCGGCCGCAGCACCCGGTCGTTGATCAGATAGCCCTTCTGCAGGACGCTGACCACGTGATTGGCAGGCACCGGCGGGTCGGTCGAATCGCCCGGCACCATCGAGATCGCCTGGTGCAGATTCGGATCGAAGCGCTGACCGGCAGGGTCGATCACGAGCAGCTTGTTCTTCTCGAACACCGAGGCAAGCTGACGCAGTGTGGCCTCGACCCCTTCCTTCATGCTGGCGATCGACGGCACCTCGCTGGCCAGCGCCAGTTCGAGGCTGTCGCGCACCGGCAGCAGCGACTCGGCAAAGGCTTCGATCCCGTACTTGTGCGCCTTGGCAACCTCTTCCTGGGCACGCCGACGGATGTTCTCGCCTTCGGCGACCGCTCTCAGGTGCTGATCCTGCAAGGCTGCGCAGCGGGCTTCGAGTTCGGCGCAGTGTGCCTCGAGCTCGGCGCAGTGTGCCTCGAGTTCGGCGCTGCGGGCCACCGGGTCGGACTCACCCTCCGGCTGGGCGGCCTGGCTAGCCGGACCCGCCGCCTGGCCGGGTGTGGCGCCGGCCTGTGCCATCGGCGCATCCACGTCCGCGCCTGCATTCTGCGGTTTGCCCTGCGGGGCCGGTCTTTGCTCGTCGCTCATGCTTCCTCTCAATGATTTCAATCACTTGCCGGCGTCGAACCGGTTCACGCCCGGTATATGTGGGCATTCACGGCAGCTTCAAGCCCGCCGCACCCCCATCCGGGCCACAGCGCAGCGGCCGGCGATCGGTTAATCTTTCCCGTGACGCACCTGCAAGCGGTGCTCGACCCAACCTTCCGGAGAAACAGACATGGGATTGATCTCGTTCATTCGCAGTGCCGGTGAAAAACTGTTCGGCACCGGCAGCGCCAAGGCCGCCGAGGATCCGGCCGCCAAGGCCAAGGCCATCGAAGACTACATTGCGTCGATGAAGCTCGAGGCGAAGGATCTGAAGGTCGAGTACGACCCCGATACCGACACCGCCACCGTCTCGGGTGAGGCGCCTGATCAGGCCACGCGCGAGAAGATCGTCCTGTGCTGCGGCAACGTCGACGGCGTCGATCGCGTCGACGACAAGATGACCGTGGCCACGCCCGCCCCCGAAGCCCAGTACTACACGGTCGTCAAGGGCGACACGCTGTCGAAGATCGCCAGGCAATTCTACGGCAACGCCAACGCCTACATGCCGATCTTCGAGGCCAACAAGCCGATGCTGACCCATCCGGACAAGATCTACCCGGGCCAGGTCCTGCGCATCCCGCCGAAGTAAGCAGGCCCCGCCGGCGCCCAGCCCCCGCGTCGGCGCCTCAGCCGCCGGCGCCGGCCACCCGACCCACCGGGCGCAGCACGGCCGGCTCACGGACCGGTCGAGCGGTGTCCCAGCCCGCCAGGTGCCTCAGCGCCAGCCGGCCCAGTGCGTCGATGAAGGGCGGCGAATCGTTCAGGCAATCGATGTAGCGGAAATCGCTGCCCCCGGCGGAAAGGAAAGTCTGGCGGGCATCACGGGCGATTTCGTCGAGCGTCTCCAGGCAATCGGAAACGAAGCCGGGGCAGACCACGTCGACGCGCCGCACGCCGGCCTTGCCGAGTTCGCGCAAGGTCGGTTCGGTATAGGGCTGAACCCACTCGGCACGGCCCAGGCGCGACTGGAAGGCGAGGATCCAGTCGTCCTTCCCCAGCCCCAGCCGCTCGGCCAGCAGCCGACTGCTCGCCACGCATTCGTCGTAGTACGGATCACCGGCCAGCACGGTATGCCGGGGCACGCCGTGATAGCTGAACACCAGCTTGTCGGGCGGCCCGTCCTGCTCCCAATGGCGCTCGATGCGCGCCACGACCGCATCGAGCCAGCCGGGATCGGCGTGAAAGTCGCGGATCCAGCGCAACTCCGGCTGGTTGCGCCAGCGGGCCAGCTCGGTACCGACCGCATCGATCGCGGTCGCCGTCGTCGAACCCGCGTACTGTGGGTACAGCGGCAGCACCAGGATGCGCCGGGCGTGGCCGTCACGCAGCCGGCGCAGCACTTCGTCTATCGACGGGCTGCCGTAGCGCATTGCGAACTCGACGTCGACCTCATGGCCCTGATCGTCGAGCCAGTCGCGCAGCCGCGCCGTCTGCCGGACCGTATTGACCAGCAGCGGTGAGCCTTCCGGCATCCAGATCGATGCGTACTTGCGCGCCGAAGCAGCCGGTCGGGTGGGCAGGAGCAGGCCGTACAGGATCGGTTTCCAGAAGATGGCCGGCAGCTCGACGACCCGTGGGTCGGACAGGAATTGCGCGAGAAAGCGGCGCACAGCGGCCGTTTCCGGCGCTGCCGGCGTGCCCAGCTGAACCAGCAGGACGGCCGTGCGTGCCGGTGCAGCGGGGTCGGTCGCGGCGTCAGCCATTGTCGTGTGAACGCCCGGAACCGCCGCCCGAGTGGCTGAGGGCCGATGAGACCAGGCGTGCCGTGATGTCGACGATCGGGATGACCCGTTCGTAGGCCATCCGGGTCGGCCCGATGACGCCGAGCGTGCCGATGATCTCGCCATCGGCTTCATAGGGTGCGGCGACCACGCTCAGTTGCTCGATCGGCACCAGCGCCGATTCGCCGCCGATGAAGATCTGCACGCCCTGGGCACGGCTGGAGGCATCGAGCAGCTGGGCCAGGCCGGTCTTCTGCTCGAACAGGTCGAAGAGCTGACGCACCCGCTCGACGTTGTCCGACAGATCGGCCACACCGACCAGGTTGCGCTCACCGGAGATGACCACCGACTCGGTGTCTTCGGTCAGTGCCTGGGAGCTGGCCTCGACCGCCTTCTGCATCAGCCGGGTGATGTCGTCGCGCAGCGTGGCCAGCTCGCGCTGCAGCCGTTCGCGGATGGCGACGAAATCCAGGCCGGCATAGTGCATGTTGATGTAGTTGGCAGCCTCGACCAGCTCGGACGGCCCATGGTCACGCTCGGTCATGAGGATGCGGTTCTGCACGTCGCCTTCCGGTGTCACGATGATCAGCAGCACGCGCCGCTCGGACAGCCGCAGGAACTCGACCTGGCGAAACAGCGATGCCCGCCGGGGCGTCATGACGACGCCGGCGAAATGCGACAGGCTGGAGAGCAGCGAGGCAGCGCTCGAGAGCACGCGCCGCGGCGCATCGGCACGCAGTCGGTCCTCGATCTGTTCGGTCTGGTCGTCTTCGAGCGGCTGGACCGTCAGCAGCGTGTCGACGAACAGCCGGTAACCGCGCGGGGTCGGCACCCGGCCGGCCGAGGTGTGCGGGCTGGCGATCAGTCCGATGTCTTCGAGATCGGCCATCACGTTGCGGATCGTGGCCGGCGACAGGTCGAGCCCGGAATGACGGGACAGCGTGCGCGAACCGACCGGCTGGCCGTCGGCGATATAGCGTTCGATCAGCGTCTTGAGCAGGGTTCGGGCGCGGGCGTCCAGCATGCGTTCATTCTAGTGCGAGTTGCCCCGGTGCGCGAACCGGCCCGAACGCCTGCCGTTGTGGTGTAATGCGCTCCGATGAAGCCCCCGTTTCGCACCGCTGCCCTGGCCGGACGCTACCAGACTGAAGGCGTTGCGCCCGCGATTGCGCAGATTGCCGGATTCCTGCGCGAACGCGGCATCGAGGTGCTGCTCGAAAGCGGCACAGCCGAGTCGATCGGCCGGCCCGACGAGGCCGCCAGCACCGAGGACATCGGCCATCGGGCCGAACTGGCGATCGCCGTCGGCGGCGACGGCACGATGCTCGGCCTGGCGCGCGACCTCTCGCCCTATGAAGTGCCGCTGGTCGGCATCAACCACGGCCGGCTCGGCTTCGTCACCGACATCGGCCTGGAGAACTGGCGGGAAGGACTGGCCACCATCCTCGACGGTCATTACCATGCCGAGGAACGCACGCTGCTCACGGCACGGGTCGTGCGCGACCAGGAGATCATCTGGAGCGCGCTGGCGATGAACGACGTCGTCGTCAACCGCTCGTCGCGCGCCGGCATGATCGAACTGCAGGTCCATGTCGACGACCTGTACATGTACAGCCAGCGCGCCGACGGCCTGATCGTGGCCACGCCGACCGGCTCGACGGCCTATGCGCTGTCGGCCAACGGCCCCATCCTGCACCCGCAGGTCCAGGGCATCGTGATGGTGCCGGTGGCGCCGCAGGCATTGTCGAACCGGCCGATCGTGCTCTCCGACGACGTCACGGTCACGATCCGGGTCGTCGAGGGGCGCGAGCCGCGCGTGTCCGGTGACATGCAGGTGTTCAGCGACCTGCACATCGGCGACGACATCATCGTGCAGCGGGCACCGTTTCGCACCCGCTTCCTGCATCCGCCCGACTACACTTATTACGCGACGCTGCGCGGCAAGCTCAACTGGCATGAACTGCCGATCCTGACCAGACCGCGCCGTTGACCCGGCGGCGGCACCCCACCGCCGCTACCCGCTCTGCCTGCCGTCCGCTGCCCGCCGTCACCGCCATGCTGCTGAGCCTGCGCCTTCGCGACTTCGTCATCGTCACCGACGCCGAACTCGAATTCGGCCCCGGCTTCACCGTGCTGTCGGGCGAAACCGGGGCCGGCAAATCCATTCTGCTCGATGCGCTGGCGCTGGCCACGGGCGGGCGCAGCGACGCCGGCGTGATCCGCGAGGGCGCGCCACGCGCCGACATCACGGCGAGTTTTCGCAGCGACCCGGCGCTCGACGCCTGGCTGGCCGAGCGCGCGCTGACCGGCGACGACGGCACCGTCCAGCTGCGCCGGATCATCGAAGCCGATGCGCGCTCGCGCGCGCTGGTCAACGGCCACCCGGCCACGGCCGCGCTGTTGCGCGAGATCGGCGAGCGACTGATCGACATCCATGGCCAGCATGCCGCCCAGTCGCTGTTGCGCCCCGACGGGCAGCGGCTGCTGCTCGATGCCTGCGCCGGCCTGGGCGAAGAGGCCCGCGCCATCGGCCAGGCCTGGGCTCGCTGGCGAACGCTGGCCCGTGACCTGCAGGCTGCCGAAACCGGCCAGCGCGAGCTCGCGCTGGAGCGTGACCGGCTCGCCTGGCAGGTGGGCGAACTCGACAAGCTGCGCCTGGCGCCGGGCGAGTGGCCACAGTTGAACGAGGAACAGAAACGGCTGGCCCACGCCGCCACGCTGATCGAAGGCGCACAGGGCACCGCCGATGCGCTGGCCGACAGCGACGATGCGCTGACCGGCCGGCTGCACCAGATCCTGCAGCGCCTGCGGCCCCTGGCTGCGATCGACGAGCGGCTCGACGAGGCCCTCGCGCTGATCGACAGCGCGGCGATCCAGCTCGACGAGGCTGCTTCGACGCTGGCGGGTTATGCCGGCCGCATCGACCTCGACCCGGAACGGCTGGAACGGACCGAGCAGCGGATCAGCGCGATCTTCGAGGCCGCCCGCCGGCTGCGGATGCCTCCCGACGACATTCCTGCCGCCCTCGAAACCATGCACGCGCGGCTGGCGGAACTCGACGCCGCGCAGGATCTCGACGCGCTGCGCACCCGGGAACAGGCTGCCCGCGCCGACTATGACGCGCTCGCCCGGCGCCTGTCGACCGCCCGCCGCAAGGCCGCCACGCGGCTGTCCGACGGCGTTTCGGCCCACCTTGAACAACTCGGCATGGCCGGCGGCCGGCTGAAGATCGTCTGCGAACCCGCCGAGGCGGGCGCCGCCGGCGCCGATGCAATCGAGTTCCGGGTTGCCGCCCATGCCGGCGCCAGCGCCCGGCCGCTCGCCCGGGTCGCCTCAGGCGGCGAGTTGTCGCGCATCGGCCTGGCGATCGCGGTCCTGGCCGCCCAGGCCAACCCGGTCCCCACGCTGATCTTCGATGAAGCCGACGCCGGCGTCGGCGGTGCGGTCGCCGAGGCGATCGGCCTGCTGATGCACCGGCTGGGCGGCGACCGGCAGGTGCTCTGCGTGACGCACCTGCCGCAGGTTGCCGCCCAGGCGCACCAGCATTACCGGGTCAGCAAGGAGACCGTCGGCGGGCAGGTGCTCAGCCGGATCGAACCGTTGGGGCGGGAGGACCGGGTCGAGGAAATCGCCCGGATGCTGGGCGGCGCCGAGATCACTGCCACCACCCGCAAGCACGCGCGCGAGTTGCTGGCGCGCCGCTGACGCGCCGGCCGGCCGCGCTCAGTTGCGGCGATGCTCGCAGTTCTTGCGCGTGCAGTTGCCGTACAGGGACAAGGCGTGATCCTGCAGGGTGAAACCGCGCGCCTCGGCGATCTTGTGCTGGCGCTCCTCGATCTCGGCGTCGAAGAACTCCTCGACCCGCCCGCACTGCAGGCAGACCAGGTGGTCGTGATGGGTGCCTTCGTCGAGTTCGAAGACCGCCTTGCCGGCCTCGAAGTTGTTGCGCTTGATCAGGCCCGCCTGCTCGAACTGGGTCAGCACGCGATAGACCGTGGCCAGGCCGATGTCCTGGTTCTCCGCCAGCAGTTCGCGATAGACATCCTCGGCGCTCATGTGACGTTGTTTGCCCTGCTGGAAGATCTCGAGGATCTTCACCCGGGGGAGCGTGGCCTTCAGGCCCATGCTCTTCAGTTCGAGTGTCGAGGACATGGTGACCGCCAGTAAAGTAAAGCTTGCAGGTAGACGTATGATATCGGCTTTCCATCGCGGACCACCGCTTCCCAGTATCATGCACACGGACAATGTCGGGGACGCTGCCGAGCACCCGGAAGCTTCTGGCGCCCGCCGTGCCACCTGTCGGCCACGCGCCGCCGCCGCCGCCCGCAGGCGCGGTGCGGCCCTGGCGGGCGCGGCGCTTATCGTCGCCGCGCTCGGCATGGCCGGCTGTGCTTCCCAGGACACGACCCGCAGCGGGCTGTTCGAACCCTACCGCTATGGGCTGCCGCAGGGCAACTACCTGACCCGCGCCAGCGTCGACCAGGTCCGGCCCGGGATGTCGCGCGACCAGGTCCGCTTCCTGCTCGGCACGCCGCTGCTCGAACATGTTTTCCACACCGGCCGCTGGGACTACGTTTTCAGTTACCGCCACCCCAATGGCCGGGTCGAACTGCGCCGGGTCACCGTGCTCTTCGACGGCGACCAGGTCGCGTCGGTCAAGGCCGACGCCCTGCCCGAGCGTGAAGACCCGAGCGACCCGGCCCTGCCCGGCTATCGCCCCGGCAACGACAGCAACAAGGATTCCTGAACACATGACGATGCGCATCGCGATCGCCGGCGCCTCCGGCCGCATGGGGCGGATGCTGATCGAGGCCGTGGCCGACGCACCGGACGCCGAACTGGCCGCGGCACTGGACGTCTCCGGCTGCCCGCTGCTGGGCCGCGACGCCGGTGAGTTTGCCGGGCGCGTCACCGGCGTGACCGTCAGCGACGACCTCGACGCCGCCCTGGCCGGTGCCGACATCCTGATCGACTTCACCCGGCCCGAGGGTTCACTGCGCCACCTGCAGGCCTGCCGCCGGCACCGGGTCAAGGCCGTGCTCGGCACCACCGGTTTCGATCCACAGGGCCGGGCGGCCATCGAGGCCGCGGCCCGGGACATCGCCATCGTCTTCGCGCCGAACATGGCGATCGGCGTCAACGCCACCTTCAAGCTGCTCGAAGTTGCCGCGAAGATCCTGTCGAGCGGCTACGACATCGAGATCATCGAGGCCCACCACCGGCACAAGGTCGACGCCCCGTCAGGGACCGCGCTGCGGATGGGCGAAGTGGTGGCGCAAGCCCTGGGGCGCGATCTGGACGAGGTCGCGGTCTGCGGCCGCGAAGGTCTCACCGGCGAGCGCGATCCCGCGACGATCGGCTTTTCCTCGGTGCGCGGCGGTGACATCGTCGGCGATCACACGGTCCTGTTCGCCGGCATCGGCGAGCGCATCGAGATCACCCACCGGGCATCCAGCCGGGTCACCTACGCGCATGGCGCCCTGCGGGCCTGCCGCTTCCTGCAGGCTCACGAACGCGGGCTCTTCGACATGCAGGACGTGCTCGGCCTCAGCTAGCCGCCCGTCCCCCACTCATCCGCTTGCGCAAGGCTTCGCAGGGATCCGGCCGTTCGACGGGCATGACGCCCAGGCTGTGATCGAAGCGCATGGCGCTGGCCGCAGGCACCTGGCCCCCGGCCGCCGACGATTCGAGAAAACCGACCGACAACACGCCGGCCCCGGGATCCTGCTCCGCCAGGTGGCGGGCCACTCCGATATCTGTACGGACATGACCATTGCCGGCGAGCAGGAGGACGGGCAGCCCGGTGCGCCGATGGGCAGCCACCATCGAACGGGCCAGGGTGCGGTCGCGGGCCACCTGGGCACCGCTCATCGCCGACACCGCCGATTCGGGCAACAGCCCGCAGTGACCATCGCTGATCGCCTGTACGAGCATCGCTTCGGCCGCCGGCAGCCAGCCCGCCGGGCGCGGCGTCTGCGCCACCGTGCCCGCGGCCATCGCGGAGCGTATCTCCGTGCGCGACAGATTGGCGGCGACGAGCGGCAGGCGCTGCGCCAGCAGCAACTCGACGACCGGCCGGTAGAAGTCCCAGTGCCAGCCTTCGAACGAGAATCCGCCAGCCTCCGCCAGCTGGTGGGCGGCAGCTGCCCGGTCGTCGGCAAAACGCGCCAGCGCCGCTGACCAGGCGGCGTCGAGGCGCGGCTGCGCCACTGCGTCGAACTGCTCGAACGCGATGGCCCACCGCCCGGTGGTCAGCAGGCTGCGCAGCAGGTCCAGCCGCAGCGCATGGCCGTCACCATTGTCGTGGACCTCGCCCAGCAGCAGATAGCGGGTCCCGGCCGGCAGTGGCAGAAGTCCGCTGAAGGTTCCGGAGGCTCCGGGCGACGAACCGGCAACCGGGGCGGAGGGTTCACGGCGCCGCGCGGGAGCCGCCACCGGCGGCACCGCGCAGCCGGCGACACCGATGGCCAGCGCGGGCCAGGCGAGCGCCACGAGCGAGCGCCGCAGCGATGACGAAACCGCCGGTTTCAGCGATGAAGAGGATGTCGACATCGGCAGAGTATGCGTGAAGGACTGAATCCGACATAGGCCCGTAGACACGAATACCGAGAATCGTTCTCGTTCAGAATATAATCCCGCCGATGAAACCGAGAGCATTCGTCCCCGCCTTTGCAGCCGTGGCAATCCATGCGGCAGCGATCACGGGCATGATGATGATGGCCACGACCCCGGGCGCCCCGGAGCCGGAGCCGGTGCTCCGGGTCGCACTCGTGTCGCTGCCCGACCCCGGTCCGGCAACCGAAGCGGCCGGCGAACCGCAGCCCGAGCCAGTGGCGCTGGCCCCCGAGCCGGTCGCCGCGGCGCCGGTCGTCGAACCGGTGCCAGAACCACTCCCCGAGCCCGTGCCGGAACCCGAACCGATCCTGGAGCCTGAACCGATCCCCGAGCCCGAGCCGGAACCGATTCCGGAGCCCGAGCCGGAACCCATCCCCGAACCGGCCCCGGAGCCGGAGCCGATTCCCGAACCCGAGCCTGAACCGATTCCGGAGCCTGAACCCGAACCCGAGCCGATCCCGGAACCCGAACCCGAGCCCGAGCCGACGCCTGAACCGGAGCCCGCTCCGGAACCGCCCCCTGTGCCCGAGCCTCCGAAACCGGAACCGAAGCCCGAGCCCAAGCCGGAACCGAAACCCAAGCCCAAGCCCAAGCCGGAACCGAAGCCGAAGCCGAAACCCAAGCCTGTGCCCAAGCCACAGCCGAAGCCCAGGCCGGAACCCGCCCCACCGCCGCCGCCTCCACCTCCGGCTGCGGTCGAAAGCCCGGTGGAACGGGCGGGCCCGCCGCCCGCGGCGCCGGTTGCCGAGGCACCGGCCAGCCCGCCCGCCGCGCCCGCCGGTCCACCGACTGCGCTGGCTTCGGCGGCACCGGTGATCAGCCGGATCGCCCCGAAGATCGATGCCAGCTGGCGGGGCAACCAGCCGCCCCCCTACCCGATGCGGGCGCGCCGGATGGGTGATCAGGGCGAGGTGCTGCTGGACGTCTTCGTCGGTGCCGACGGCCTGGTCACCGACGTCAGGCTCAAGCGGTCGAGCGGCTCGGCCCTGCTCGACCGCACCGCGATCGACACCGTGCGACGGTGGCGGTTCACGCCAGCCACCGTCGACGGCAAACCGGTCGCCGAGTGGTATCGGAACTGGAAGTGGGTATTCAGACTGCAGCCGCACGGCTGATCGTCATCTCAACCGGAACGCGTGGCAGGCGGCTCCGTCGCAACAAGTTTCTTCAAGGAAAGACCGAATGCCGGAACAACAACTTGGACTGATGCACTTCTGGGAGGCCGGCGATGCCGTCACGCACAGCGTTGCCTATCTGCTGCTGGCGATGTCGGTGGTCAGCTGGTATTACATCCTTGCCAAGACCTGGGTCGCCTGGCGGCAGCGTCGCAGTGCCCGCGCCGCGCTCGACCACTTCTGGCGCGCCCGTTCGCTCGACGAAGCGCTGGCGGCCATGCGGGCCGTCGACACCGAGCGCGTCCTGCTGCCGATGACCGAAAAGGCGCTGGCGGCGGCGGCGATGGGCCCCGACCAGACGCTGGCCGCGTCGATCGACCGCGAGGAGATGCTCACGCGGGTGCTGCGCGGCCAGATCACACAGATCTCGTCCCGGATGGAGAACGGACTGACCTTCCTCGCCTCGGTCGGCAGCACCTCTCCTTTCATCGGGCTGTTCGGGACGGTCTGGGGCATCTACCATGCGCTGATCGCGATTGCCAGCAGCGGACAGGTGCTGATCGACAAGGTCGCCGGCCCGGTCGGCGAAGCGCTGGTGATGACGGCCGCCGGGCTGGCTGTCGCGATCCCGGCCGTGCTCGCCTACAACGCCTTCGTCCGGGTCAACCGGATCGCGATCGCCGAACTCGACGGCTTCGCACACGACCTCCTGGCGCTGCTGCTGACCGGCGGCCGCCTGAAGGAAACGGGCACGCGCGACGGCCTGCGCAGCGCGGTATCGCCGCTTGCCAGCGGCGCAATGGTGCGCTGAGGCGCGCACGTCCGCCCACCCCTGACGGGAACACTCAGATGTCATTCGGATCGCTCGACTCCGGCCCCGGCCAGCCGATGGCCGAAATCAACACCACGCCGCTGGTCGACGTCATGCTCGTGCTGCTGGTGATCTTCATCATCACGGCGCCGCTGTTCACCCACGCAGTCAAGCTCGAACTGCCGCGCGCCTCGTCGACCCCGGCCACCGAGAAGCCCGAAACGGTCACCCTGGCGATCGACCCGGAAGGCAGGCTGTTCTGGAACAACGACCCAGTGGACGGACTCGAGGCCCTCACCGCGCGGCTGACCGCGGCGGCCAACGCAACCCCGCCGCCGGACCTGCACCTGCGCGCCGACCGCGACACGCGCTACGAGCGCATCGCCGAAGTGATGTCGGCGGCCCGCCTGGCCGGCATGCAGAGCATCGCCTTCGTCACCAATCCCGCCGGCGCCGGCCCGGCCGGGGTCGCCAATCCCGCGTCCGAAACCGCCGGTTCCGCGGCCGGTGCCGGGGCCGCCAACGCTGCAGCCGAAGCCGCCAGCACCGCCACGCCAGCAGCCGAACCGGCCCGCTGAGCGGGCGCGGCCGGCGAGGTGCGGCCGGCGAGGCGCGGCCGGCGAGGCGCGGCCGGCTCACGACCCCTTCGCGTTCGAACGAGAAGCGGGACGGCGGGCCAGGACGCGGGGCGAAGCTTTGGGCGCACGCCGGGTGCTTGCCCCGCTTCGCGGGGTGCCCTGCGATGCTCGCGCTCGTGGCCTGCCGCCGAACTCGCTGCACTCCCTTCGCTTCGCTTCGTTCGTTTCGCTCAAACAGTCGGCGGCAAGTCAGATTTTACGAAGCGCGCTGCGCGCGCAGGCCACGAGTGCTGCGCTTCTCGGCTGCGCACAAGGCGTGCGCCCAAAGCTTCGCCCCGCGTCCTGGCAGACTGTGGCCTGCGAGCGAACGCAAAGCGGTACCGACCCGGCTCGGCTCGGCTCGGCTCGGCAGCACGATCGGAACCTGGCTTGGCGACAACCGGGCTGCGCGCACCCAGTTCGCGTGACGACCTCCTGAAGCTGGCCTGACGAGCTCCCGAGCTCGATTCACCAGCATCCCCGCAAGGCGCCCGCGACCGGCAACCGGCAACCGGCAACCGGGCGGTCACGGTGCCCGGATCACTGCGGTACCCGAATCGCCGCGCTGCCCCGATGTCACGCTCCTCGGATGCTTTCCCGTCGAATGGCACAGCGTCGCCGGCCAAGGTGCGGGGGGTTTCGCCTGGCCGGCGCCTTGTGCGCAGCCGAGGCGCACAGGGTTCCTGGCTGTCGCGCGCAGCGCGACGCCATCCTCATTCTCGCGGCGTCCTGTCTGAGCGCAGCGAGCGACGCGCAAGCGG
>JBAYOD010000036.1:0-18877 GCA_041678445.1 Burkholderiaceae bacterium | reverse complement strand
TGATCTCGTTGAACGCCTTGACCAGCGCGATCGTTTCGCCCAGCCCTTCCTCGACGTTGCCGCGCACGTCCTTGGCCGGATCGAGCTCGGGCTCCTGAGGCAGGTAGCCGATCCGGATACCCGGCATCGGAACGGCTTCGCCCTCGAACTCGCGGTCGACGCCCGCCATGATGCGCAGCAGCGTCGACTTGCCCGAGCCGTTCAGGCCGAGCACGCCGATCTTCGCGCCGGGGAAGAAGGACAGCGAGATGTCCTTCAGGATCTGTCGCTTGGGCGGGACGATCTTGCCCACGCGGTTCATCGTATAGACGTATTGCGCCATGTCACTCGTGGAAATCGGGGAGGAATCGAATTGGGGAGAAACCGGGGGGAAGCCGGCCCCGCCTGGGGCCGGCGCGGCCGGCTACAGCAGTTCGAGCACGCGCTCGGGCGGGCGGCCGATCACGGCGCGCTCGCCGCGGACGAAGACCGGCCGCTCGATCAGCCTGGGGTGTGCGGCCATCGCAGCGATCAGGGCTTCGTCATCGAGCGCGGGGTCGTCGAGCTTCAGCGTCTTGTACTCGTCTTCGCCGGTGCGCAGCAGCGCGCGGGCCCGCAGGCCGAGCTGCGCCAGCAGCCGGCGCAGCGCGTCGGCGTCGGGCGGGGTGTCGAGGTAGCGGATGATTTCCGGTTCGACACCGCGCTGGCTCAGCAATTCGAGCGCAGCGCGGGACTTCGAGCAGCGCGGGTTGTGATACAGGATCGATCGGGGCATTTCAGGTTTCGTCGAGCAGGCTCTGCACAGTGCGCCGGAATTCCATCCGCGACAGCATTCGCGAACGCGTGTTGGCGCTGAACTGCAGCGCGAACCACTGCTCGCGCGGATGCAGCCAGACCACCGTGCCGCAGATCCCGAACCAGGTCAACTCACCGGCCGTCGACGGGACGGCCCCGGCGCCCCAGTCGAGGCGCACCGCCAGCCCGAGCCCGAAGCCGAAGCCCGGTCCGGTGAAGCCGGTCGGGCCCGGGTCGAGCGGATCGAGCTGGTTGCCGAACATCTCGCCCAGGCTGGCTTCCGACAGCAGTCGCCGGCCCGCGACCTCGCCGCCGCCGAGCAGCAGCCGCACGAAGCGTGCGTAGTCGGCCACGGTGGACACCAGCCCGCCACCGCCACAGTGCATCGGCAGGCCCATCGACTGGGCCTGCACGAACCGGTCGGTGAAACCATGCCAGAAACTGTCGTCGCCATGTGCCCGCGCGAGCCGGCCGGCGTTCGCCTCGGGCACCTCGAAGCCGGTGTCATGCATGCCGAGCGGCTCGAACAGGGCCTCGCGCAGCGCATCGCCCAGGCGCTGGCCGGTGATGCGTTCGATCACCAGGCCCAGCACGTCGGTGGAGAAACCGTAGCGGAAACGCGGACCCGGCTCGCCGGCCAGCGGCAGGGTGGCCAGTGTCGCCAGAATCTGCCCGGGCGTGAGCAAGGGCAACTGGCTGTCGAGCTTGCTGGCCGCTACGGCGGCCCGCACTTGCGGATCGTGGATCTCGCCCGGGTAGGCGATACCCGAGGTATGGCGCAGCAGGTCGCGCACCGTGGGTTCGCGCGCCGGCGGCTGGCCGGACACCAGCTTCATCCCGGCCAGCTCGGGCAGCCAGCGCGAGAAGGGTGCATCGAGCTCGAGCCGGCCCTGTTCGGCGAGCATCAGCGCCAGCGTGCTGACGATCGGCTTGGTCATCGACGCGATGCGAAACAGCGTGTCTTCGGTCATCGGCGTCGCGCTGTCCGGATCGCGCAGGCCGGCCGTCTGGCGGGCCAGGACCCGGCCCTGGCGTTCGATGTGGATCACTGCGCCCGGGTAGTGGCGGGCCTCGATCTGCCAGTCGAGGAAACGGTCGAGCAGCGTGCCGGTCGTCGGCCGGCTGGGGTTCTTTGTCATGCCGGAGATTATGCCTGCTGTGCGCATCGCCACGGGGGCGGCGCTAAGATGCGCCAGAGGCGAGCCACGAACGCGAAACCGGAGAGTGAAGGCGATGAAGCTGCTGTTCCTGGGAGCAGGTGCCGTAGGCGGATATTTCGGAGGTCGGCTGGTCGAAGCCGGAGCCGATCTGAGCTTTCTCGTGCGACCGGCGCGCGCTGCCCGGCTGGCCCGCGACGGGCTGCGGATCGTGAGCCCGGCCGGCGACTGCCAGTTGCAGGTTCGCACCGTGACCGCCGACGCCCTCGAACCCGTCTACGACCTCGTGCTGCTGGCCCCCAAAGCCTACGACTTCGACGACGCCGTCGATGCAGTGGCACCCGCAATCGGTGAGCAGACGCGGATCCTGCCCTTCCTGAACGGCTATGCGCACATGGACGTGCTCGATCGCCGCTTCGGCAGCGAGCGCGTGCTCGGAGGCGTTGCCCACATCGGCGCAACGCTCGATGAGGACGGCACGATCAGGCATCTGAACAATGCCCACTCACTGATCGCCGGCGGGCGCGACCCGCAGGCCCAACGCCTTGCCGAGCGGTTCATCGAGCTGTGCGCACAGGCCCGGTTTCGCCCGATGCTCTCGCCCGACATCGTCACCAGCCTGTGGGAGAAGTGGGTGATGCTGGCCACGCTGGCAGGGGTCACTACTCTGATGCGAGCCTCGGTCGGCGAGATCGTCGCCACCCGCGACGGCGAGGCGCTGATCCGCCGCCTGTACGGCGAATGCCTGGCGGTGGCGAAGGCAAGTGGCGTCGATATTTCCGAGAAGGCCCGGTCGGCGGCACTCGGCATGCTGACCCAGCGCGGCGCGCCGACCACGGCATCGATGCTGCGCGACCTGCAGGCCGGCCAGCGCACCGAGCACGATCACGTGCTGGGCGACCTGCTCGCCCGCTCCGAACGGCACGGGTTCGAAGCCCCGCTGCTGAGTGCCGCCTATTGCCAGTTGCAGGTGCGCGCGGCAGCGGCCGGCGCACCCGCTGTGCCTTCTGCAGGCGCGTGAACATCCGTCAATACCGAGGCACAGGCCACCCATGGGCAACCTGAAGAAGAAGGACTACGAGGACGCGCTCGAACCGCTGCAGCTCGAGCTCAATGACCTGGCCCACTGGCTCCGGCACACCGGCAAACGGATGATGGTGCTGCTCGAAGGGCGCGATACGGCCGGCAAGGGCGGCGTCATCAACACCATCGCGGAGCGGCTGAACCCGCGCCAGGTCCGCGTCGTGGCGCTGCCCAAGCCCACCGAACGCGAAAGCACCCAGTGGTACTTCCAGCGCTATGTCGCGCACCTGCCCGCTGCCGGTGAAATGGTCCTGTTCGATCGCAGCTGGTACAACCGCGCCGGCGTCGAGAAGATCATGGGCTTCTGCACCGACGCCGAATACTGGCGCTTCCTCAAGCAGACGCCGGTGTTCGAGAAGCTGCTGATCGATGACGGCATTCTGCTCTACAAATACTGGCTCGCCGTCGACCAGGTGCATCAGGAAGAGCGTTTCGCCGAGCGTGCCGAAGATCCGCTGAAACGCTGGAAGCTGTCGCCGATCGACCTGGAGTCGCGCGAGCTCTACGAGGAGTACGGACTCGCCCGCGACGCGATGATGGAGGCCACCCATGCCAAGCACGCCCCCTGGCACGTGGTCGACTTCAACGACCAGCGCCGCGGGCGGCTGAACCTGATCAGGCATCTGCTCGACCAGGTGCCCGACCGCAAGGTGCCGGTCGAGCCGTTCGAGTTGCCGCCGTTGTCGCACGAGCCCAGACGCGAGCGCTTCGAGGGGCCGGTGAAGCCGATCTCGGGGAAGTACTGACTTGGTACCGGTCCGACAGGGGGTGGGGGACGGTCTGGCGGGGCTTGGTGCCGGCGGCCCGGCCTTCGGCCGGACTCCCCTGCGTTGCTCGGACGTGGGGCCTGCCGCCGAAACTCGCTTCGCTCCCGCCGCTTTGCGGCGCTCGCTGCGCTCAGACAGTCGGCGGCAAGTCAGAAATTGGATGCGCGCTGCGCGCGCGGCCCCACGTCCTGCGCTACTCGGCGCCGGCAAAGCGCCCCGCCAGACCGTCCCCCACCCCCTGCCGGGCTGGCGACGTTGTTGGCCGGATTTCCCTAGGTTGCCTGAGCGCGCTGACGCCACAGATGCCCCCAATACTCTGACTCGGCGCGCCTGTCCGAGCGCAGCGAACGAAGCGAAGCGAAGGGCGCGCAGCGAGTTGCGCGCCGGGGCCACGCGGGCGAGCAGCGCAGAGCCGTCCGGCCAAAGGACGGACCGTGGGTTCGCCCGGCCCCCTTGCCGCACCATCGGGCTCTCGACGAGTGCCTCGACGAGCAAATCGACATGACGCCCAGCGCCCCGTATGCCCGCCTGACCCCCGACCTGATGCTCGACGCGCTCGAATCGGTCGGCCTGCGTGGCGATGGCCGCTTCCTGGCGCTGAACAGCTACGAGAACCGCGTCTACCAGGTGTTCCTGGAAGACGGCGCCGTGGTGGTTGCGAAGTTCTATCGGCCCGACCGCTGGAGTGATGCGCAGATCCTCGAGGAGCATGCGTTCGCGCACGAACTGGCTGCGCGCGAGGTTCCGGTGGTGGCGCCGCTCGTGCTCGGGACGGCATCTGCTGCGAGCGCGGCGGGCGGATCGACCCTGGCCGAGTTCGATGGCTATCGTTTCGCGGTCTACGCCCGACAAGGTGGTCGTGCGCCGGAGCTCGACGATCCTCACACGCTGGAACGGATCGGCAGCTTCCTCGGGCGCATCCACGCGGTCGGTGCGATCGCTCCGTTCGCTCACCGGCCCGATCTCGATGTCGCGGATTTTGGCGATGCCTCCCGTGCCTGGCTGCTGGAGCACGACTGTGTGCCGGTCGACCTGCTCCCGGCCTGGACCGGCATCGTCGACCAGGCGCTCGCTGCGGTGCGCGCCGCCTTCGATCGCGTCGGCGCCGTTGGCCGGATCCGCTTGCATGGCGACTGCCATGGCGGCAACGTGCTGTGGACCGACGGCGGGCCGCACTTCGTCGACCTCGACGACGCGCGCAACGGGCCGGCGGTGCAGGACCTGTGGATGCTGCTGTCGGGTGAGCGCGATGCGATGACCCGGCAGCTGTCCGACGTGCTCGCCGGCTACGAGGTTTTCGTCGATTTCGATCGTCGCGAGCTGCAGCTGATCGAGCCGCTGCGCACGCTGCGGCTGATCCATTATTCGGCGTGGATCGCGCGCCGCTGGCACGATCCGGCTTTCCCGGCCGCCTTCCCGTGGTTCGGTACGCAGCACTACTGGCAGGATCGCGTGCTGGAATTGCGCGAGCAGGTGGCGGCGATGCAGGAGCCGCCGATCCACGCCTGATACTCCTTCGCGTTCGAGCGCTTGGGGCGAGCCAAGATGCGGGGGGCTTCGCCTGGCCGGCTCGCAGGCGGCCGTCATGCTGGCCTGCAACTCGCGCAGCCCGATCGTGCTGCCGAATCAGGTTTGCTGCCGAGTCAGGTTCCGGTCGTGCTGCCCCGCCGGCGCACTACCGGGCGCACGACCGCTTTGCGTTCGATCGCAGGCCACCGTCTGCCAGGACGCGGGGCGAGGCTTTCGGTGCACGCCTTGTGCGCAGCCGAGAAGCGCAGGGCTCGTGGCCTGCGCGCGCAGCGCGCATTCAACAATCTGACTTGCCGCCGCCTGTCTGAGCAAAACGAACGAAGCGAAGCGTAGGGAGTGAAGCGAGTTCGGCGGCAGGCCACGAGCGCGAGCATCGGAGGGCACCCCGCGAAGCGGGGCAAGCACCCGGCGTGCGCCGAAAGCTTCGCCCCGTGTCCTGGCCCGGCGTGCGCCGAAAGCCTCGCCCCGTGTCCTGGCCGGGCCGCGCTTACCGGTAGACCAGGTCGCGGAAGAACAGCGACAGGTCGGGCACGTAGGTGATGACCATCAGGCAGCCGACGATCACCAGCACGAAGGGCACGAGGTGGCCGACGATCCGGTCCAGCGAGATCCTCGCGACCGTGCAGGCGGCGAACAGGTTGACGCCGAACGGGGGCGTGATCATGCCCAGCGCCAGGTTCACGACCATGATCATCCCGAAGTGCACCGGATCGACGCCGAAGTGGGCGGCCACCGGTGCCAGGATCGGTGCCAGCACGATGATCGCGGCACTCGTCTCGATGAACATCCCGATCACGAACAGCGCGCCGTTCACGCCCAGCAGGAACAGCGCCGGTGACTGGAGCACTGCTTCGAGCCAGTGGCCGATCGCTTCGGGCACCCCGGCGCGGGTCAGCAGGTAGGCGAACAGGCCGGCGTTGGCGATGATGAACATGATGACCGCCGACGAGATGACCGATTTGCGCAGTACCTCGAACAGCTGGTTCAGGCCGATCTCGCGGTAGATCAGGATGCCGACGACCAGTGCATAGAACACCGCCACGGCCGAGGCCTCGGTCGGCGTGAACACGCCGCCGTAGATGCCGCCCAGGATGATCACCGGCATCAGCAGCGCCCAGCCGGCCTGCCAGGTGGAGCGCAGCAGCGGCATGCGGCCGTCGCCGTCGTGCTTGCCCCAGCCCTTGTACTTGCAGTACAGCCAGACGAACAGCATCAGCGCACCGCTGATGAGGATGCCCGGGCCAACGCCGGCGATGAACAGCTCGCCGATCGAGACCTCGGCGCTGACGCCGTACAGGATCATCGGGATCGACGGTGGAATGATCACGCCGAGTTCGGCGCTGGTGGCCTGCAGGGCGGCCGCGTACGAAGTCGGATAGCCGTGCTTGATCAGGGCCGGGATCAGGATGGCGCCGATCGCGAAGGTGGTGGCCACCGACGAGCCCGACACGGCGGCGAAGATCATGCAGGTCAGCACGCAGGTCATCGGCAGGCCGCCCTGCACGCCACCGACCAGGCTCTTGGCGAATTCGACGAGCCGGCGCGAGATGCCGCCGGCTTCCATCAGGTTGCCGGCCAGGATGAAGAACGGGATCGCCGCGAGCGGGAACTTGTTGATCGCGCCGAACATCTCCTTGACCGCGATCAGCATCGGCGCGTTGGCGACCTGGATGCCGACGATGGCGGCCAGCCCGATCGAGACCGCCACCGAGATGGTCAGTGCAAAGCACAGGACCATCGTGAAGACCATCGCGGCAGTCATTGCGCGGTCTCCAGCTCATGGCGCTGCGGATCGAGCAACTGTCCGATCAGGCCCAGCACGCAGAACACCGCGCCGACCGGCATGGCCAGATAGGCCCAGAACATCGACAGACTCTCGAGTCCGGCCATCGTCTGCATGCCGCCGCGGTTCGCGTAGTCCCAGCCCCACCAGATCAGGATGCCGGTCAGCACCAGCGAGACGACGCAGACCAGCCAGTCGAGCATCCGCCGGATCTTCGGCGAACTCCACCGGTACAGCACGTCGACACTGATCATCGCGCCGCGCCGGAAGGCGGCCGGGATGCCGAGGAAGACCATCCAGATCAGGCTGAAGCGGATCAGCACTTCGGTCCACTCGGCGGGGCGCTCCAGGATGAAGCGCGTGACGATCTGGAACATGCCGAGCGTTGCGGCGATCGCGAGCATCGCGCAGGCGCCGACCATCGCAATCGAGGTCATCCAAGCCTCGAAGCGCAGGAATGCGTTTTTCATGTCAGCCTGGGGCGAAGGAACCGGGGGGTCCGCCGCTTCCCGGCCGGGAAGCGGCGGGCGGCTCGTGACGCCGCGCCGGATCAGGCGGCGGCGTCGTCAAGGCACGATCAGTTGCCGTAGTTGCGGATCGCGTCGAGGTTCTTCTTGCCGAACTCCTTCTCGAAGCTGGCGGCAACCGACGACAGGGCGGCAACGAACTTCGACTTGTCGACGTCGGTGACGACTTCCATGCCCTTGGAGCGCAGGTCGGCGACGCCTTTCTCCTCGTCTTCGTCGACGCGCGCCCGGTTGACCTTCGTGCCTTCGCGGGCGGCCTCGATGAAGGCCTGCTTGTCAGCGGCGCTGAGCTTCTCGAACGCAGCCTTGTTCATCACGAAGATGGCCGGCGAGTAGACGTGGCCGGTCAGCGACAGGTGCTTCTGGACCTGGTCGAACTTGGCCGACATGATGACCGGCAGCGGGTTCTCCTGACCGTCGACGGTGCCCTGCTGCAGCGCGGTGAAGACCTCCGGGAAGGCCATCGGTGTGGTGACGATGCCGAAGGCCTTGTAGGCGGTGATGTGCACCGGGTTCTCCATCGTGCGCATCTTCAGGCCCTTGAGGTCATCCGGCGTGTGGACCGCGCGACGGCTGTTGGTCATGTGGCGAAAGCCGTTCTCGGCCCAGGCCAGCGCCTTGAAGCCGCGCGCGTCGAACTTGGTGAGCAGGTCGTCGCCGATCGGGCCGTCGAGCACGGCGCGCGCGTGGGCCTTGTCACGGAACAGGAAGGGCACGTCGAGGATCTTCGTTTCGGGCACGAAGTTGGGCACCGGCCCGGTCGAGCTGAACGCGAGTTCCTGGGTGCCCAGTTGCACCGACTCGATCGACTCGCGTTCGCCGCCGAGCGCGCCGTTGTAGAAGGTCTGGACCTTGTAGCGGCCCTGGGTGCGCTTCTCGACTTCGCTGGCGAAGGTGTCGATGGCGACGCCCTGGTGCGAGTTCTGTGAGGTCGAGATGCTGATGCGCATCGTCGTCTGCGCGGCGGCGGCCGAGGCGAAGCCGGCGGCAACGGCCAGGCTGAGGGCGAGCGTAGTGAACTTCATGATTGAGCGTCTCCGTTGGCGGGATCGATCTGAACCGAGTCCGCGATTGTAGGGGATTGTCGAAACCTGCCTGTGTGCAGCCGCGTGCGCAGGTACGACAGCACGTATGACCGGTCCGCAGGCACACAAACTGGCCATTGTTAACCCTAACACGAGTCGTTTCGCAAAATGCCCGGCTTCCGGGACAGGGTTTTTCCGGGTCCTGGCCGGAGTCGACTGCGGGAGTCCTAGAATCGGTGCAGTGTTTCCTCCAACTCGTGTCAGGAATCCGATGAGCATCATTCGCAACCTGTCGATTTTCCGTGTCCTGGTGGCCGTCCTGCTTGCATTCTCGGCAGCGGCTGCGCAGGCCGTCGAAATGGTCAGCGTCGACCGTCCCGTGATCAACATGCGCACTGGCCCGGGAACCAACCACGAAGCCACCTGGCGCCTGAACCGCGGCTATCCGCTGATGATCATTGCGCGCAAGGACGGCTGGCTGCAGGTCCGCGACTTCGAGGGCGACACCGGCTGGGTGCAGGGCAACCTCACCGCCAAGAAGCCGTTCTTCGTCGTCAAGGGTCAGGACGTCAACATACGCAGCGGGCCCGGTACCAATCACCCGGTGGTCGGCAAGGCCCTGTACGGCGAGGTCATGCAGACCCTAGAACACGGCCCGGGCTGGGCCAGGGTGCGCAACGGCGAGGGCCTGACCGGCTGGATCGCGCGCAGCCTGCTCTGGGGTTGGTGAGCGCCCGGTTCGCGGGCGCGATCGGGCATGATGTCCGCCTCAGAGCACCCGCTTGAACCAGATCAGCGACAGCAGCGCGGACAGGATCATCAGCAGCGCCGCGCCGGCCGTGAACAGCGCCGTCACCTCGGTTTCGCCGGTTTCCAGCGCGATCTGCGAGGTCAGCGACTCGTAGACCTTCTTCAGGTCTTCGGCGGTGCCGGCGTGGAAATACTCGCCGAGGGTAATCGCAGCGATCGCCTTCAGCGCCTCCTCGTCGAGCCGCACCCGCATCGACCAGCCGTCGCCGACCAGGATCTCGCCGTTGGGGGTGCCGACCCCCACCGTATAGACCCTGACACCGCGCTCGGCGGCCATCCAGGCGGCCGCGATCGGGTCAGGCCCGGTGGTGGTCTGGCCGTCGGTCAGCAGGATGATGACCGCCGACGTGTACGAGCCGGGGGGCACGGTGGGTGCCGCCGTGTCCGGGGTCGACGAGGTGCCAGGCAGGGAGGGCGCTGTGCCGCCGGGTACGCCGCCCGGGCCGCTGCGCGCACCGCTGGCACCGCTGCGCGGGCCTGCGCCGGGGCGCGGGTCGCGACGGCTCAGGTCGATCTCGATTTCGGGGAAGATGGTCTTGAGCGAAACCAGCAGGCCGCTGCCGACCGCCGTGCCGCGCTGGAAGTCGAAGCGTTCGAGCGCTGCCAGCAGCTCGGTCCGGTCGTCGGTGGGCGGCTGGATCAGTGCCGCGCTGCCGCCGAAGGTCACCACGCCGATCCGGGTGCTGCGCGGCTGGGCGGCGATGAAGGCGCGGGCCGCTTCCTGGGCGGCCACCATCCGGCTCGGCGCGACGTCGGCGGCGCGCATGCTACCCGAGACGTCCATCGCGAGCACGACCGTTTCGTGCGCGAAGGGCAGCGTCACGACGGCCGTCGGCCGCGCAGCGGCGACCAGCATCAAGCCCAGCGCAATCAGGAACAGTGCCGGCGGCAAGTGACGGCGGATGCCTTGTCCGGCCGACATCGCTTCGCGGACCAGGCCCAGGCCGGCGTAGCGCACCGCGCTGCGGCTGCGCCGGCGCAGCAGCCAGACATACAAGGCGACCAGCACGGGCAGGACGGCCAGGCCGGCCAGCATCGAGGGCCAGATGAAGCTCATCGGGCCGCTCCCGCGGCACTGCGGCCGTGCAGCTTGCGCAGACGGGCAAAGCGCAGCACCGCGTCGGCCAGATCCTCGTCGGTGGCCAGCTCCAGGGCGTCGACGCCGGCCTGGGCAAAACCCTGTTCGAGCGCGGCCTCGCGCCGCTCGGAGGCTTCGGCGAAGCGGCGCCGGAAACTCGCCAGATGGGTGTCGACCTGCAGCTGCTCGCCGGTTTCGGCGTCTTCGAGCACCAGGATGCCGAGGTCCGGCAGCGCGCGTTCGAGCGGGTCGACCAGGCGCACCGCGATGACTTCATGGCGCAGTGCAAGGCGTCCGAGCGCGTCCGGCCAGCCGGGCCGGCTCTGGTAGTCGGAGATCGCGAACACCAGCGAGCGGCGCCGGATCAGGCCGGCCGCGCGGTCGAAGAAGCTCGCCAGCTCGGTCGGGCCGGCCGCCTGCAGCGGCGTCGCTTCGATCCGGTGCAGCAGCGCGAGCACCTGGTTGCGTCCGCCGCGCGCCGGCAGCACCGACGCCGCGGCCGGTTCGTCGGCGCCCCGGTACAGTGCGGCGCCGACCCGGTTGCCCTGGCGAGTGAACAGGCGGGCCAGCGCCGCCGAGAAGTCGCGGGCCAGTGTGTGCTTGCCGACCTCGCCCGAGCCGAAGCCGACCGAGGCGCTCAGGTCGATCAGGAACCAGACGTCGAGCTCGCGCGACTCGGTGTACTGACGCACGTACGGGGTATCGAGCCGGGCCGTGACGTTCCAGTCGATGTGGCGCACGTCGTCGTGGAACTGGTACTCGCGCAGGTCGCACAGGTCGAGGCCGGCGCCGCGGAACAGCGAGCGGTGCTCGCCCTGGAGCTGGCCGTCGAGCCGGCGCAGCACCGTCCATTCGAGGCGCGCCAGCACGCGCTCGGCCTTGCCGCCGGCGGCGCCCGGCTCAGGCTTGCGCAGCCAGGTCCACATGGGCTTCGAGCGGCGCTTCGGGTGCCGCGATCTGGCGCATGATGCGCGCAACCAGGGTGTCGGCGTCGACACCTTCGGCGAGCGCCTCGTACGACAGCACGATCCGGTGGCGCAGCACGTCGGGGACCAGGTCGCGGATGTCCTCGGGCAGCGCATAGCGCCGGCCACGCAGGCAGGCCAGTGCCCGGGCGCCCTCGACCAGCCCGATCGTTGCGCGCGGGCTGGCCCCGAAGCCGATGTAGCGGGCCTGCTCGGCCAGGCCGAAGCGGGCGGGCTCGCGGGTCGCCGCCACCAGCCGGACCGCGTAGCGGATCAGCGACGGGTCGACGTAGACCCGCCGGCACAGCTGCTGCAGGGCGCCGAGCTGCGCGGTCGTGCACACCGAGGCGACGGCGATCTCCGGGCCGGTGACCCGGTCGACGATCACGAACTCCTCGTCATCGTCCGGATAGCCGACCAGCACCTTCATCATGAAGCGGTCGACCTGCGCTTCGGGCAGCGGGTAGGTGCCCTCGGTTTCGATCGGGTTCTGGGTGGCCATCACCAGGAAGGGTTCCGGCACCCGGTGCGTGTTGCCGGCCAGCGTGACCTGGCGCTCCTGCATGACTTCGAGCAGGGCGCTTTGCACCTTGGCCGGGGCGCGGTTGATCTCGTCGGCCAGCAGCAGGTTGGTGAAGACCGGTCCGAGCGAGGTGGTGAACTCGCCGCTGCGCTGGTTCCAGATCCGCGTCCCGACCAGGTCGGCCGGCACCAGGTCGGGGGTGAACTGGATGCGCTTGAAGCTGCCGTGGATCGTGCGCGCCAGCGTCTTGATCGTCAGTGTCTTGGCCAGGCCGGGGACACCCTCGACCAGCAGGTGGCCCTGGGCGAGCAGGGCGACCATCACCCGTTCGAGGAAGCGGTCCTGGCCGACGACCACGCGCTTGACCTCGAACAGCACGCGCTGCATCAGCTCGGCGACTGCCGCCATGTCACTGCCGTCGAGGCCGGTGTCATGGCCGGCTGCCGGCGGTCCCTGCGTCGATGACGAAGTCATGCCTGGCGTCTCCTTGCGTTCAGAACGGCGACATGCCAGCCGCCATCGCGGCTGTCTCGATCGGCACGGCAAAGCCGATGCCGACGAACACGCGCTGTTCGGTCGGATTCATGATCGCGGTGACGATGCCGACGACCTCGCCGTCGGCGGTGACCAGCGGCCCACCCGAATTGCCCGGATTGGCGGCAGCGTCGAACTGGATCAGCTCGGTCAGCAGCCGCTCGCCTTCGGGGGAGCGGAACTCGCGGCGCAGGCCCGAGACCACGCCCGAGGTGACCGTCGGACCGATGCCGAACGGAAAGCCGACCGCGGCCACCGGGGCGCCGACGGCCAGGTTGCGGGTCGAGGTCATCGTGGCCGGCTGCAGGTCGTCGGGGGTCGTGCGGGCGCGGATGAGCGCCAGGTCCTGGGCCGGTTCGGTGCCGATCAGCCGGGCCTCGGATTCCAGGCCGTCGAAGAAGTCCACCAGAATGCGCCGGGCGCCGGCGACCACATGCAGGTTGGTCAGGATCCGGCCGTCGCTGACCATCACCACGCCGGTGCCGACGCTGCCCTCGACGTTCTCGCCACGTTCGAGCCGGTCGAGCGCCTCGTCATCGAAGGCACGGACCCGCACCACGGAGGGCGCGATCGCCTGCCAGGCCGCCACCGCCGATGGCGGCCGGGTCCGCGCGTCGATCGCCCGCTCGATCGCAAGTTCCAGGTCCTGTGGTGTCCAGCGAGGGCCGGTGACGAGCAGCAGGGCCAGCAGCGCAAGCGTGGCCCCGGCCAGCGCGAGTGCGACCGTGCCGAACCGGCGCCAGCGGGGGGGCGAGTGCCGCGTGCTCACAAACTCGGATGCCGGCGCGTCGCCAGCCGGTGCGCCGCGAGCCCCCCCTGCGCGAGCCGCCGGATTACGCCCGACCGCGGCCGCCGCCGGCAACTCGCTTCCCTCCTGTCCGGCGGCGGGGCCAGGAACGGTACGGCTCGATCGGCTGTAGAGCGGAACCCGGCGCATGCACGGACCTCTCGTATCGTCGGGCGACAGGGTCAACTTAGCACGCCGCAGCCGGCGCGGCGAGCCTTCTCCTACAATACCGGGCAGACCCAACCATCGAATCCGGAGCCATCCAGTGAGTGTCGTGCCCCATGCCGAGCCGATTGCGCCGGCCAGTGACAAGGCCGTTCCCTACCGCCATCCGCAACCCGCCGAGTCGCCGCCCGAACTGGTCATCCCCGATGCGATCCCGGCCGACGAGCGGGTCTGGGTGCCGGTCGAGGAAAATGTCTGGTTCCGGCCGCTGTGCCTGTCGGCCTCGCGCGGCTACTGGATGAACCTGCTGCGCGTGCGCAAGTCGGGGGTGCTGTCACGCCACCGCCATCCGCAGCCGGTGCACGGTCTCGTGCTCAAGGGCGAGTGGCGCTATCTCGAACACGACTGGATCGCGCGCGAAGGCGGCTACGTCTACGAGGCGCCCGGCGAGACGCACACGCTGGTCGTCGACCCGCATGTCGACGAAATGATCACTTTCTTCCAGGTGAACGGCGCGATGATCTACGTTGACCCGGACGGCAACACCACCGGCTACGACGATGTCTTCACCCGTATCGCGAAGTGCCGGGCCCATTACGAGAAAATCGGCCTGGGCGCCGGCTACATCGACCAGTTCATCCGTTGATGAGCAGCGGCGGGCGGATCAGCGCGCGGTAGGCGTGCCAGGTGGCGTGGCCGACCAGCGGTGCAGTCACGATCAGTAGCCAGAACCACAGCATCAGGCTCGCACCGATGATCAGCACGATCAGCAGCGCCCACAGGTAGACCGGCCCCGGGTTGCTGGCCAGGGCGCGCGCGCTGGCGAAGATGGCCATCATCGTGTCGCTGCCGCGATCGAGCATCAGCGGCACCGACGTCACCGAGATCGCGAACACCAGCGACGCGAACACGAAGCCCACGGCGCCCCACAGCAGCAGGAACTCGATGTTGTCCGGCGACACGATCTGGCTGAGCACGCTGCGCATGGTCGGGAACTCGGTGGTCGAGGCCAGCGCGAACAGCACCACCGAGACGCGCGCCCAGACCACCATCAGGAAGGTCAGGATGGCGGCGAAGAAACCGATCGCACCGAGGTTGCGCCGCCAGCAGCTCAGCGTTGCCGGCAGGTCCACCGGCTCGCCGCGCTCGATCTGGCGTGACAGCTCGTACAGGCCGGTGCACACGAAGGGGCCGAGCAGGAAGAAGCCGGCCGTCAGGCCCATCGTCAGCTGCCAGCGGGTTTCGTAGATCGTGACGATGGCCAGGCCCATCAGCGCGAAGATCAGCCCGTAGAAGGCGCCGCGAAAACCGCTGGCGGCGAAGTCGCGCGCCCCGGCCGCCAGCCACTTGAAGGGTGCCGACAGCGGCAGGCCGGTGGCCACGGGGATCAGGAAGTCGACGCGTTCGGTGGAATCGTTCATGGTTCAGACCGTGGCAATCGGGGTGGCCGGCGAGCCGATCGCGCCCGGCAGCCGCAGCGGCGGCGCCGTAAGCAGGAAGCGCGAGCGGCCGTGCGCGCGCAGCCAGTCGGCCAGCGGTGTCAGGTGCCAGAGCTCACCGAGATGCACGCCGAGCTTGAACAGGCAGTGCTCGTGCAGCGGCAGCGCCGCGCAGCAGCCGGGATGGCTGGTCGGCGGATCGGACTCCACCGCGTAATTGTCGGCGATCAGCACCGACAGGCCGCTGTCGGTGATCCACTGCAGCAGCTTCGGGTCGCGGCCGTCGAGCACCGCGCACAGCGTGCCGACGGTGGCCGCGTCGGGCGCGCGGCCCATGCCCAGCAGCCGGTCGGCAAAACCGGTGTGCAGGCAGACCATGTCGCCAGGCTCGATCGTGACGCGATCGGCCTCGATCACACGCATCAGGGTGTCGTGGCCGACCGCCATGCGGGCGTCGCCCAGGTGCGCGCGCAGGTCGATCATCACCGCGCGGCCCTGCACGCCATGCGCCGCCGCATTCTGGATGCCCAGCGCCCGCGCCGTCGAGGTGGAGCCGCCCGCCAGCTGCGCCCCGGTGCCGAAGCCGGCATCGTCGGCCGACTCCGGCCCCAGCACATCGACCCCGGCGCGATAGCCGTTGTAGTAGACCGGCTCGGGCACGCCATCGCCATCGGCGTCGAACAACTGGCCGATATGGGCCAGGCTGTCCCACTGGGTCGAATACTGCAGGTGCAGGATCGCCAGATCGTCGCTGACCACATCGGTCTGCGACGGGTCCTCGATGTCGCGCCGGTAGTTCAGGTTGGGCCGGCCGTTGCGTACCGTGGGCCGCAGCACCGGCGGATGGCGGCGCGGGTTCAGCACATTGCCGCCTGGGTAGTCGAGCGGCAGGCTGAGGCAGAAAGTCAGGCCCTCGCGCGCCTCGGCAATGCCCTGGCGCACCTTGGCGGCGTCGATCAGGTTCAATCGGCCGAGCTGGTCGTCGGGGCCGAAGTCCCCCCAGTTCGAGCCCGCAGGGCGCTGCTTCCATCGTGGTTGGTCGGTCATGTTCGGGGGTCGGCGCTCAGGGCGCCAGGGTCTCCTCGTGTCCGACCCGGATCGTTTCGCGACGGGCGCTCGATGTCAACTCCCGGGAGAAGGCGCCCGGGAGAGGGCTCCCCGGTAAGGGCTCCCGGGAGAGAGCTTTTCGGCGTCCGGTCCGGCTTCCGAGCAGCGCTCAGGGCTGGAAATGCTCGTCCAGGAAGTCCAGGAAGGCGCGGATCCTGCGGGGTTGGCTGCGGCGATCGGGATACAGCACGTACATCAGATCGTCCACCGGATCGCGATACTCGGCCAGCAACTGCACCAGCCGGCCGGCACGGACGTCGGCGCCGATGTGGAACTCGGCGAGCCGGGCGATGCCCAGGCCCTCGATGGCGAGGGTGCGCAGCAACTCACCCTGGTCGGCGCCGATCGGGGAACGGGAAACATCGACAAACGTGCGCATGCCGCCGTCGTTGAACGACCAGGCGTTCCAGTGGATGCGGACCGTGAAATTCAGGCAGCGGTGCTGCGCCAGCTCGCCGGGTCGCGTCGGCACGCCATGGCGGCGCAGGTAGGCGGGTGCGGCCGCGATCAGCCAGCGCCGTCGCATGATCGGCCGGGCGATCAGGCTCTGCTCAGGAGGCGCTTCGCTGTGGATGGCGACATCGATCCGGTCGCGCAGGAAGTCGCCGCGTGCCGTGCCGAGAACGAAGCGGATGTCGAGCGCCGGATGACGTTCGACGAAAGCCGGCAGCAAGGGCGCCAGCTGGTACTTCGCGAAAGTGAGCGGGGTATGGACGCGCAGCGTGCCGGTGACGGCGTCGCGGCTGGCGTGCACCGCTTCCTCGGCCTGGTTCATGGCCTCGTGCACGCGCCTGCCGTGGGTGGCCAGCAGTTCGCCTTCGTGCGTCAACCGGATCACGCTGCCGATCCGGTCGAACAGCCGCGCATTCAGCCGGCGTTCGAGCCGGCCGATCAGCTTGCTGATCGCCGATGGGCTCCGCCCCATCCGGCGAGCCGCGGCCGAGAAACTGCCGGTTTCGACGACGACGAGGAAGACGCTGATTTCAGCGTACCGGTTCATCGGTTCATGGCGATGGTTTACGGAGATGTGAATCCAGTTCACAGGGATTGTGCCGGATATCGGATTGCCTGATGGCTATCCGGCTCCGAGAATGAAGACAGGACATCGATGGACAGAACATGGACAAGACGATTCGGATCGGATCCGGCGCCGCCTGGTGGGGGGATCGCATCGAACCGGCCGCGCTCAATGCCGCCCAGGGTGCGCTCGATTACCTGTGCTTCGAGACCATGGCCGAGGCCACCGTCTCCGCGGCCCAGGTGCGTGCACGCCGTGATGCCTCGTTTCCCGGCTACGACACCTGGCTCGACGACCGGATGCGCGCCGTCCTGCCAGCCTGCATGGCCCGGGGCACCCGGATCGTGTCGAACCAGGGCTGGATCAACCCCGATGGCGCCGCCCAGCGGATCGTCCACTGGCTGCGCGAGTTCGGCTTCAAAGGCGTTCGTGTGGCGGCGGTCAACGGCAGCCTGATCACTGACCGGGTGCTGGAGCTTGCCGACCGGATCATGGAGAACGGCGAGCCCACCGCGTCGCTGGCGGCGTCGCTGATCTCGGCCGAGGCCTATCTCGGCGCCGAACCGATCGTCGAGGCGCTGCGCGCCGGCGCGCAGATCGTGGTCACGGGCCGGGTCGCCGACCCCTCGATCTTCATGGCGCCGATGATGTACGAGTTCGGCTGGGATCCGCTCGACCATGCGCGGCTTGGCGCTGGCAACGGGATCGGCCATTTGCTCGAATGCGGCGCCCAGGTCACCGGAGGCTACTTCCCCGATCCCGGCTTCAAGGACGTTCCCGAGCCCTGGAACCTGGCTTTTCCGATTGCCGAGGTGGCCTCCGACGGCAGCGCGGTGATCACCAAGGTGGCGGGCACCGGTGGCGCGGTCACGCTGCAGACCGTCAAGGAACAGATGCTCTACGAGGTGCACGATCCCGCCAACTACCTGACGCCCGATGTCGTGGTCGACTTCACCACCGCCAGGCTCGAACAGGTGGGGCCGGACCGGGTGCGGGTCTCCGGCATCGGCGGCAAGCCGCGTACCCCTTATCTGAAGGCTTCGATCGGCTGCACCGAGGGCTACATCGGCGAGGACATGTTCTTCTACGCCGGTCCCGGTGCGCTGCGGCGGGCACAGCTGGCGAAACGCATTCTCGAGGAGCGCTTCAGGATCGTCGGCCTGAAAGCCGACGATCTGCGCATCGATTTCCTGGGCTTGAACGCGATCCATGGCGAGGCCACCCCCGCCGATGCGCCGGAACCCTATGAAATTGCCGTGCGCGTGGCCGCCCGCACCCGCACTCGCGAAGAAGCGAACAAGGTGGGCCGCGAGGTCGACGGGATGGCGGTGTCCGGCATCGCCCACACGGGCAAGCGGGTGCCGCACCAGGATCGCGTGCGCGAGGTGATCGGCGTGTGGTCGTCGCTGGTGCCGCGCGAGAAGGTGCCAGCCGCCATCAACTACTTCGAGAGCTGAGCCATGAAAGTCATGCTGCAGCATGTCGCACACGCGCGTTCGGGAGACAAGGGCAATACCTCGAACATCTCGGTGTTCGCCTATGCCCCCGAGCTTTACCCGCTGCTCAAGGCGCAATTGACCGCCGAGCGTTTCAAGGCCTTCTACGGCGGGGCCATCAAGGGCGAGGTCGTGCGCTACGAGGTGGACAATCTGGAAGCCTTGAACTTCGTGGCCCATGGCGCACTGGGCGGCGGCGTGTCGCGCAGCCTGTGTCTCGACAACTATGGCAAGGCGCTTTCGGCCGCGATTCTCGGTTTCGAGATCGAGGTGCCCGAGGCGCTGGCCTCTCATCTGCGCGGACTCTGA
>JBAYOD010000035.1:0-18925 GCA_041678445.1 Burkholderiaceae bacterium | reverse complement strand
TGTGCGGGCGGTCACGCTGGTCTTCGATGCGCGCGACGTGACGCTGGTTCCGGCGGTGCTGCCGCCCTTGTCGGGAGCCCGTCTGCGCCAGGCCGTGCCCAACGTGGTCGAAGACCTGCTGTTGCAGGATGCCCAGCACTGCGCGTTCGCGATCGGTCCGCAGATGACGGGCGGCGAGCGGCTGGTGGCCGTCATCGATCGTGTCTGGCTGGAATTCGTGATCGGTGCTTTCGAGCGGCGCGGCATCCGGGTGCTGGCTGCCTGGCCGGCCCAGCTCACATTGCCGCATGACGGGGCTGCAGCCACACTGGCCTGTCTGGGTGACGGCCTGAGCACGCGCAGCGGCGAGTTCGAGGGTCTGGGCTGGCCGGCCGGCAGCACGCTTGCCGAGCGTACCGAAGCCCTGCTCGGCCTGGTCCAGGCCGGGGTCGTCGATGGCGAGGCACCACTGCGGGTGCTGTGCGAGGACGACGGCTGGAGCGAGGCCGTAAGGGCGGCCGCTGCCCGGCTCGGCTGCGACTGGTTGCCGCAGGCGCTGCCCATTCCGGAGCCGGCACCGCTCGATCTGCTGTCAGCGCGGCCGGGGTCCCGGGCCGGCAGGCTGTTCGCCGATTTCGACTGGCGTGCCTGGCGCTGGCCGGCGACACTGGCAGCTGCCTGTGCCCTGGTGGCCGTGATCGGGCTGAATCTTCACTGGGGCCTGCTCGCCCGGGAGCGGGATGCGCTGCGCCAGGCCATCGAACTGACCTATCGGCAGGCGTTTCCGGACGTACAGGTGATCGTCGATCCGGTCCTGCAGATGGAGCGCCAGGTCGCTGCGCTGCGCACGCGCGCCGGCCAGTCGGGCCCGGAGGACTTCGTGCCGCTGCTGACCCGGTTCTCGCAGGCACTGGGCGTACAGGCCGCCGATGCGCTGGCCGGTGTCGAGTATCGCGACGGGCGCCTGCGCGTGAGATTCCAGCCAGGCCGTTTCGAGGCCCGGGAGCTGCGCGACGCCCTGGTCACCGACAGCCAGCGGCTCGGGCTGCAACTGCGTTTCGACGCCGATCGTGAGCCCGGTGCCACGGTCGCCCTGCTGCGCTGAGGGCGCCCGGCAATGCTCGAAGTGCTGATGCAGCGATGGCGGGCGATGGCGCCGCGCGAACGACGGATGGTTGCCGGTGCGGCGGCCCTGCTCGCGCTGGCTGTCCTGTACCTGCTGCTGATCGAACCCGCCTGGCTGGGGCGTGAGCGCGCGCAGCGCGAACTGCCGGTCCTGCGCACGCAACTGGCGCGGGTCGCGAGCCTGGCCGACGAGGCTACCCGACTTGCCGCGGCGCCGGCGGCGGCCCTGACGCCGCAGGCGGTCAGGGCGCGGCTGGAGGCTTCGATCGACAGTGCCGGGCTGGCCGACAAAATGACCGGCTTGCAGCACAGCGGCTCGCTGTTCGATGTCCGCTTCGATTCGGTGTCGTATGCAGACTGGCTGGCCTGGCTCGACGATGTCGTTCGCGACGTCCGGCTGAGGGTCGTCGATGCCGCGGTGACACGCGAGGCGACTCCGGGGCGGGTCGATGCCCGGGTGTCGTTCGAGATGGCCGGCCAGGCGGGGCGCTGAATGAGGCTGCGCTGGCTGTGGATCGGACTGGCGGGCCTGCTGGCCATTGCAGCGACGGCGCTGGCCAGCGCGCCGGCACGCTTCATCGATCTCGCGCTCGATCGAGGGACGCTGGGCCGCGTCCGGCTGGCCGAGGCCGAAGGCACGCTCTGGCGGGGGGCCGGGCGGCTGGTCCTGGTCGATACCGCAGCGGCCACGGCGGCGGGGCAGGCGGCAGGGGCTGCGGCCCGTTCCGACAGGCGGATCGGCCGGTCGGCCACAGTCCTCAGCGGCCTGGCGATTCCGGGCCGGTTGCGCTGGGCGGTCAAGCCCTGGCCGCTGCTGGCGGGCCTGATCGATGCGACGGTTTCAGTCGACGGCATGGCAGACCCGGTGCGGTTGCAAGGCAGCTTCACCGAGCTGCGGGTTGCGCCGGGTGCGCTCACGCTGCCCTCGGTGGAACTGGGCCGGCTCGGTTCACCGTGGAACAGCATCCGGCCCTCGGGGGCGCTGGCCTTGCGCTGGGAGGCCCTGACCGTGACCGACGGACAACTGCACGGGCGGGCTTCGATCGAACTGCGCGATGCTGCGTCGGTGATGACGCCGGTCAGTCCGCTGGGCAGCTACCGGGTCGACATCGACAGCCGCGGAGTGCAGGCGCAACTGGCGATCGAAACCCTGGCAGGTCCCCTGCAGCTTGCCGGCACGGGGAACTGGACTGCCCGCGGTGGCCTGCGTTTCGAGGCGCTGGCAACGGCGGAGGCCAGCGAGGCCCGGCGCCTGCAATCCTTCCTCGGCCTGATCGGACGGCGTGAAGGCGGGCGCACCGTCATTAAAATAGGAGCATGAGCGTGAATCAAGGATGCGGGCGCGGGCTCACTCGACGACGAATCGGCGCCGGCGTCGCAGGAGCGCGCCTGGCTCTGCCTTTCGCCATTGCCTGTCTTGCCATCGCCTGCCTCGCGAGTGCAGGCGTGGTCCACGCCCAGCAGACATCCCGGCAGGCAGCCGGCAAGACGCCGGTGGCTGCGTCGGCGAGCGCCTCTGCAGCCAGCACGGGCGCCGTGGCGCAGGGCCAGGCGCAGCGCACACCCGGTGCGGGGTCGCGCAGCCCGCAGGATGAACGGGCCGCCCTGAACCGGGTCGCCCTGAATTTCAAGGATGCCGACATCGAGGCCGTAGTGGCTGCCTTCGGTCATCTGCTCGACCGGGTCTTCGTCATCGACCCGCGGGTGCGCGGCAAGATGACGCTGGAAACCCCGCAGCCGGTCAGCCGCGCGCAGGCCTACCGCCTGCTGCAGTCGCAGTTGCGCTCGATGGGTTTTGCGGTCGTCGAGACCGGCGAACTGACCCGTGTCGTGCCCGAGGCCGATGCGAAACTCCAGTCCGGGCCGGTGTCGGCCGGGCGCACGCCGGCGGCCAGCGGTGATCAGATCGTCACCCAGGTGTTCCGGCTCAACCACGAATCGGCGAGCAATCTGATCCCGGTTCTGAGGCCGTTGATCTCGCCGAACAACACGGTCGTGGCCTATCCGAACAACAACGCACTGGTCGTCACCGATTATGCGGCCAACCTGCAGCGCGTGGCGCGGATCATCGCCACCCTCGATGCGCCGGCAGCCGCCGGGGTCGAGGTGCTCACGCTCGCGCATGCGGTGGCCACCGACGTCGCGGTGGCTGTGTCGCGAATGCTCGACGACAGTGCGCGAGCCAGCGCCGGGGCCCAGGTCGATGCCGGGCAACGCGTGGTCGTGATGGCCGATCCGCGGATCAACGCGCTGCTGGTGCGCAGCGCCAGCCCGGTCAAGCTGGCGCTGGCCCGTTCGCTGGTCGCCCGGCTCGACCAGCCGAGTGCACAGCCCGGCAACATCCATGTCGTCTACCTGCGCAACGCCGAAGCGATCAAGCTGGCGCAGACGCTGCGCGGCGTGCTGGGCGGCGGCGATGGCCAGCTGGACACTGGTTCGAGCTGGAACGAAGGAGGCGCCTCGGGGATCGCGGCCGGCGGCATGGGCACGGCGGCGGGCGCCACGACGGGCACCGCGGCGGGTACGCAAGCCCTTGGCGCGGCAACGACGAGCAGCCTGCAATCGGGAGCAGGCCAGGGAACTGCGGTGCAGGCGGGTGGCGCGATCATTGCTGCCGATCCGGCCACGAACTCGCTGATCATCACCGCGCCCGATCCCGTGTATCGCAATCTGCGGGCCGTCATCGACAAGCTCGACACGCGTCGCGCCCAGGTCTTCATCGAATCGCTGATCGTCGAGATCAGCGCCGAACGGGCGGCGGAGCTGGGCGTGCAATGGCAGTTCCTGAATGCCCCCGAGGGCACGACCCGGGTGATCGGCGGCACCAACCTGCCGTCGCGCGGTGCCGGCGGCAACATCCTCGACGCCACCACCAATCTGGGGGCGATCGGGGCCGGCCTGAATCTCGGCGTGGTGCGCGGCACGACCGAGTTGCCGGGCGTGGGCACGGTACTCAATCTCGGCCTGCTGGCCCGCGCGCTCGAAACCAATGCGAATGCCAACATCCTGGCCACGCCGAACCTGCTGACGCTGGACAATGAAGAGGCGCGCATCATCATCGGCCAGAACGTCCCCTTCATCACCGGCCAGTTCACGGCCACCGGCACCGGCGGCGCATCGGTGAATCCGTTCCAGACGATCGAGCGGCGCGATGTCGGCACGACACTGCGGGTCAAGCCGCAGGTTTCGGAGTCCGGGACGGTCAAGCTGCAGATCTTCCAGGAAGTCTCCAGCGTCCAGAACACGACGCTGGCGGCCGGCATCATCACGAACCGGCGGGCGATCGAGTCGAACGTGCTGGTCGACGATGGCCAGATCATCGTGCTCGGCGGCCTGATCGAGGAACGTGTCGAAGGCGGCCAGCAGAAAGTGCCGGGTCTGGGCGACGTGCCGCTGCTTGGGCAGCTGTTCCGCTACGACGACCGCAGGCGGGTGAAGACCAACCTGCTGGTCTTCCTGCGCCCGATCGTGGTGCGCGACGGCCTGGGCGCCTATGGCGTGACGGCCGATCGCTACGAGTACATGCGGGTGCTGCGCGGTGATTCGAGCCTGCCCCGGCATTGGGCGCTGCCCGATTTCGAAACTCCGGAGCTGCCGGCGATGCCGCCGCCACCGAGTGCCGACGGGCGTTCGGTCATCCCGACGGCGGGCAGCCTGGCGCCCGAACTGGATGGCGCCGTGCGGCGGGAACCGGCGCCGATCTACCGGTCGCTGCCGAGCACCGTGAACCCGCCGCGCGGTGCGACCGAGGTCTTCGTGCCGCTCGACGGCCAGCTCGGGCCGCTGCTGCCCGGCACGACCCGATAGCGCGCGATGACCGCGATTCCACCGTCGCGCTACGTGCCCTATGGCTTTGCGCGGGCCCAGCAATTGCTGGTGGCCGGCCAGGTCGATGGCGCGCTGGAAGTCTGGATCAGTTCGCGCACGCCGCGCCATGCGCTGGCCGAACTGGCCCGGCAGGTGCCGATGCGCATTCTCGCCGTGCTCCGGCCCGACGACGAACTGGCCGCGGCGATCTCGCGGGCCTACTCGCAGCAGCAGGGCGGCACGGCGGCGGCGGTCGTCGACGAACTCGAGAGCGACATGGATCTGTCGCGGCTGATGCAGGATCTTCCGAAGATCGAGGATCTGCTCGAAACCGAGGACGATGCGCCGATCATCCGGATGATCAACGCACTGCTGACCCAGGCTGCCCGCGATGGTGCCTCGGACATCCACATCGAGCCTTTCGAGACCCATTCGGTGGTCCGCTTCCGGGTCGACGGCAGCCTGCGCGACGTCGTTCAGCCTCGCCGCGAGCTGCATGCCGCGCTGGTCTCGCGGATCAAGATCATGGCGCAGCTCGACATTGCCGAGAAGCGCCTGCCGCAGGACGGCCGGATCACGCTGCGCATCGGCGGGCGGCCGATGGACGTGAGGGTGTCGACGCTGCCGACCGGTCATGGCGAGCGGGCGGTATTGCGCCTGCTCGACAAGGAGGCCGGCCGGCTCGATCTCGGCCGGCTCGGCATGGCTTCCGACACGCTGGAACGTTTCGATCGGCTGACCCGGCAGCCGCACGGCATCCTGCTGGTCACCGGGCCGACCGGTTCGGGCAAGACGACGACGCTGTACGCGGCACTCGGGCGGCTCGACGCAGCCACGACCAACATCCTGACGGTCGAGGATCCGATCGAGTACGACCTGCCGGGCATCGGCCAGACCCAGGTCAATGCCCGCATCGACATGAGCTTCGCGAAGGCGCTGCGTTCGATTCTTCGCCAGGACCCGGATGTGGTGATGATCGGCGAGATCCGGGATCTCGAAACGGCCCAGATCGCGGTACAGGCTTCGCTGACCGGCCACCTGGTGCTGGCCACGCTGCACACCAACGATTCGGTGTCGGCGGTGACCCGGCTCACCGACATGGGCATCGAACCCTTTCTGCTGTCGTCGTCGCTGATCGGCGTGCTGGCCCAGCGGCTGGTGCGCAAGCTGTGCCCGGACTGCCGCGAACCCGACCCGGTGGCCGGCGGCTGGCGCGCGGTCGGCTGCGCGAGCTGCAACCGTACCGGCTACCAGGGACGGACCGGCATCCACGAACTGTTCGTCGTCGACGACCGGGTCCGGAGCCTGATCCACGAAGGGGCGTCCGAAGGGGCCTTGCGCCAGGCCGCCGCGCAGGCCGGCATGCGGGCGATGCGCGAAGACGGCGCACGCTGGGTGACGGCAGGCATCACCTCGGCCGACGAGGTGATCCGGGTCACCCGCGACTGAGCCCGGAGCGACTGGACGATGCCAGCGTTCCGATTCGAGGCAGCCGATCCCGCCGGCCAGATCAGCCAGGGGGTGCTCGATGCGGATTCGGCGCGCCACGCCCGGACGCTGTTGCGCGCGCGCGGCCTCACCCCGCTGTCGGTTGCAAGCGTGCAGGAGTCCTCGGCCGCCCGCAGTTCGGCGCTGCTGGCGCCGCGGCTGAAGGCCGCCGAGCTGGCCCTGGTCACCCGCCAGCTCGCCAGCCTGCTGGCGGCACGGCTGCCGATCGAGCAGGCGCTCGGCGCAGTGGTCGAGCAGGCCGAACGCAGTTCGGTGCGCGACCGCTTTGCAGCCGTGCGCAGCGAGGTCATCGCCGGCCAGACGCTGACCCAGGCGCTGGCACGCTATCCACGCGATTTTCCGGATGTCTATCGTGCCCTGGTCGCCGCCGGCGAGCAGTCGGGTGATCTGGCCAGCGTGATGCTCAGGCTGGCCGACTACGTGGAGTCGCGGACTGCGCTGCAGCAGCGGATCGTGCTCGCCTTCACCTACCCGGCGATCGTGACGGTCGTGGCCACGCTGGTCATCATCGCCTTGCTGACCTATGTGGTACCGCAAGTAGTCAGCGTCTTCGCGCAGACGCGCCAGGAACTGCCCTGGCTGACAGTGGGTCTGATCGCGGTGTCGGATTTCGCCCGCAACTGGGGCTGGCTGGTCCTGATTGCCGGGCTGGCGGCGTTCGTTGCCTGGCGCTTCGCCCTGCGCTCGCCGTCGTTCCGGCTGGCCTGGCATGCCCGGCTGCTCCGCATGCCGGTGCTTGGCCGCCTGGTTCTGGGCTTGAACACGGCCCGCTTTGCGTCGACGCTGGGCATCCTGACCCGCAGCGGTGTGCCGCTGATCCGGGCGCTGGAGGCCGGCGCCCGCACGCTCGGCAACGATGCGCTGCGCGACACCGTCGATGAGGCGATCGAGCGAGTGCGCGAGGGCGCGCCGCTGGCGCGCTCGCTGGCCGCGGGCAAGCGGTTCGCGCCGGTGATGATCCACATGATCGCCAGCGGTGAGGCCACCGGCGAGCTGCCAGAGATGCTCGAACGCACGGCCGAGCAACTGTCCCAGGAGACCGAGCGGCGCACACTGGCGCTGACCAGCCTGCTCGAACCGCTGTTGATCCTGCTGATGGGGGCGGTCGTGCTGGTGATCGTGCTGGCCGTGCTGTTGCCGATCATCGAGATCAACCAGCTGGTCCGCTGAGCTTCCCGGGGATCGCGAGCGGGGTCCGGGGGTCGCAAGCGCACCGGAGGTCGCGAGCGTGCCGAGAGCTTGCGGCCTACAGGTTCAGGCTGCCCGCATAGCCGGTCAGCTCCAGATAGCCGGCGCCGACGCGGCGCCCGTCTTCGATGACGGTGACGGCGCCTTCCCAGTAGATCGTGCCCGTGCTCGCGCGGGCGTCGACTTCCTGATCGTCGAGCAGCGGCTCCAGCGTCAGCACCCGGTGGCCGACCGTCAGGCGCATGGCGACCGGCCAGCGGGCGCCGGTGCGCGCGGACTGCCAGATCCGCAACGGTGTGAAGTGCACGCTGGCCGCAGCTCGCTCGCCGGGCTGCCCGGTACCGAGCTGCGCCGGAGCGGGGCGCCCGGCGATGCGCCAGGCCGGAATCCAGTGCGCGTCGTGCCAGAGGACCGGGCCGTCGCGGTGACGGATCCGGAAGGCCATCAGCGCGCTGCCGTCGTCGAAATTCAGGCCGACCCAGTCCCAGCCGGCTGCTCTCGGATCGAGGATTTCCGACGACCACTCATGGTCGAGCCAGGCCCGGCCGCTCACCGTGCGCGCGGGCAGGCCTTCGGGTCCGCGCACCCGGCCGGTCACGACCAGTTGCGGGCGGCTGTAGTACCAGCTTGCCTGGGAGGCTTCTGGCCCCTTGCGCGAGAAGCCGTTGTCGCCTTGCGGGATCGGCGGGCCCGGCGGCGTGAACGCGAGCGACAGGTCCAGCAGCGGGTCAGCGATCTGCGCCTCGATCCGGTCATCGACCGTGCGCCGCAGATGCCAGTTGCCGATCGCGACATCCATGTCTGCCGTCGAGAAACGTGCCAGGCCGAAGCCGGCCCGAGCCGAACGCTGGGCGTGGACCAGATGTCCGATGCGGGGCGAGGCGATCGCGGCGTGTGCGAACAGCAGCTGTGTCGGTGCGAAGCGGCTCGGGTTGGCAGCGCTGTGCCGAGTGCGGCTGCGAAAGAAGGTGATCTGCACGCCGAAGGCCTCGCCGTCCGGGTCGTTCAGCCAGCCGGTCAGGTACCACCACTCGGTCCGATAGGCCGGATGAGCGCCATGGTCGCGCGTGAAGGCGAGCGGACGGCCGGGCACGACCGGTGGCCAGATTGCAGGCTCGCCGGGCGGTCTGCCGACCCGTTCGCCCGGTTGTCGGTCGGTCCGCTCATCCGGCAGGCTGCCCGGGGCGTTGCCTGGATTGCCTGCCAGGGCCGGGCCGGTCAGGGGCAATATGAAACCGGTACGTGCCGCCCATTGCGCGGCGCGGGCGAGCAGGTGGCGGCGGCTGCGTTTCATCCGCTCGGTCCGGGCGCGTGCAGCGACGCTGCGCCGCCAGCCTGGCGGCCGGCCAAGGCCGCGACCAGCGCTGCCAGGACGACCATTGCAAGCCCGGCGACTGCCAGCCAGGACAGCGGCCATTCGACGTCCATCGTCCAGTGGAAGGACTGCGGATTGACCCGGTGCACGAGCACCAGGGCGATGGCGGCGCCGAGGCCGAAGCCCCAGGTGACGGCCGCCGCGGCCAGCAGGCTGGCTTCCAGTGCGAACTGCGCCGCGATGGCCGTCGGGCGCAGCCCCAGGCGGCGCAGGATGCCGAACTCGTGCCGGCGGGCGATGGCTTCGGCCGACCAGGCGGTTGCCACCCCGAACAGGGCGACCGCGATGGCGACCGCCTCCAGCGCCCAGGTTGCCGCGAAGCTGCGATCGAAGATCCGCAGCGATGTTGCCCGCAGCGCCGCGGCCGAGCGCAGGGTCAACTCGAAACGCTCGGCAACGCGCGCCCGGACCCGGTCGATTGCTTCGGTTTCGGCGACGCCGGGGCGCAGCCACAGGCTGAGGTCGGTCAGCGGCGCCGGGCCGACCAGGCGCTGCCAGTCGGCCAGGTCGATCGCGACCGCTCCGTGCTGGCGGGCGTAGTCGCGCCAGATCCCGGAGACGAAGAAGTTTCGCAAGCCGGAATCGGGAACGGGCAACTGGATCGTCGCCCCGGCCTGCCAGCCGTACAGGGTGGCGGCGGCTTCGCTGACCCAGACTGGGATTGCATCGGGGGGAACCGGATGCAGGCTGCCGGTGATCGGCAACCTGGTTTCGGGTGCGTCGGCGTCGATCGGCCGGGCGAACAGGGTCACCGGTGGCCGGGTCGCGTCGATCACCAGTCTCGTGCTGTGCAGGAACTCGGTTCGGGTGATTCCGGGTAGTGCCGCGATGTGCGCCTGCAATGCGGGATCGAAGCCGTCGTTCGGTCCCGGATTGTCGATGCGGCCGTAAAGGTCGGCCGGCAGCGCCTGCTCCAGCCAGCGTTCGACCGAACCGCGAAAGCTGGTCACCATCACGGCCATTGCGCAGGCCAGTGCGATGGCGGCCACGATGCCGCCCAGTGCGGCGGCGGTATGGCCGGGGCTGGCCGCAACCCGCTGGGCAGCGAGCCAGGCCAGCGGGCCGGCAGCAGCAAGGCGGTCCTGCTGCAGCAGGGGCGCCAATGCACGAAGCAGATGAGGCAGCAGGGCGATTCCGGCCAGCAGCCAGGCGGCGATTGCCGCGTAGGCAGGCAGCGGCAGACCGCCGACCGGCGGCGCGGCCAGCAGCAGGCCGCCCGCCGCTGCCAAGGTAATCGGTACGGCGATCGGCAGGCCCGGCCGCCGGGAGGGATTGTCGTCCAGGCCTGATTTCAGGACAGCGGCCGGCGGCCGGCGGTTGACCCGCTGGGCGGCGACCAGGCTGCCGAGCAGGGCGGTTGCGATGCCGGCCAGGGCAAAGACGGACAGGGTTGCCGGTGTCAGCGACAGGGCGCTGGCATCCCCCGGGAAATAGCCGCCGCCGAGATCACCGCCGGAAGCCGTCAGCAGCAGGCGGGCGCCGAGCGTGCCAAGCACCAGACCCAGCATGCTGCCGACGACGCCGGGCAGCAGGCCCAGGCCGAGCATCTGGACCCGAAGCAGCCGGCGACGTGCCCCGAGCATGGCCAGCACCGCCATCTGCGACGCTTCGCGTGCGGCCGTCAGCGACATCGTCGAGTGGACGATGAAGATGCCGGTGAACAGGGCGACCAGTGCCAGCACGTTCAGATTGACCCGATAGGCGCGCGACAGGTTCGACATCCGCTGGCTGGCCGCTTCCGGGGTGCTGACGATGACGTCGTCGGGAAGCGCGAGCAGCTTGCCGGCCGTCAGCGCAGCCGGGCTGACGCCGGGCGCGAGCCGCAGATCGATCCGGCTCAGCCGGCCAAGCCAGCCCAGCCGCCACTGCAGCGTGCCCAGATCCATGACGGCGAGCACTGCCTCGCCGGCTGCCCCGGTGAGCGTGCCCGCGACCCGCAGTTCGACCGGCCCGCTGCCCGAGGCCAGGCTGATCCGGTCACCGGGCCGGGTGCCGGTCAGTGTCAGCGCGCGTGGTGACAGGAAGATGGCATCGTCGTCGAACAGGCCGATTCCGCCCTCCGGCCCGGCGACGCTGGGCAGCAGCGCCGGCGCTACGCGGGCTGCGCGCATCGGGTCGATGCCGACGATGCGCAGCCGGGCCGCCTGCGGCGCGAGCACCGGCAGCTCGGTTTCGATCACCGGGCTTGCCTCGGCGACCCCGGCCGCGACCGCGACCTGCGCCCAGAGCGCTTCGTCCAGATTGCCGGCGCGCGCTTCGATGCGCGCCTGCGCCTCGCCGTTGATGGCCGCGAGTGCGGCCTGGAAATCGTCGAGGGCCGAGCGGTTGACCAGATGGATGGCCAGGGCGAGGGCGACGCCCAGTGCGATGGCCACGCTGGCGGCTGCAAGCCGTCCGGGCTGGCGGCGCAGTTGCGCCGCCCACAGCCAGCGCAGCAGGGTCAAGCTCATCGGGCGACGAGCCGGCCGCCGGTCAACTGGAACTGGCGGTCGGCCTGGGCAGCCGCCTGCGCGGAATGGGTCACCATCAGCATGGCCGCGTCGTGTTCGCGTACGCAGTCCTTGATGAGGGCCAGCGCTGCCCCGGCCGAGGCGGGATCGAGGTTGCCGGTGGGCTCGTCGGCGAGAATCAGGGCCGGACGGTGCACCAGTGCACGGGCCAGGGCCACCCGCTGCTGTTCGCCGCCGGACAGCGCTGCCGGCAGGGCCTCGCTGCGTTCGGCCAGACCGAGCCGGGCAAGCAGCGCACCGGCCGTGGCCAGCGCCTGCTGCGCCGGCACGCGCGCCAGCAGCAGCGGGACTGCGACATTGCGCACCGCGCTCAGATAGGGCAGCAGGTGGTAGGCCTGGAAGACGAAACCGATCCGGTGCAGCCTGAACGCTGTGCTGTCATCGCCGGACAGGGTGCAGACGTCGACGCCGTCGACCAGGATGCGGCCGCCATCGGCAGGTTCCAGCCCGGCGATCAGATTGAGCAGTGTGGATTTGCCGGCGCCCGATTCGCCGAGCAGTGCAACCGATTCACCGGCGACCACGCTCAGTGACACGCCATCCAGGAGCCGGCGCGGGCCGAAGGCCTTGCTCAGGCCCTCGATGACCAGGCGCGGGGCATCCATCGGGTCGGACGTCGCGGGGCGAGCGGCCGGCCGCGCGCTTCAGCCTGCGACGGTGATCTGCGGTTCGCCGGCAGCCAGTTCACCGATCACGGCCGCCTGCTCGAAGCCCTCGCGCCGGAAGATCTCCAGCACGCTGTCGACGGCCTGTGGCGCACAGGCGAGGAGCAGGCCGCCGGAAGTCTGCGGATCGGTGAGCAGTGCGCGGTTGGTGGGGCTGATTGCGCCCGCCAGTTCGATCGCATCGCCATAGGCCGTCCAGTTGCGCCTGGATGCCCCGGTGATGAAACCCTGTTCGGCCAGTGCGCGCACACCGGCCAGCAGCGGGATCCGGTCCATCGCCAGCCGGGCGCTCAGCCGCGCGCCTCGGCACAGTTCCAGCGTATGGCCGAGCAGCCCGAAACCGGTGACGTCGGTCAGCGCGTGGACGGTGTCGAGGGCAGCCAGCGAAGGCCCGGGGGTGTTCAGGCGGGTGGTGCTGGCGATCAGTGCCGCATAGCCATCGGCGTCCAGCCGGTCCTGCTTCAGGGCAGCCGACAGCACGCCGACGCCGAGCGGCTTGCCCAGCACCAGCTGGTCGCCCGGTTGCGCATCGGCATTGCGGCGGATCTGGTCCGGGTGCGCCAGGCCGATCACGACCAGCCCGTAGATCGGTTCGACCGAATCGATCGTGTGGCCGCCTGCGATCGGAATGCCCGCCGCGGCACATACCGACTCGCCGCCTTCGAGGACGCGCCGGATGGTGGCGGCCGGCAGGCGCTCGATCGGCATCGCGACGATGGCCAGCGCCATGATCGGCCGGGCCCCCATTGCGTAGACGTCGGAAATGGCGTTGGCGGCAGCGATCCGGCCGAAGTCGAACGGATCGTCGACGATCGGCATGAAGAAATCGGTGGTCGCGACCAGGGCCTGGTTGTCGTCGAGCTTCCAGACCGCCGCATCGTCGGAGGTTTCGATGCCGACCAGCAGTTGCGGCGGCACCGGCAGCCGGCCGCTGTCCTTCAGGATGTCGGCCAGCACGCCGGGCGCGATCTTGCAGCCGCAGCCCCCGCCGTGCGAGAACTGGGTGAGCCGCAGGGTTTCGGACGGGGCAGGGGCGTTCATCGATGGCCTCAGGCGATGGCTTTCATGCCGCCGGCCAGCGTGTTGAAGCCGCCGTCGACATGCGTGATTTCGCCGGTGATGCCGGCAGCGAGGTCCGAGAGCATGAAGGCGGCGGCGTTGCCGACGTCCTCGATGGTGACGTTGCGGCGCAGCGGCGCATTCTTCTCGACGTAATCGAGGATGCCCGAGAAACCCTTGATCCCGCTGGCAGCCAACGTGCGGATCGGGCCGGCCGAGAGGCCGTTGACACGGATGCCGCGCGGGCCGAGGTTGTCGGCCAGATAGCGTACCGTGGCTTCGAGGCTGGCCTTGGCCAGGCCCATCGTGTTGTAGTGCGGCACGACGCGCACCGCGCCCAGGTAGGTGAGGGTGATCATGGCCGACTTGCGGCCCAGCATCATCGGCTCGGCGGCCTTGGCCAGGGCTGCGAAACTGTAGCTCGACACCTCGTGCGCGATCCGGAAGGCCTCGCGGCTGATGCCGTCGAGCAGATCGCCGGCGATCGCTTCGCGCGGCGCGTGGGCGATGGCATGCACCAGCCCGTCGAGCCCGTCCCATTCTTCGCGAAGCGACGCGAACAGCGCGTCGATCTGGGCATCCTCGGCAACGTCACAGGGGAATATCCGCGAGGAGCCGAACTCGGCGGCCATTTCCTTCACCCGGCCTTCGAAGCGCTCGTTCTGGTAGGTGAACGCAAGGTCTGCGCCCTGTTCGCGACAGCATTTCGCGATGCCGTAGGCGATCGAGCGATTGGACAACAGCCCGGTGATCAGGATGCGTTTGCCGGCAAGGAATCCCATTCGGGGGTCTCCACTATAGAATCTTCGACGATGACCATTGTCGCATGCGTGCTGCGCCGGATTGCGCGCTTCCTGATCACTGCTTCGGCCCTGCTGGCGCTGCCCGCCGCACCGGCGCTGGCCGCCCATGCGCTCGCCTGGGGCGACACGCCCAGGTATCCGCCGGGCTTCCATGCTTTCGACTACGTGAACCCGCAGGCGCCCAGGGGTGGCACGCTGAACCTGGCCGGCTACGGTTCCTACGACAAGCTGAACCCGTTCACGCTGCGCGGCCTGGCGGCCGCCGGCCTGGGGTTGCTGATGTTCGAGACGCTGGCCGAGGCGAGCGAGGACGAGCCGTTCACGATGTACGGGCTGCTGGCCGAGGACATGGATTTCCCGGCCGACGGGATGTCGATCACCTTCCGGCTGAACCCGGCGGCGCGCTTCTGGAACGGCGAGCCGGTGACCGCCGACGACGTTCGCCATTCCTTCGAGACCCTGATGGGCAGGCAGGCCCACCCGCGCTTTCGCCAGTATTTCGCCGACGTGGCGCAGGTGGTCGTGGTGGACCCACGCACGGTGCGCTTCGAGTTCAGGCGGCGCAACCACGAGATCCACATGATCATCGGCGCGCAGTTGCCGGTGTTCTCACGCAAGTGGGGCGAGGGCCAGCCTTTCGACCAAGTGGTCCGCGAGGAGCCGGTCACCAGCGGTCCCTACCGGATCGAGCGCAGCGACTGGGGGCGCTCGATCACCTACCGGCGCAATCCCGACTGGTGGGCCGCCGACCTGAACGTGCGGCGCGGCATGTTCAACTTCGACCGCGTCGTCTACAAGTACTTCATGGACGAAACCGCGCGGCTCGAGGGCTTCAAGGCCGGCGAGTTCGACTGGGTTCTCGAGAATTCCGCCAAGAACTGGGCGCGCGGCCATGTCGGCCGGCTCTACGACAGCGGCGCCATCCTGAAGCGGGAGTTCCAGCATTCGAATTCGGCCGGCATGCAGGGCTTCGTGCTCAACACCCGCCGCCCGCCCTTCGACGACCTGCGCGTGCGCAAGGCCGTGGGCCTGGCTTTCGACTTCGAGTGGATGAACCGACAGGTCTTCTACGGCCAGTACCTGCGCAGCCGCAGCTACTTCACGAACAGCGAGATGGAAGCCCAGGGCTTGCCGTCGCCGGCCGAGCTGGTGCTGATGGAACCGCTGCGCGACCAGCTCTCGCCGGCCGTGTTCGGCGCGGCGCCACTGCCGCCGTCGACCGCCCCGCCATCGAGCCTGCGCGACAATCTGCGCCGCGCGCTGGCGCTGCTGCGCGAGGCCGGCTGGGAGGTGGCCGACGACGGCCGGCTGCGCGACCGCTCGGGCCGCGCGATGAATTTCGAGATCCTCAGCTACTCCAAGGGGCTGGAACGGGTGGCCGTGCCCTGGGCGCGCAACCTGGAGAAGATCGGCATCGGGTCGCGGCTGCGGGTCACCGACCCGGCCCTCTACCAAAAGCGGATCGAGGACTTCGACTTCGACGTTGCGATCCACCTGTATTCGGCCAGCCCCACGCCGGGCAACGAGCTGCTCGAGCGCTTCAGCAGCGCCGCGGCGGGCCAGAAGGGCTCGGACAACGTGGCCGGCATCCGCGACCCGGCCGTCGACGCGATCATCGGCTCGCTGCTGGCCACCGGAACCCGTGCCGACCTCGTGACGCATGCGCGGGTGCTCGACCGGATCCTGCGCCACGGCTACTACCTGGTCCCGCACTTCTATGCCGCCACGCATCGCGTGGCCTTTCGCAGCCATCTCCGCTTTCCGCAGACGCTGCCCCTGTACTATGGCGCCGAAAGCTGGCTGCTGAAGACCTGGTGGTCGAGCGCGCCATGACAGCAAGCGGACGAACCGGATGACCGCCTATATCCTGCGACGGCTGCTGTTGATGATCCCGACCCTGATCGGGATCCTGCTGGTGTCCTTCGCCATCATCCAGTTCGTGCCGGGCGGGCCGGTGGAGCAACTGGTCCAGCAGTTGCGCGGCGGCGGCATTGGCGGCGAGGTGGCCGCCACCGGCAACGTCTATCGCGGCGCCCAGGGAATCGAGGCCGAACGGATAGCGGAGATCCGCAAGCTCTACGGTTTCGACCGGCCGGCGCACGAGCGCTTCTGGACCATGCTCAAGCGTTACGCGGTCTTCGATCTCGGCACCAGTTATTCGCACCACAAGGGCGTGTGGGAACTGATCGTCGAGAAGCTGCCGGTATCGATGAGCCTGGGGCTGTGGAGCTTCCTGATCGTCTACTCGGTTTCGATTCCGCTGGGGATCGCGAAGGCTGTGCGCGACGGCAGCCGCTTCGACCTGTGGACCTCGGTGGCCATCCTGGTCGGCTACGCGATTCCGGGCTTCGTGCTCGGCGTGGCCTTGCTCGTGCTGTTCGGCGGCGGCAGCTTCCTGCAGTGGTTCCCCTTGCGTGGCCTGACTTCCGACGACTTCGACCAGTTGTCGCTGATCGGCAAGCTGCTCGACTACTTCTGGCATCTCGCGCTGCCGCTGACCTGCCTGGTGCTGGGCAGCTTCGCCGTGACGGCGATGCTGACCAAGAACGTGTTTCTGGAGGAGATCCGCAAGCAGTACGTGCTGACGGCGAGAGCCAAGGGCCTGACCGAACGCCGGGTGTTCTACAAGCATGTGTTCCGCAATGCCCTGATTCCGCTGGTCACGGCCTTGCCGGCCGCCTTCGTGGGCGCTTTCTTCACGGGCTCGTTGCTGATCGAGACCCTGTTCTCGCTCGACGGACTCGGGCTGCTGTCCTACGACGCGGTCATCAAGCGTGACTACCCGGTGGTGCTCGGCTCGCTTTACGTGTTCTCGCTGATCGGGCTGCTGACCAAGCTGCTGACCGACATCGCCTATACATGGGTCGACCCGCGCGTGAAATTCGAGGCGAGCCGGTGAGCGCCGTTCCGGGCAGGATTGCCTCGAACGGCAGCGCCTCGAACGGGCTCGCTTCGGACAGGACCGCGTCGCTGTCGCCGGGCCGGCGCGCCTGGCTGAGATTCCGCGGGAATCGTCGCGGCTGGGTGAGCCTGTGGATCTTCGCAATCGTGTTCGGCACCAGCCTGTGTGCGGAGCTGCTGTCCAACGATCGGCCGATCGTTGCCAGCTACCAGGGCCAGCTCTACTGGCCGTTGTGGAACCACTACCCCGAAACGACCTTCGGCGGCGATTTCCGCACCGCCACCGATTATCACGACCCGTTCATCCGGGAACGCTTCGCCGAGGCAGGCAACTGGGTGGTCTGGCCGCTGAACCGCTACAGCTACGACACGATCAACTACTTCGCCGCCAGCCCGAACCCGGCGCCGCCGTCCGCCGAGAACTGGTTCGGCACCGACGACCGTGGCCGGGACATACTCGCCCGGCTGCTGTACGGCTTCCGGCTCTCGGTGCTGTTCGGCCTGGCACTGACGGGGATCGGCGTGGTGCTCGGCATCCTGGCCGGCGCCGTGCAGGGCTATTTCGGTGGCCGGCTCGACCTGGGTTTCCAGCGCCTGATCGAGGTCTGGAGCGCGATCCCCGAGCTTTATCTGCTCCTGATCCTGGCCGCGATGTTCGAGCCCAGCATCTGGATCCTGCTTGCGATCCTGTCCCTGTTCGGCTGGATGGGCCTGTCCGACTACGTGCGCGCCGAGTTCCTGCGCAATCGCCAGCTCGAGTACGTGACGGCGGCCCGTGCGCTCGGCCTGCCCGACTCGAAGATCATCGTCCGGCACGTGCTGCCGAACTCGCTGACTCCGGTCATCGCCTTCCTGCCGTTCCGAATGAGCGCGGCGATCGTCGCCCTGACCAGTCTCGATTTCCTCGGGCTGGGCGTACCGCCGAGTACACCCAGCCTGGGCGAGCTGCTTGCCCAGGGCAAGGCGAACCTGGATGCCTGGTGGATTTCGCTCGGCACCTTCGGCGTGCTGGTCGGGATGTTGCTGCTGCTGATCTTCATCGGGGAGGCGCTGCGCGATGCGCTCGACACCCGCCGTGGCTGACGCCCTGCTCGAGCTCCGCGGGCTGTCGGTCGATTTCCGGACCGCCGGCGGCAGCGCCCGGGTCGTCGATGACCTGACGCTGTCGGTCGAGCGCGGCGAGAAGTTCGCGCTGGTCGGCGAATCAGGCTCCGGCAAGACCGTTACCGCGCTGTCAGTGCTGCGGCTCAACGCCGATGCACGTTACCAGGGCAGCATCCGCTTCGACGGCCGCGAGCTGCTGGCGCTGTCCGAGCGCGCGATGCGCGGCGTGCGCGGGCGCGAGATCGCGATGGTGTTCCAGGAGCCGATGACGGCGTTCAATCCACTCTACTCGGTCGGCGACCAGATCTGCGAGGTCCTGACGCAGCACGAGGGCCTGCGCCGCGGTGCAGCCACCCGGCGGGCGATCGAACTGCTCGAACGCGTCCAGCTGCCCGAGCCGCAGCGCCGCTTCGCCAGCCTGCCGCACCAGCTCTCGGGCGGCCAGCGCCAGCGGGCGATGATCGCAATGGCGCTGGCCTGCCGGCCCAAGCTGCTGCTGGCTGACGAGCCGACCACTGCGCTGGACGTGACCATCCAGCGCCAGATCGTCGCGCTGCTCGAGACGCTGCAGCGCGATCTGGGGATGGCCGTTCTGCTGATCACCCACGACTTGCCGCTGGTGCGCGCCTTTGCCGATCGGGTGGCGGTGATGAAGGACGGCCGGATCGTCGAGAGCGGGGCGGCGGCGGCCGTCTTCGAAACGCCGCGCGAACCCTACACGCGGATGCTGATCGACAGCCGGCCGGTGCGCGAGGTCGGGCCGCTGCCGCAGGGCGCGCCGACGCTGATTTCGGCCAGGGGTCTGGCCTGCCGCTTCGTGTCGCGTCGCGGCTGGTTCGGCCGCCAGGTTTTCGAGGCCGTGCGCGGAGTCGACCTGGCGGTTGCGCGGGGCGAGACCCT
>JBAYOD010000034.1:0-19092 GCA_041678445.1 Burkholderiaceae bacterium | reverse complement strand
GCCCATGTAGAGCAGCGGCGGGTGGAAGACCATGCCCGGATCCTGCAGCAGCGGATTCAGGTCGCGTCCGTCGGTCGGCGGCGGTACCAGCCGCTCGAAAGGGTTCGACGTGAACAGCAGGAACATCAGGAAGCCGATCGCGACCAGGCCCATCGTGGCCAGGATGCGGGCGCGCAGCACTTCGGGCAGCGAGCCGGACAGGGCAGCCACGGCGGAGGTCCAGCCGGCCAGCATCAGCACCCAGAGCATCAGCGAGCCCTCGTGCGAGCCCCAGGTGGCCGCGACACGGTAGGGCAGCGGCAGCGACAGGTTCGAATGCGTGGCGACCAGGGAAACGGTGAAGTCGTTGTTGACGAACAGTGCGGTCAGGCAGCCGAAGGCGAGGACGGCCAGCGCGAACAGCGCGTGTGCTGCGGGTTGCGCCAGCGCCATCAGCCGCGCACCCGAAGCGCCGCGCAGCCAGCTGCCGGCCATCGGCAGCAGGCCGAGTGCGATGGCGACGGCCAGGGCCAGGGCCGTGGCGAAATGTCCGAGTTCGGCAGTCATTTCTGTTGATACTGAGGGGTAGCGCTCATCGGGTGGCCGGCGCGCTCCAGCGCCTCGGCCGCTTCCGGCGGCATGTAGTTCTCGTCGTGCTTGGCCAGCACCTCGCTGGCGCGGAAGCTGCCGTCGGGCTGGATCGAGCCCTGGGCCACGACGCCCTTGCCCTCCTTGAACAGGTCGGGAAGGATGCCGGTGTAATTGACCGGAATCGATCTGGCACCGTCGGTGACCACGAACACGATGCTCGTGCCGTCACCGACCCGTTTGAGGCTCGCCGGCTCGACCAGGCCGCCGATCCGGAACGGCCGGCCCTCGGGAGCCTTGCCTTCGGCGATCTCGGTCGGTGTGTAGAAGAAGACCAGATTGCTGCGGAAGGCGTTCAGCACCAGGGTCGCGGCCACCGCGATGGCGCCGAGGCCGGCGAGGATCATGGCCAATCTCTTGTGACGGGGTTTCATCGCTGTCTACCTGTCGGGTCGTCGGGGGTGCTCACTGCCTCGGGTCGGGTCCGGATTCGTCGCGCAGGGCGTCGAACTGTCGCCAGGCCGCCCTGCGGCGCCGCTGCAACTGCCGGAGTTCGATGGCGATGAGCAGGGCGGTGAGTCCGTAGGCGCTCCAGATATAGAAGCCGTGTCCGCCCATGGCGAGCCATTCGATCATTCGGACCCCCTTGCCGGTGCCTGGCGACGTCCGCTGCCTTCCCGGGTCGCTTCCTCGGGATCGGTCGCGGAGCGGCGGCCATCCTTGCGCAAGGCTGCCACCCAGTCGCTGTGGGCCTCGCGCTCGATCATGATGCTGCGCACGCGGTGCAGCGCCACTGCGACCGTATACGCCCAGGCCGCAAAGGTCATCAGCAGCATTGCGGTGAGCATGGTTTCGGCCATTTTCGGGGCGGCGGTCAGCGAGATCGTCGCCCCCTGGTGCAGCGTGTTCCACCACTTGACCGAGAAGTAGATGATGGGCACGTTGACCACCCCGATCAGGGCGAGCAGCGCGCTGGCGCGGTCGGCGCGGCGCGGGTCGTCGATCGCCGCACGCAGGGCGAGGTAGCCCAGGTACAGGAACAGCAGGATCAGGGTCGAGGTCAGGCGCGCGTCCCAGACCCAGTAGGTGCCCCAGGTCGGCCGCCCCCAGAAGGCGCCGGTCCACAGGGAGATGAACGCGAACATCGCACCGGTCGGCGCCAGGGCCTGCGCCATCATTGCCGACAGGCGGGTGTTGAAGACCAGCGATATCGCGCACCAGATGGCCATGACCAGGTAGGCGAACATGGCCATCCAGGCCGCCGGTACATGGATGAAGATGATCCGGTAGGACTCGCCCTGCTGCCAGTCGGTCGGCGCGACGAAAAAACCGACGTACAGGCCGGCGATCGCCAGCACGGCGGCGATCCAACCGAACCAGGGAATCATCCGACCGGCCAGCGGGTAGAAGCGGGCCGGCGATGCGAACTGGAACCAGAAGCTGGCTGTCATGTCATTCGTGAGCAATTCTAACCGCGAGGGCGGCGGCAAACGGCCCGAACACCCAGGCGAGGATCAGGCCGGCGCCGAGCAGTGACAGATGGGCGTTGGCCCCCAGTCCGCTCATCTGCGCCTCGACCGCGCCTGCCCCGAAGATCAGCACCGGGACGGCCAGGGGCAGGACCAGCAGCGCGAGCAGCGAAGCGCCGCCGCGCGCCCCGAGGGTCAGGGCGGCCGTCACCGCGCCCAGCCAGGACAGGATCGGTGTGCCGAGCGTGAGCGAGATGGCCAGGATCGCGATCGCATCGCCCGGCAGGCCGAACTGCAACCCGGCCAGCGGTGACAGCAGCACCAGCGGCAGGCCGGTGACCAGCCAGTGGGCGAAGACCTTGCCCGCGACCACGGCGGGCAGCGGCGCCGGTGCCAGCAGCATCTGCTCGAGGGTGCCGTCGCCCCAGTCGGCCGCGAACAGCCTGGGCAGGCCGAGCAGGGTCGCCAGCAGGGCGGCGACCCAGGCAATGCCGGAAGCGATCGCGCGCAGCAGTTCCGGGTCGGGACTGACCGCGAGCGGGAACAGGCTGGTGACCAGCAGAAAGAACAGCACGATCACGGCCAGTTCCGAGCGCGACTGTGCGGCCAGCCGCAGGTCGCGGCGACCGGCCCAGAGCAGGGCGCTGGTCGTGCCGAGCGTGGGTGCCGGGCGCAGTTCGCTCACCACGGTTCGCTCACTTGTCCGCTCCACGCGCGGCCGGCGCGTGGTCGGCCAGCGCCAGCGTGATCGGCGCCGCACTGGCCGGCAGGGCCTGATGGGTGGCAACCACGGCACAGCCGCCGCGCGCCAGATGGCTGTCGAGCAGTTCACCGAACAGGGCCTGGCCGGCAGTATCCAGCGCCGTGGTCGGTTCGTCGAGCAGCCACAGCGGCCGGGTCGAGGCCGCCAGCCGGGCCAGGGACAGCCGGCGCCGCTGGCCGGCCGACAGCCGCCCGAACGGCAGCCTTGCCTGTCGGGTCAGTCCGACCCGGGCCAGCAACTCGTTGCGTGAGCCGCGGCCGCCGTCGAGGGCGAGCTGCAGGCCGAGATTCTCGATGGCCGTCAGCGAATCCTTCCAGCCCGCCGAATGGCCCTGGAACAGGCAGATCGCATGCCAGTCCGGCGAGCCGATCAGGCGCGGCCGGCCATGCCAGCGGATCTCCCCTTCGAGCGGGCGCACCAGCCCGGCGATGGCGCGCAGAAGGGTGGTCTTGCCGGTGCCGTTGGGGCCGACCAGCGCCAGCCAGGCGCCCGGTGGCAGCCTGAACGACAGGTCAGTGAACAGGGTGCGCACGCCGGCCGCGCAGGCCAGTTCGATAGTACGCAGGCCCGGTGTCACGGTGTGAAGACCTGATCGATGCGCAATGCGATGTCGCGATCACCGGCGCTGGCACGAACCGGCGGGCCGATCAGGTCGCCGGCCGCGCGGGCGGCTGTGCCCGAGAGGCTGACGCGGGCTTCGACGATCAGCGGGCCGGCCGCCGACAGCGGGCGGGACGGGTCCATCGCATTGCCGTCATCGAGGGAGAAATCGAGGGGCAGCGATGTGGCCGGTATCCGCAGGGCCGCCACTGGTATCCGTGGCCCTTCGGCAGCCCGGGCGATCACGAACAGGGCCGCCTGCGCGGGCAGGCCTGCGGCCAGTTCCGGAGCGATCTCGACCCGGCCGTGGATCGCGGTGGCGCCGGAGGCTGCGGCCGTGGCAGAGGGGGTGGCGGTGGGCGGCGTGACGGCGCCGGGCGCTGCGGGAGCGGATCCGGTGGCCGGTGCCGGGGTTGGCGCCGGCGGTGGCGCGGCCGGCGCCGCGGCCAGGCCGCGGTTGGCCATCTCCCGGTCGATCCGGGCGATCACGTCGCCGATCCGGGCAGCGTCGTCGGAGCCTTCCGGCAGGCCGGCCAGCAGTTTGCCGAGGTAGTGGCGGGCCTGCGGCAGGTCGCCGGCCCGGTAGCGGGCCGCCCCCATCAGTGCAATGGCTTTCACATCGCCGGGGTCGGCGCGCAGCGCCTGTTCGAGCAGCTCGGTCGGACGGCCGGAGAAATCGCCGCCGGCCACCAGCGCCGTCGATTCGGCGTAATCGGCGAGCAGGCGGGCATTGGGCGGCAGCAGTTCGACGGCCTTTTCGAAGGCTTCGACGGCTGCGCCGTGCTGGCCGGTCAGCTTGTGGGCTTCGGCCAGGACGGCCCAGGCCTCGCCATCGTCGGGGTTCGCGCGCAGGCGCTGCTCGATCTCGGCCAGCAGGGCGTCGAAGCGGGCCTGGGGAGTGTCCAGCATCTGCTCGAAACTGCCATCGAGCTGGGCCCGCGCGATGTCGGGTGCCCCGACGCTGCGATAGACACCGACTGCCAGGATCGGCACTGCGACGGCCAGCAACAGGGCAATGGCCAGAGCCGGGCGGGAGTGCCGGACGCTGCCGGGCACGGTTGCGCGGTCGGCTGGCAGCTCTTCGGCCATCTGGACGAGCAGGTCGGCCTGGGCGCGTTCGGCATCGGTATCGGACAGGCGTCCGGCCTGGCGTTCCCGTTCGATTTCGCGGCGCCGGTCACGGAAGACCGCGATGCGCGCGTCGAGGTCGTCGCCACCCGCTGGCGCTGTGCGTGGCGAAACCAGTGGCCAGACCAGAGCCGCGGTGACGGCCAGCGTCAGCAGGGCAATCGAAACCCAGAGGAGCATCGGAAGCTGTGGCGGAGCGCGTACGCTCCAGGATCCAGTGAACCCGGAATTGTCGCACAGCGGCGCCGGAGCTCCCGGCACCGGAGCGATGACCCTTCGCTGCGGTCAATCTTTTGTGCATGGCTGCCGGCCCCGTGGTCTGCGCCGGTACGGCAAGCCGGGGTCAGCCTTCGGTGCGGCGTCGTGAGCGCTTGAGCGCGAACCAGAACGAGGCCAGCCAGACCAGCGCAGTGAACAGCGCGATGCCCGCTGCGACCGGCCTTTCGACGAAGGCCAGCGGGTTGCCCTCGGCCTTGAGCATCGAGGTGATGAAGTTCTCTTCGAGCATCTTGCCGAGCAGCAGCCCCAGGATCGCCGGCGCGATCGGAAAGCGGTTGGCTTCGAGGAACCAGCCGGCCAGTCCGAAGGCCAGGACGATCCACAGGTCGAACAGCGAGTTGTTGATCGCGAACGAGCCGACGATGCAGAACAGCAGGATGACGGCCATCAGGACGTTGCGCGGCGCGCGCAGGATGCTGGCGGCCGCCTTGATGCACAGCCAGCCCAGCGGCAACATCAGCAGGTTGGCCAGGATGAAGACCGCGAAGACCGCGTAGATGTTCTCCGGATTGTTGAGGAAGATCGTCGGCCCGGGATTCATGTTCTTCATGTACAGCACGCCGATCACGATCGCCGTGATCGAGTCGCCCGGAATCCCGAACACCAGGGCCGGAATCCAGGCGCTGGCCAGTGCGCTGTTGTTGGATGCACCGGCCTCGACCAGGCCTTCGGGGTGGCCGGTGCCGAATTTTTCCGGCTCCTTGGACAGCTTGCGGCTCATCGCATACGACATCCAGGCCGCGATGTCGGCGCCGGCCCCGGGCAGGGCACCGACGCCTGTGCCCAGCACGCTGCCGCGCAAGGTCTGCCAGCGGTACTTGGACGCCATCCGGCCCATGCCCCGGAAGACGGCGCCGACCTGATGGGAGATTGCGTCGATCTTGACCGGATTGGCCGAGAATCTCAGGATCTCGGAGATCGCGAACATGCCGATCATGGCCGGGATCAGGCTGACGCCGCCCAGCAGATCGGCATTGCCGAAGGTGAAGCGGGGGTGGGCCGCCGGGTTCTCGAGGCCGACGGTTCCGACCAGCAAGCCGAGGAACAGCATGACCAGCCCGCGGATCGGCTCGTCACCGGTGATGAAGACTGCGCAGGTCAGGCCGAGCAGCACCAGCCAGAAGTACTCGTAGGAACTGAACTGCAACGCGAACTCGGCCAGCGCCGGTGCGGCAACGATCAGGACCAGCGTGCCGAACAAGCCGCCGATCGCCGAAAAGACCAGGGCGATGCCGAGCGCGGTCTCGGCCAGGCCCTTGCGGGTCATCGCATAGGATTCGTCGACGTAGGCTGCCGAGGCCGGCGTGCCGGGAATGCGCACCAGGCAGCCCGGAATGTCGCCGGCGAAGATGGCCATCGCGGTGGCGGTGACCATGGTCGCCACGGCTGGTACCGGCGGCAGGAAGAAGGTGATCGGCACCAGCAGCGCGGTGGCCATCGTGGCCGTCAGCCCGGGAACGGCACCGACGAACAGGCCGAACAGGGCTGCGCCGACCATGGCCAGCAGCACATCGGCGCTGAAAACCATGTCGATTGCGGTGAGGACGGCTTCCATGATTTCTCCCCGTCGCTTGCGTCGTTTGCGTCGCTTACCAGGCGACCGGTTGCAGCAGCCCCCAGGGCAGCGGCACTTTCAGCACCCGGTAGAAGCCGGCATGGATGACCAGGGTCGAGACGACTGCAACCGGCAGGTTCACCTTCCAGCTCACCCCATAGCTCCACATCAGGGCGACCAGCAGCAGCACTGCGCACAGGACGAAACCCAGGAACTCGGCAAACAGGATGTAGAAGACCAGCACCGCGATCGTGGTGATCGAGGCCACCACGCCTTGCCGGCTGATGGTTTCGGTCGCGAACAGCGGTTCGCCGCTTTTCAGGCCCTTGCGCACCAGCAGGGCCGAGGTGATGGCCAGCCCGGCGGCGATGACGGCGGGGAACAGCGCGGCACCATAGCGCTGTCCGGGAATCGGCGGGAAGTCGCGGACATGCCACAGGACGGCCAGCGACAGCAGCAACAGGACTGCGCCGATGAGTGCATCGTTCACACGCACGATTGCCTACCTCGGGTGGGGGCGGAGCGGATGCCCGGAAAGCGCTCCGGGCCGGCCATCGGGATCAGGGTCGCGGTGGACCCCGAGGCGCGGGCACGGAAGCGCTTCGGGGTCACCGGACGATGCCTGGCGCGCAGTGGGCGCCGTGGCTTACTTGGCCAGGCCGACGGCCTTCATGACCGCGCCCTTGGACGCGTCTTCCTTGGCCATGAACTCGCCGAACTCGGCCGGTCCGGCCCAGGCCGCACCGAAGCCGCGCGAAGCCAGGAAGTCGCTGTAGGCCTTGGAGTCGTAGATCTTCTTGATGGCGGGCGCCAGCTTGTCGACGATTTCCTGCGGCATGCCTTTCGGACCGACGATGCCGCGCCAGGCGCCGTTGGTCCAGTCGCTGCCGGTGATGTCCTTGAGCAGCGGCACTTTCGGGAACAGGGCGTCGGGCTGCGTGTGCATCAGCACCAGCGGGCGGACACGGCCGGCGTCGATCAGCGCCCGGGCCTCGGGCAGCGAGCACGACACCATGTCGAGGCCGCCGGCGACCAGATCCTGCAGACCCGGTGCGGCGCCCTGGCTGGGCACCCAGGTGACGCCGTTGCCCGGCAGCTTGGATTCGACCAGCATGCCGGCCAGGCCGAGGTGCCAGATGCCGCCCTGGCCGGTGCCGGCCGATTTCAGCTTGCCGGGGTTGGCCTTGACCGCTGCGAGCAGCTCGTTGGCGTCCTTGATCGGCGAGTCGTTGCGCACGAACACCGCGTTCGGGTCGTAGTTGACCAGCGCGACCGGCGTCATGTCCTTGTAGCTCAGCTGGGTGAGTCCGGCGTGGCGCATCATCGTGATCTCGACGGTGACCAGGCCCAGCGTGTAGCCGTCGGGCTTGGCCATGGCCATCGCCTGATGCCCGACGACGCCGCTGCCGCCGGTACGGTTGACGACGTTGACCGGCTGGCCGAGGGACTTCTCGAGCTCGGCAGCCATGAAGCGGGCCACGGCATCGGTGCCGCCGCCGGCACCCCAGGCCACCACCATCTGGATCGGCCGCTCCGGCCAGGCAGCCAGGGCCGGACTGCTGGCCAGGCCCATTGTCAGAACCGTTGCGGCGGCGCTCATTGCGCCGAGCAGCTTGCGTCGTGTCATGCTGGATACTCCTCTCGTTATCGATATGCCGCGGTGTCCGTCGGCTACGCCCGCGATCGACACTGCAGGCGACGGATGCAATCGTACTGGTATACCAGTATGTCAGGCAACCGCGGATGTCAGGCAACCGCGGGGGCACGATCAACCCTGCAGCGCGAGACCCGCTTCCATCCGGTTGGCGAGCACCCCCAGGAATTTCATGCACTGCTCGAGCTGCTCGATCTCGACGTGTTCGTCGGGCTGGTGGGCAACGGCGATCCGCCCCGGGCCGCAGACCACGGTGGGAACGCCGATGTCCTGCAGGATGCCGGCCTCGGTGCCGAAGCTGACCCGCCCCGGTACGGCGTGGCCGCACAGCGGCATGATCGCCCGGGCCAGATAGGTGTTGCCCGTTTCGTCGAGCGGCGGCGTGTCGAAGATCGATTCGATCGTGATGCCGCAATCGGGCGAGATCGCCTGCATGGCCGGCAGCAGGCCGTCGCAGAAGGTCTGTACGCGACCGATCAGTTCGGCGGCGCGCAGGCTGCCGGGCAGCACCCGGATCTCGAGCAGGAACTCGCAGTCCCTGGCGGTGATGTTGTGAGCGGTCCCGCCCTGGATGCGGCCGACATGCACGCTGGTGTGGGGGAACTCGAAGCCGTCGTGGCGGCCTGCGTCGCGCAGCGATGCCTGCAGCGTACCGATGAAGTGGATGATCTCGGCCGCGATCTCGACTGCCGAGACGCCGCTGTCGCGCAGCGACGAGTGGACCGAATGACCACGCACCCTGACCCGGAAGCCGGCCGCGCCCTTGTTTGCGACGACCACCTGCATCGACGTGGGCTCGCCGATCAGGCAGGCCGCAGGCTTGACGGCCGCGGTGGCGAAATGACCGGCCAGCTGGCGCATGCCGTGCATGTCGGTTTCTTCGTTGTATGACAGCGCGATGTGCAGCGGCTGCCTGAGTTTCGCCGCCGCGAAGCGCGGCGCGGAGTCGAGCACGCAGGCGATGAAGCCCTTCATGTCGGCCGAGCCGCGCCCGTACAGCTTGTCACCGCGGCGGGTGAGCACGAAGGGATCGGACGCCCAGTTCTGGCCGGCCACCGGAACCACGTCGGAGTGGCCGGAAAGCATCAGGCCGGGGACGTCGGTCGGGCCGATGGTGGCGAACAGGTTGGCCTTGCCGGGTTCCGGCGCATGCTGGACCAGGACCTGCGCCCCGAGTGATTCGAGCCGCTCGGCCGCCCAGTCGATCAGGGCGGCGTTGCTGTTGGAACTGATGGTGTCGAAGGCGACCAGGCGTTCGAGTGTCGCGATCGGTGCGGCAGTGGAGAGGTCGGTCATTTCGGCACGGCAGCCGGGCAGGCCGCCAGCAGGGTTTGGATACTGCAGTGTAGCGCGCTAACATGCCGCAGATGGCCGAGACCAGCCCCAGCCGCGCGGGGCGCCGTCCGCCCGCGGCCCTGCCGGGCGGGGTGGTCCGTCGCGCGGCGCCTGCCCGCACGGGCCCGTACAGAGGAGTCCGATGAGATGAATGCCCCCGAGAGCAAGTCCCTGGCCGCCGGCACCGGCGTCGACATGCGCCACTGGTGGATGCCTTTCACCGCCAACCGTCAGTTCAAGGCCAGGCCACGGATGGTGGCCGGCGCCAAGGGCGTTTTCTACTACACCCCGGAGGGCGACGAGATCATCGATGCCACCTCGGGCCTGTGGTGCGTGAACGCCGGGCATGGCCGCGAAGAGATCGTCGAAGCCGCCGCCCGCCAGTTGCGCGACATGGACTTCGCCCCGTCCTTCCAGTTCGGCCACCCGGTGGGTTTCGAGTTTGCCAACCGCCTGATCGAGATCGCCCCGGAAGGCTTCGAGAAGGTCTTCTTCGTGAACTCCGGTTCCGAGTCTGTCGACACGGCGCTGAAGATCGCGCTGGCCTATCACCGGGCCCGCGGCGAGGGCCAGCGTACCCGGCTGATCGGCCGCGAGCGCGGCTACCACGGTGTCGGCTTCGGCGGCATTTCCGTCGGCGGCATGGTCAACAACCGCAAGGCCTTCTCGGGCGCGTTGCTGCCGGCAGTCGATCACCTGCCGCATACCCACAGCCTCGAGCACAATGCGTTCTCGCGCGGCCAGCCGGCCTGGGGCGCCCATCTGGCCGATGACCTCGAGCGGCTGGTGGCCCTGCACGGCGCCGAGACGATCGCCGCGGTCATCGTCGAGCCGGTGGCCGGCTCCACCGGCGTGCTGATCCCGCCCAAGGGCTACCTCGACCGGCTGCGGGCGCTGTGCGACAAGTACGGCATCCTGCTGATCTTCGACGAGGTGATCACCGGATTCGGCCGCCTGGGCACGCCGTTTGCGGCCGATCGCTTCGGCGTCAAGCCCGACCTGTTCACCTCGGCCAAGGGGCTGACCAATGCCGCGGTGCCGATGGGTGCCGTCTTCACGACCGGCAAGGTCCATGAGGCGTTCATGAACGCGCCCCAGGGAACGATCGAACTGTTCCACGGCTATACCTATTCCGGCCATCCGCTGGCCTGCGCGGCCGGCCTGGCCACGCTGGACATCTACCGGAAAGAGGGCCTGCTGACCCGTGGTGCGACGCTCGAGCAGCCATGGGAAGACGCCGTCCATTCGCTGCGCGACCTGCCCAACGTCATCGACATCCGCAACATCGGCCTAGTGGGTGCGATCGAGCTGGCGCCGCGCGCCGGAGAGGTGGGTGCCCGCGGCTACGAGGCGATGGTCGAAGCCTTCGATGCCGGGCTGATGATCCGTGTGACCGGCGACACCATTGCGATGTCGCCGCCGCTGATCATCGACGCCGGCCACATCGACCGGATCTTCACGACCCTGCGCAAGGTGATTGCCTCGCTTGCCTGAGGCGGTAACCGGGCCGTGCTCGGCCGGGAGACCGGGGTGAGCACGGTCTCCCGGCCTTCAGTGCCCCGGCCTTCCGGCCTGCAGCTCAGTTGAGCTGGGTGACGAACTTGGTGTTCAGGTAGCCGTCGAAGGTTTCCTGGCCGCCTTCGCTGCCCCAGCCGCTGTCCTTGATCCCGCCGAACGGGGTTTCGGCCAGTGCCATGCCGAAGTGGTTGATGTTGACGTTGCCGGCCTCCAGGCCGCTGGCGGCGGCGTGGGCGTTCTTCAGCGACGAGGTGAAGACATAGGCGGCAAGGCCGTAGGGCAGGGCGTTGGCGCGGCGCAGCACGTCCTCGGTATCGCTGAAGCGTGCGAACGGTGCGATCGGTCCGAAGGGCTCGGTGGTCATGACCAGCGAGTCCTCGGGAACGTCGGTGAGGATCGTCGGCGCGAAGAACTGGCCGCGTTCGAACAAGCGCGTGCCGCCCAGCTCGATGCTCGCGCCGCGCACGCTCGCGTCCTCGATGAAGGCTTCCATCGTGGGCAGCCGGCGTTCGTGGGCGAGCGGGCCCATGCGCACGTCGGCCTCGAGCCCGGAGCCCACCTTCATCTGGCGGGTCTTCTCGATGAAGCGGGCGAGGAAGCGGTCGTAGATCTTCTCGTGGACGTAGAAGCGGTTGGGCGATACGCAGACCTGACCGGCATTGCGGAACTTGAAGGCCTGCAGCAGGTCGGCTGCGCGGTCGACATCGGCATCCTCGAACACGATGACCGGCGAATGGCCGCCGAGCTCCATCGTGCTGCGCTTCATCTGCCGGGCCGCCATGGCGGCGAGCTCGCGTCCGACCGGCACCGAGCCGGTGAACGAGATCTTGCGCACGATCGGCGATTCGATCAGGTGCCTGGACACTTCCGGCGGCACGCCCCAGACCATGTTCAGCACGCCGGCCGGCAGGCCGGCATCGTGAAACGCGCGCACCAGGGCGACGACGGCGCTCGGCGCGTCTTCGGGGCCCTTCAGGATCAGCGTGCAGCCCGACGCGAGGGCGGCGGCGATCTTGCGCACGGCCTGGCTGGCCGGGAAGTTCCACGGGGTGAAGGCCGCGCACACGCCGACCGGCTCGCGCACCATCATCTGGCGCACGTCGGGGTGGCGCGGCGGAATCACGCGGCCGTAGATCCGCCGCCCTTCCTCGGCATTCCATTCGATGTGCTCGGCGCAGCCCATGATCTCGGCGCGGGCTTCGGCCAGCGGCTTGCCCATGTCCAGGGTGATGTTGCGGGCAACCGTCTCGGCGCGCTCGCGCAGCAGGGCTGCGGCCTTGCGCAGGATCGCGCTGCGCTCGAGCGGCGCGACCCGCTTCCAGTCGTCGAAGGCCCGCCGGGCGGCGGCCAGGGCGCGGTCGAGGTCTTCGCTGCTGGCATGCGGCAGCTGGCCGAGTACGGTGTCGTCGGCCGGGTTGGTCACCGGCTGGGTCTTGCGGCCGTCTGCGCCGATGAACTGTCCGTCGATATATAGGCTGAGCGGCTCGTACATGCCGTCGATCTCCTGATCTGGAAAACGATCATTCTGACATTGTCGGGTGGTTGACGCAGAATGACGGGCACGGTGGTGCGGCCACCGGCGTCTGCGGAGGCACGAGGTGACGGAACATGGCGGGATCGGCGAATCTGCCGGACAGCGTGGCCAGCAGTCGTGTGACTGGCTGATCATCGGGGGCGGGATTGCCGGGGCTTCGCTGGCCTGGCGGCTGGCACCGCACGGCCGGGTCGTCGTGCTCGAGCGCGAAGCGGCCCCGGGCATGCACAGCACCGGCCGCTCGGCGGCCCTCTACCTGGAGAGCTATGGTCCGCCGCAGGTGCAGGCGCTGACGCTGGCCGGCCGTGATTTCCTGTTCACGCCGCCGGCGGGATTCTGCGAGCATCCGGTGCTGTCGGCACGTGGCGCTCTGACGATCGCCACGGCGGATCAACGTGCGCTGCTCGATGCCCAGTACGAATCCGCGCGGGCGCTGTCGCCGAGCGTTCGCCGCCTGGATGCGGCCGAGACCCACCGGCTGGTTCCGGTCCTGCGCGAGTCGGTGATCGGCAGTGTGCTCGAACCCGACGCGATGGACATCGACGTCGACGCCCTGCTGCAGGCCTATCTGCGGGGCGCCCGGCGCATGGGGGTGGTCGTCGAGTGCAACGCACCGGTGGTCAGCATCGAGCGGACCGGCGGGCCGGGGTCGGACTGGCGGGTCGGCGACGGTCGACGCAGTTGGCGGGCACCGGTGGTGGTGAATGCCGCCGGCGCCTGGGCCGACGAAGTGGCGGCGCTGGCCGGAGTCGCGCCGATCGGCCTGCAGCCGAAGCGGCGCAGCGCCTTCGTCTTCGCGCCGCCGCCGGGGGTCGACGTGCAGGGCTGGCCGGCCTTCATCGCCGTCGACGAATCGTTCTACGTCAAGCCCGATGCCGGCCAATTGCTCGGCTCGCCGGCCAACGCCGATCCGGTGCCGCCCCACGACGTGGTCGCCGAGGAACTCGACGTGGCCATCGGCATCGACCGGATCCAGACCTGGACCACGCTCGAAATCCGGCGCCCGGCCCGGACCTGGGCCGGGCTGCGCTCCTTCGTGCCTGACGGCGGCCTGGTCGGCGGCTTCGATCCGGAGGCGGCCGGTTTCTTCTGGCTGGCGGCCCAGGGCGGCTACGGCATCCAGAGTTCGGCGGGAATGAGCGAGGCCTGTGCTGCGCTGGTGCAGGGCCAGCCGTTGCCGGCCCGCTTCGGTGAACTGGGGCTCACCGAGCGGGCGCTGGGGCCGGCGCGGCTGCGGCCGGTGCCGGGACAGGCATAGCGGTTCCGGTCCGGGCGCAGCGGTTCCGGTCCGGGCGCGGTGACTTCAGGACAGGCATAGAATCGCGGGGGTCGAGTCCTTTCCCGAATCCTTCCCCAGGATCCCCTCCGATGTCCGATCAATCCGCGATCGCCGCCGGCGATGCCGACGAGCGGCGGGTCCGCCCGACCCTCGAGTATCCGTGCGGCGACCCGCCTGCCGCCGGCGAACTGCGCGAAGTCGCGCCCGGCGTGCTGTGGCTGAAGATGCCGCTGCCGTTCAAGCTCGACCACATCAACCTGTGGCTGATCCGCGATGGCGCCCGCTGGACGGTCGTCGACGCCGGCGTGCAGATTCCCGAGGTCGTGGCCATCTGGCAGCGGCTGCTGGCCGCCGACGGGCCGCTGGCCGAGGGCGTGTCGCGGGTCGTGGTCACGCACATGCATCCGGACCACGTCGGCATGGCCGGCTGGCTGACCCGCAAGTACGACTGCCCGCTGCTGATGACCCGGCTCGAATACCTGAACTGCCGGGTGCTGTTCACCGACACTGGCCGCGAGGCGCCGGAAGCGGGCATCCGCTTCTACCGGGCCGCCGGCTGGGACGACGAAGCGCTCGAGTATTACCGCGCCCGCTTCGGCTACTTCGGCAAGATGATCTACCGGCTGCCGGAGAGCTTCCAGCGCCTGCACGATGGTCAGACCCTAAGGATAGGCGAGCACGACTGGCAGGTGGTGACCGGCACCGGGCATTCTCCCGAACACGCCTGCCTGTGGTGTCCGGCCTTGAAGCTGCTGATCTCCGGCGACCAGGTCCTGCCGAAGATCTCGTCGAACGTTTCGGTGTTTCCGACCGAACCCGAGGAAGACCCGCTGGACGGCTGGATCCGCTCGCTCGAACGGCTCCGCGAGCGGGTGCCCGACGACGTGCTGGTGCTGCCGGCGCACAACGAACCCTTTCGCGGCCTGCACGCGCGTCTCGACTACCTGCGCGCCGGCCACCGCCAGGCGCTTGGTCGCCTGCGCCGCCGGCTGGCGCAGCCCGCCCGCGCGGTCGCTGTCTTCGGTTCGCTGTTCGAGCGCCCGATCGACGATCCCCGGCTGCTCAGTCTTGCGACCGGCGAGACGCTGGCCCACCTCAACTACCTGCTCGGGCGCGGCCAGGTCAGCGTGAGCACCGACGCCGACGGCGTGGCCTGGTATCGCGCCACGCCGGCCTGAGGCGCCGCGTCGTCCCGGGGCGCCGCGCCGTCCTGACGGCCGCGGTCGCCTCCGGGGCAGGCGTTCAGATCTCGATGTTGTCGATCAGCCGCGGCGTGCCGAGGCGGGCCGCACCGAGCGCCACCAGGGCTTCGTCGCCGGCCAGTTCGGCAGCCGTTGCCGGCAGCAGGTCGCGCTGGCGGCGCACGCTCAGGTAGTCGGGCTGCCAGCCACGCCCGGCCAGTTCGGCCGTGGCCCGGGCTTCGAGTTCGCTCAGGGCGGCCGGGTCGAGGGCGGCTGCGGCGCCGTTGCGCCGGGCAGTGCGAACCGCTTCGGCCAGTTCGCGCAGGGCCTGGTTGAGTCCCGACGCCCGGCTGCGCAGCGTGGTGTCGAGGTAAGCATTGCGTGACGACATTGCGAGGCCGTCGGCCTCGCGAATGGTCTCGTGGCCGACGATCTCGATGGCCATCGCGAACTGCTCGACCATCTTGCGGATCAGCCTCAGCTGCTGGTAGTCCTTCTTGCCGAACACCGCCAGGGTCGGCCGGCAGATCGTGAACAGCTTCATCACGACCGTGCACACGCCGTCGAAATGGCCGCTGCGCGAGGCGCCCTCGAGGATGTTCGCCAGGGCCGGGTCGGGAATGACCTGGAAAGTCTGCGGCTCCGGGTACATCGACCGCTCGTCGGGCGCGAACAGCAGGTTGCAGCCGGCTTCGGCAAGCAGGGCGCAGTCGCGTTCGAAGGTGCGCGGATACTTGTCGAAGTCTTCACCAGCGCCGAACTGCAGCCGGTTGACGAAGATGCTCGCACAGACCAGTCCGTCGGGGCCGGCCCGCCGCCGGGCTTCCGCCACCAGCGCGAGGTGGCCGGCATGCAGGTTGCCCATCGTCGGAACCAGGCCGATCGCCGCGCCGATACGGCTGGGAGCGATCAGGGCGTCGCGCATGCCGGCGACTGTGTTTTCGATGCGCATCGTTTCGTCGATCGGTTGGCAGGGCCCAAGAGTCTACCGCCGTCGTCGGCCGCCGGGGCGATGGCTCATGCGGCTTCGCGTTCGGGCGCCTGGGGGCAGCCAAGGTGCGGGGGCTGGGCGGGGGGCCGGCGCCAAAAGCCTCGCCCCGCGTCCTGGCCCGCCGCGCCGTCCGTGCCGTTCGAGCGCGAACGCGAACAGGTCTCAGCCTGCCGCCCGGACGAAGGCCGCAGCACCGCGGCCGGCGGCCAGACCGGTGGCCATGCAGGCGTTCAGCAGGTAGCCGCCGGTCGGCGCCTCCCAGTCGAGCATCTCGCCCGCACAGAATACGCCGGGCCGCCCGTGCAGCATCAGCGCATCGTCGAGCGCCTCGAAGCGCACGCCGCCGGCGCTGCTGATAGCCTCGTCGATCGGCCGCGGGGCAGCCAGCGGCAGGGGCAGAGCCTTGATGGTGGCGGCGAAGGCGGCTGCGTCGGCCGCCCGGACACCGAACTCGCCGGGCCCCAGTACCTCGCGCAGCAGGCCCGTGCGGACCGGGTCGAAACCGGCCCGGGCGCGCAGGTGGTTGACAAGCGAGCGCCCGCCGCGCGGCTTGGCGAGATCGCCCGTCAGGCGTTCCAGGCTGCGACCGGGGACGAGGTCGACGTACAGGTTGGCGCTGCCCTGGCTGGCGATCGCATCGCGCAGTTCGGCCGACAGGGCGTAGACCAGGGTGCCTTCGATGCCGGTGTCGGTGATCAGGAAGTCGCCGGTGCGCCAGCCGGCTTCGTTTTCGCCGATGTCGGCACTCGCATCTGCACCCACGCTCGCATCAGGGCCGGTATCGGCACGAGCATCAGCGCTGGCACCAGCGTCGGTGCGGGCGGCCACGGTCTTGAGCGGCTGGCCGGCGAAGCGCTCGGCGAAATGGGTCGACCAGCCCGGAGTATCCCGGTCGGGCAGGCAGCCGAGATCGAAACCGCAGTTGGCTGGCCGTAGCGGCGCCACCGGGATACCGGCCTGTTCCAGCACGCCCAGCCAGGCGCCGTCTGACCCCAGGCGGGCCCAGCTCGCGCCGCCCAGGGCCAGGACCACGGCGCGGCAGCGCACTGTCCGCGGTCCGGCGGGCGTACTGAAGGCTAGCGTCGGTACCCCCCCGTCCGGGCAGTCGGCCCAGCCGGTCCAGCGATGCCGCATGGCGAAGCGCACACCGGCGGCACGCAGCCGTTGCAGCCAGGCGCGCAGCAGTGGTGCGGCCTTCATGTCCTCCGGGAAGATCCGCCCCGAACTGCCGACGAAGGTGTCGATGCCCAGGCGGTGCACCCAGTCGCGCAGCGCGCCCGGGGGAAAGGATTCGAGCAGCGGGCTCATGACCGGCCGGCGTTCGCGGTAGCGTGACAGGAAGGCGTCGAAGGGCTCGGAATGGGTGATGTTGAGCCCGCCGCGCCCGGCCAGCAGGAACTTGCGGCCGGCCGACGGCATGGCATCGAAGACCTCGACCGGCAGCCCGGCGTCGGCGAGGGCCTCGGCGGCCATCAGGCCGGCCGGGCCAGCGCCGATCACCACGATCGGCAAGGGAACGGGAGCGCTCACTTGCCTTGCCTGGCAGCCTCGTAGCGTGCCTGGTTCTCGGCGTTGGGTGGATACAGCCCGGGCAGCTCCGCGCCCTGGTCGATCTCGGTCATGATCCAGGCTTCGAGCCGTTCCTGCTCGCTGGCGATCGCGGTGACCTCGTCGACCATCGCGGCCGGAATCAGTACGGCGCCGTCGTCGTCGGCGACGATGATGTCGTCCGGGAAGACGGCCACGCCGCCGCAGGCGATCGGCTGCTGCCAGGCCACGAAGGTCAGGCCGGCCACCGAAGGCGGCGCTGCGGCGCCCTGGCACCAGACCGGCAGGCCGGTGGTCAGCACGCCGCTGAGGTCGCGTACCACGCCGTCGGTGACCAGGCCGGCGACCTGGCGTCGGGCCATCCGGGCGCAGAGGATGTCGCCGAAGATCCCGGCGTCGGTGACGCCCAGCCCGTCGACGACGGCGATGCAGCCGGCCGGCATGGCCTCGATCGCGGTCCGGGTCGAGATCGGCGAGGACCAGGACTGCGGCGTCGCGAGGTCTTCGCGGGCCGGCACGAAGCGCAGCGTGAAGGCCGGGCCGACCTGGCGGGGCTGGCCTGGCCGCAGCGGCTTCGTGCCGCGCAGCCAGACGTTGCGCAGCCCTTTCTTGAGCAGGACGGTGGTCAGGGTGGCAGTGGTGATCGACGCGAGGGTGTCGCGAAGTTCGGCGCTGAGCGGCATGGTGATCCTGGCAGGGGTTCGTCGTTGCCGGCCCGTGCCCGGACCAGCCATTGTCATGATGTTGCCATGATGCTACCGCGGATGCCGGCCAGCCATCAGAAGCTGGATCCCGGCTCGCGCAGGAAGGCCTGTTCCTCGTCGGTCGATGGCCGGCCAAGCGTGGCATTGCGGTGCGGGTAGCGGCCGAAGCGGTCGATGATCACCTTGTGCCGCTCGGCGAAGTCGAGGTTGTCAGCCAGCCCGTTGGCGGCGTAGAGCTCCACCGAACGCTGCTGGATCAGCGCCGACTCGCTGTGCATGTAGGGCAGGTACAGGAAGATCCGCTCGATCTGCGTCAGCGCCTGGTCGTCGCCGCGTGCAACGGCCTCCTGGGCCAACGCCAGCGCGAGCGCGTCGCTGGCAAAGGCCAGCGGTGTGTCACGGTGGATGTTGCGCGGGAACTGGTCGAGCACGATCACCTCGGCCAAGCGGCCGCGCGGACTGGTACGCCAGTCGTGGAGTTCGCAGCGGCGGGCGCGCTGCAGCAGGCTGGCGAAGCGCTCGGCGATGCGTGCGTCGAGTGCCGGATCCTTGAGCCACCACTGGGCGGGTTCGAGCTGCTCGAACCAGAAACTCAGGACTTCGGCGGCCTGCGCGGGCAGTTGCAGGTCTGGGGCGGGTCGTTCGGTCATCGTTCTCCTCCTCGATCGAAAGCTGCGCGACGGTACGCAGGCGGGGTCGCGCCGCTCATCGCCGGGCAGCGCCCAGGAAGGCGGCCAGCGCCCTGGCCGTGTGCGTGATCCCGCGTGCGGCCAGTTCAGCCGGCGTGCCGGCGGCAACCAGCCGGCCGCCGCCGACGCCGCCGTCCGGACCGAGGTCGAGGATCCAGTCGGCCTCGGCCCAGATGTCCAGATTGTGCTCGACGACCACCAGCGTGTTGCCGGCGTCCACCAGCCGGTGCAGCACCCGGATCAGCTTCTCGACATCGGCCATGTGCAGGCCCACGGTCGGTTCGTCGAGTACGTAGAG